>DASXFL010000036.1:0-24656 GCA_036489595.1 Solirubrobacterales bacterium
CGGTCTGGGCGTGGAAGCGCAGCCGCATCGACTCCTCGCGCTTGGCGCCGTAGGTGTCGCGCATCTCGCGCGCCCAGATCCGGCGCGCCGCCCGGTACTTGGCGATCTCCTCGAAGAAGTCGATGTGGGCGTTGAAGAAGAAGGAGAGCCGCGGCGCGAAGTCGTCGACGTCGAGGCCGCGCTCGAGCGCCCGCTCGACGTAGGTGAAGCCGTCCTTGAGGGTGAAGGCGAGCTCCTGCTGGGCGGTCGAGCCGGCCTCGCGGATGTGGTAGCCGGAGATCGAGACCGGGTGCCAGCGCGGCATCGTCTCGCTGCACCACTCGATCATGTCGGTGACCAGGCGCAGCGCCGGGTCGATCGGGAAGCACCACTCCTTCTGGGCGATGTACTCCTTCAGGATGTCGGTCTGGATCGTGCCGCCGAGCCGCTCCGCCGGCACTCCCTGGCGCTCGCCGACCAACACGTAGTAAGCGAGCAGGATCGCCGCCGGGGCGTTGATCGTCATCGAGGTGGTGACGCCGCCGAGCGGGATGCCCTCGAACAGGCGCTCCATGTCGGCGAGGGTGTCGACCGCGACCCCCTCGCGCCCGACCTCTCCGAGGCTGCGCGGGTGGTCGGAGTCGTAGCCCATCAGGGTCGGCATGTCGAAGGCCGTGGAGAGCCCGGTCTGGCCCTGATCGAGCAGGTAGTGGAAGCGCTCGTTGGTCTCCTCGACGGTGCCGAAGCCGGCGAACTGGCGCATCGTCCAGAGCCGCCCCCGGTACATCGAGGGGTAGGGGCCGCGGGTGAAGGGATAGGAGCCGGGGAAGCCGATCCGCTCCTCGGCGGGCAGCTCGGCCGGCCCGTCGGCCTCGGTGTAAAGGGGCTCGATCGGGTGGCCGGAGATCGTCGAGAACTCGGCCTCGCGCTCGGGCGTCGCCTGGTAGCGGCGCCGCCACTCCTCGGCGTCCGCCGCCCACATGTCGGATACGTGGCTCACAGAAAGTAGGAGTACCACGTATCTCGCGAGGCCACAAGCGCCGAGCTGTTCATCCCGGGAAGTCGCCGGCGGCGACGCGGAGGGTGCGAAGGAGACGGGAGATCTCCTCCAGCTCCTCGCCACCGAGCGGCTCGGTGGCGAAGGCGGCCTCGTTCAGGGCCGCGGTCGCGCGCTCGGCTACCTCGCGGCCGGCGGGGAGGATCTCGGCGAGGACGGCGCGGCGGTCGGAGTCGTGCGGAGCCCGCCGCACCAGGCCGACCTTCTCGAGGCCGTCAATCGTGTTGGTGACGCTGGTCCGGTGGACCTGCAGGCGCTCGCCGATCTTGCCCAGCGGCAGCGAGCCGCGGCTCGAGAGGTGGAGCAGCATCAGCGCCTCGTAGCGGGGGAAGGTGAGGCCGAGCGGCTCCAGCAACTCGTTCAACCGCGCCATCAGGATCTGGTGGACGCGCATGATCGAGGTGACGGCAACCATCTCGGTCGCCGCCTGCTCGCTCCAGCGCTCGCGCCAGTGGCGGCGCGCCTCCTCGATCGGGTCGAACGGCAGCTGTTGGCTCGGCACGCGGGCCAGTCTTGCATCGCCGCGGGACCCAGACCTCGATAATCCGCCCCAAGGTGCCCACCGTCCTCCTCGTCCGCCACGGCCAGGCCTCCTTCGGCGCCGCCGACTACGACGTCCTCTCGCCCACCGGGGAGCGCCAGGCGGAGCTCGCCGCCGCGGCGCTGACCCGGCGCGGCTACGCGCCGAGCCGGATCGTCACCGGCTCGCTGCGGCGCCAGATCGACACCGCCGCCGCCTTCACCGGGCCGGCGCCGGAGGTCGACGAGCGCTGGGACGAGTTCGACCCCAACGAAGTCCTCGCCCACCACGGCGACACCGCGATCAGGCTCGACGGCGAGGGCGCGGCCGGCGGCGGCGCGACGCTGACCTCGAAGGGCTTCCAGGCAGTGCTCGAGCCGGCGCTGGCGGCCTGGATCGAGATGGACGAGGCGAGCCCTGCGAGCCAGAGCTGGACCGAGTTCAGCGGCGCCGGATCCGCCGCCCTGGCCGAGCTGGCCGCCGGGCTCGGGCGCGGCGAGACCGCCGTCGTCGTCACCTCCGGCGGGACGATCGCGGCGTTGGCCGGCGGCCTGCTGGGGGCCCCGGCGCAGGTCTTCACGGCGCTCAACCGGGTGATCGTCAACGCCAGCGTCACCAAGCTCGGGATCGGCGCCGCCGGCACCCACCTGCTCGCCTTCAACGACCACTCCCACCTCGAGGAAGTGGACCGGGAGCTGGTGACCTACCGGTGAGGCGGCTCGCCTGCCTCCTTCTGCTGGCCGTCGCCGCGCTCACCGGCTGCGGCTCCTCCTCCTCCTCGTCGTCCTCGTCCTCCGCCGCCGAGACTGCCGCGACCTCGCCCTCCCCGGCGCCGCCCGAGCTCGAAGCAGCGCTGGAAGAGGCGGCGGCGAGCGGCGTCCCGGTGCGGGTCCCGCCCGTCCTGCTCAGCTCGGCGCTGCCGGCCGGCGCCAACCACGCCGAAGTCCTCCGCTCCCCTCCCGACAGCTACACGCTGGCGCTCTCGACCAAGCCGAAGTGCCGCTTCAAGAGCGACTGCGTCGTCGCCATCTTCTCCGGCTCGGCCGAGCCCAATGCCCACTTCGGCGGCGACGAGCTGAAGCTCGCCGGCGGCATCGAAGGCGTGTACGAGCCCGGCCGCTGCGGCCCCGGCTGCAAGTTCGGCACCGTCGCCTGGCGGCAAGACGGCAACACCTACGGGGTCGGCGTCCCCGAAGCCTCGACCCGGGAACTGGAAGTGCTGGCGAACGAAGCGATCGAAGCCGAGCCGATCGCCGCCGGCAAGTAGCGCCCGGGCTGCGCCGCGGTCGGCTAGGCTTTCGCCGCCGCGGGGAGCGCGGTAGCGGAGGGGTCGACGGGGGAGGCGAAGGTGAAGCTGGTAATCGGGATCGTGCGCCCGGAGAAGGCCAACGACGTCCTGGAGAGCCTTTATCGGGCCGACGTCCGCGGCTTCTCGATGAGCAGCGTGCGCGGCCACGGCGGCGAGCTCGAGCGGGTCGAGACCTACCGCGGGACGACGGTGCAGATGGGGCTCTCGGAGAAGGTGCGGTTCGAGATCGCGGTCTCCGACGAGTTCGTCGAGCCGACGATCGAGGCGCTTTGCGAGGGCGCGCGGACCGGTGAGGTCGGCGACGGCAAGATCTTCGTCGTGGCCCTGGAGCGGGCGGTGCGGATCCGCACGGGCGACACCGACACCGGCGCGGTGACGCCGGTCGACAAGTGAGCGCCGGCCCGCTGGCGGCGGTCGGGATCTCCGGGATCGACAGCGGCGACACCGCCTGGATGCTGGTGGCGACGGCGCTGGTGCTGATGATGACCCCGGCCCTCGGCCTCTTCTACGCCGGTCTGGTCCGCTCCAAGAACGCCCTCAACACCTTCATGATGTCGGCCGGCGCGATCGCCGTCGCCGCCGTCACCTGGGCCGCGGTCGGCTACTCGCTCGCCTTTGACGGCCACGGCTCGATCGTCGGCGGCCTCGGCAACGCCTTCCTCAGTGGCGTCGGCTTCGCCCCCCGCACCGGCACCCACATCCCCGAGCTCATCTTCTTCTGCTTCCAGGCGACCTTCTGCATCATCACCGTCGCCCTGATCTCCGGCGCCGTGGTCGAGCGGATGCGGTTCGGCGCCTTCCTCGTCTTCGCGGCGCTGTGGTCGGTCTTCGTCTACGCCGTCCTCGCCCACTGGTCCTTCGGCGGCGGCTGGCTGCAGGCCCACGGCACCCTCGACTTCGCCGGTGGCGTCCCGGTCGAGATGGGGTCCGGCTTCTCCGCCCTGGCGGCGGCGCTGGTGGTCGGCGCCCGCCGCGACTACGGCCGCCAGGCCCTCCTCCCCCACAACGCGATGTACGTCCTGCTCGGGGCCGGCCTGCTCTGGTTCGGCTGGTTCGGCTTCAACGGCGGCAGCGGCTTCGCCACCGGCAACCCCAGCGTGCTCGCCTTCACCAACACCCTCCTCTGCCCCGCCTGCACGCTGCTGGTCTGGTTCGCGCTCGACCTCGCCCGCGGCCGCAAGGTGACGGCGATCGGCGCCGCAACCGCGATCATCGTCGGCTGCGTCGCGATCACCCCGGCCGGCGGCTACGTCAGCCCCGGCTGGTCGATGGCGCTCGGCGCCCTGGCAGCGCTGCCGAGCTATGCGGTGATCGTCTGGCGCACCCGGACCCGGGTCGACGAGACCCTCGACGTGCTCGCCGCCCACGGAACCGCCGGCCTCCTCGGAATCCTCTTCATCGGCTTCTTCGCCCAGGCCGCCTGGAACGGCGTCTCCGACGGCCTCCTCTACGGCAACGCCGCCCAGCTCGGCCACCAGGCGCTGGCCGGGCTGGCAACCCCGGTCTACGCCTTCGCGATGACCTTCCTGCTGCTGAAGCTGGTCGGTCTGGCGATGCCGCTGCGGGTCGATCAGCGCCAGGAGGCGGTCGGGATGGACGTCACCCAGCACGGCGAGGAGGCCTACGTCAGCGGCGAGGGCGCGATCCTGATCTCGACCGAGGCCGGCGAGGAGCTGCCGCGGCCGGTCGCCGACGCCATCTAGCCGGCCGCCCCCCACGAGGTTGCCCTTTTCCGCCTATATCGAGCCAAACGGCAACCTCGACGTGGATCAGTCGACGATGAGGACGATCGCGACGACGACGCCGACGCAGACGACGACCCAGCGCAGCGCTTCGTCGGGGATCCGGCGACCGTAGGCCGAGCCGAGCTGGGCGCCGGTGATCGAGCCGACCGCGACCAGCGCCGCGGCATCGTAGGCGACGTGGGCGAAGATCACGAAGAGCAGCGCCGCGATCCCGTTCGCCGTCCCCACCATCAGGTTCTTCGCCCCGTTCAGCCGCTGCAGCCGCTCGGGGATCAGTAGCCGCATCGTCGCCAGCAGGATCACCCCGGCGGCGGCGCCGAAGTAGCCGGCGTAGACGCCGGCGAGGAAGGCGATCGGGCCGAGGATGGCGATCCGGGCGCGCTGCGACATCGCGTGCGCGCGCGGGCTCGGCTGGGTCGCCATCAGCAGGCAGGCGAGCAGGATCAGGGCCGGCACCACCGCGTCGAAGACCGAGCTCGGGAGGGCGAGCAGGAGGACGCCGCCGGCGATCGCCCCGAGCCCGGTCACCGCAGCCAGCAGGGCCGCCCGCCGCTCCTGCCCGCGCAGCTCCGCCCGGTATCCCCAGACGGCGCTGAAGTTGCCGAAGCAGAGGCCGACGGTGTTGGAGACGTTGGCGGTGATCGGCGCGAAGCCAACCGCCAGCAGGGTCGGGAAGGTCAGTAGCGAGCCGGAGCCGACGATCGCGTTCACCGCCCCCGCGGCAAGCGCGGCGGCGAGGACGGCGAGCGCCTCAAGCGGCGACATCTGGGCGGGCGCTCGCCGGCATCGCCCGCTCGTATATCAGCCCTCGACCGCCCACAGCGCGACCACCGGCGGCACCAGCAGCGCCGCCAGCGCCGCCATCTCGGCGACCCCGTCGGCCGTCCCGAACCCCTCGAGGTGGCTGGCGTGGAAGATCAGGTGGAGGACCGCGGCGAGCAGGAAGCCGGCGCAGGCGGCCCGGACCAGCGTCCGCTCCAGCGACCACGCCGCCCAGCCGAGGATCACCGCCAGCGCCAGATAGAGGCCGCCGACGTCGGTGACCAGGTGCTCGTTATAGGGCGGCAGCATCTCGACCCAGTGCGAGAAGAAGGGGAAGTCGTCGTAGAAGGTGCGCGGCGCGAAGGCCGCCAGCGCTCCCAGCACCAGCGCGTAGCCGCAGAGCAGCCCCAGCATCGCCCGCGCCACCCCGCGGCGCCCCTCGCTTCCCATGCGCCGCATTGTCGCGCCTCTGCTTGCCGCTGCCGAGCAAAGGCGCCAAAAGAGCGTCTTGCGAGACTGTGGCGATGGCGCGCGGCTACACGCATCTCAATCTCGGCGAGGTCGAGGACGCGGCACCTGGCAACGGCTTCGGCGAGCGCTGGGAGGCGCGGGTAGCGCGGACCGACCTCGGCGCCGCCCAGGCCGGCCTCACCCACTTCCGCCTCCGCCCGGACCAGCGCTCGCCCTTCGTCCATCGCCACCGCGAGGCCGAGGAGGTCTACGTGATCCTCGGCGGCAGCGGCCGGGTCAGGCTCGGCAAGGAGATGCGCGAGGTGGGGCCGCTCGACGCGATCCGAGTCGCGCCGGAGCTGCCGCGCGCCTTCGAGGCCGGTCCCGACGGCCTCGAGCTCATCGCCTTCGGCCCCCACCGTGCCGACGGCGAGCCGGTCGAGGACGACTGGCCGGATCACCCGACGAAAGGAACCGCGTGAAGAAAAGAGCTTTGGGAGGGCAGGGCCTCCAGGTGTCGGCCGAGGGCCTCGGCTGCATGGGGATGACCTGGGCCTACGGGCCGGCGGACGAGCAGTCGGGGCTGGAGACGATCCAGCGGGCGCTCGAGCTTGGCGTCACCTTCATCGACAGCGCCGAGATCTACGGCCCCTTCGACAACGAGGAGCTGGTCGGGCGGGCGATCGAGGGTCACCGCGAGGAGGTCCAGCTGGCGACCAAGTTCGGCTTCGCGATCGACCCCTCGGACCCCTCCCGCCGCGGCGTCGACGGCCGCCCCGAGAACGTGCGGCGGGCGATCGACGGCTCGCTGCAGCGGCTCGGCACCGACCACGTCGACCTCTACTACCAGCACCGCATCGACCCCAGCGTGCCGATCGAGGAGACGGTCGGGGCGATGGGCGAGCTGGTCGAGGCCGGCAAGGTCCGCTACCTCGGCCTCTCCGAGGCCTCGGCCGAGACGATCCGCCGCGGCCACGCCACCCACCCGATCACCGCCGTGCAGAGCGAGTACTCGCTGTGGACCCGCGACCCCGAGGACGAGGTGCTGCCGGCCCTGCGCGAGCTGGGGATCGGCTTCGTCGCCTACTCGCCGCTCGGCCGCGGCTTCCTCACCGGCGCGATCCGCTCGCTCGACGACCTCCCCGAGGACGACTGGCGCCGCTCCAACCCCCGCTTCCAGGAGCAGGCGCTGGAGGAGAACCTGCGCCTCGCCGACCGCGTCGCCGAGCTGGCGGAGGGGATCGGCGCCACCCCCGCGCAGGTGGCGCTGGCCTGGGTGCTGGCGAAGGGCGGGGACGTCGTCCCGATCCCGGGCACCAAAAGCCCGCAGCGGCTGGAGGAGAACGCCGCCGCGACCGAGCTCGAGCTGAGCGCCGAGCAGGTCGCCGAGCTCGACGAGGCGATCTCGGTCGAGGCGGTGCGCGGCAGCCGCTACGACGAGGCCGGGATGGGGCTGATCGGCAACTAAGCCGACTCGACGAGGACCGTCTTCGTCGCCTCGCCGACGGTGTGCGCGCGCAGGGCGCGCGGGGCGTCGTCGAAGGCGGCGGCGGCGCTCGTCACCTCCTCCGGCCGGATCCGGCCGGAGGCGACGAGGTCGAGGACGGGGGCAATCTGCGGGTGGGCGTGGGAGCGGCCGACGCGGACGGTGACGTTGCGGCCGAACATCAGCGCGGTCGGGATCTTGGTGCTGGCGTGGAGCGAGCCGACGCAGTTGCAGAAGCCGTCCTCGGCGGTCATCTTGATCGCCAGATCGAGACTGGCAGGGACGGCGCCAGCGTCGATCGTCAGCGGCGAAAGCTCGCTACGGTCGAGGTCGCCGGGCGGCAACGCCTCGATCCCCAGCCGCTCGGCCTGGGCGCGGACGAACGGGCGGGCGTCGGCGAAGCGGACCCGGCGAGCTCCGAGCGCGAGCGCGATCTGGCCCATGTAGAGGGGCACGCTGGCGCTGAAGTCCGTCCGCGGCGAGGGCGAGCCGACGATCAGCAGCTCCTCCCCGCCCGGCCCTTCCCCACCGCCCAGGTACGGCGCCACCCGAAAGTGGGCGTCGGCGAGGTTGTCGCCGGCGCTGGCGACGGTCGCCGTCTCGACTCCGTCGGGCACCGGCACCAGCATCGCCTCGGCATAGGGCACCGCCAACAGGTCGGAGAACGCGCCGCCCCAGTGGCCGCCGGCGAGCCCGAACCCGTACATCGAGATCGGCGGCACCGCGGCGCAGTTGCCGGGGCGGCCCTGGCGACAGGGCTCGCACTCTCCGCAGCTGATCTGGAAGGGAACGACGACCCGGTCGCCGGGCCGGACCGCGGTCACCGCGTCGCCGACCTCGACCACCTCGGCGACGCATTCGTGCCCGAAGTGGAGCGGCTGCGGGAAGGGCGCGGTGCCGAGTCCGATCGCGCGGTCGATGTCGCAGGTGGCGGCGGCGATCGGGTGGACGAGGGCGCCGCGCGGCTGCGGCAGCGGCGGCGCCGCGACGTCCCGCCAGGCGAAGCGAGCACCGGGAGCCAGCGAGAGCGCTCGCATCCGCGGCCGCGTCGGCGCCCGGCGCTGGCGCCAGCGATCGGCCGCCGCGGCTTTCAGCCGCTCGACCCGCATCCCCGCCTGCCGCTCCATCGCGACCCTGCCGGCCACCGCCCCGGCCGGGGTCACCGTCCCAGCCAGCTGGCGAAGCCACCCCCGCGGTCGACGCTCGCTCACGGCAGACGAGCTTAGCTGGCTGCCGAGCCAGACGCAGAAGTGGCAAGCTCCGGGGAGGGCGATGGCCGAGCGTGGAGAGATCCACCACGAGGCGTTCTTCTACGCCGATCCCGACGAGTACCTAGCCGGGACGGTCCCGTTTGTGCGCGAGGGGATCGAGGCCGGTGAGGCGGTGCTGGTGGCGCTGCCGCGCGAGAAGCGCGAGTTGGTCCGCGACGCGCTCGGCGCCGATGCCGAGCTGGCGAACTTCGCCGCGATGGAGGAGATGGGGCGCAACCCTGGCCGCCTGCTCTCCGCCTGGACCGACTTCGCCCTCGCCAACCCCAGCGCCGGCACCCGCGGGCTCGGCGAACCGGCCTGGGCCGGGCGCAGCGCCGCCGCGCTCGAGGAGTGCGGCCGTCACGAGGCGCTCCTCAACCTGCCGATCGCCGATTCGCAGCCGGTCGCCCTGCTCTGCCCCTACGACGCCGCCGGGCTCGACGACGAGGTGTTGATTGGCGCCGAGCGCTGCCACCTGGCGGTCTCCGGCCGCGAGCGCAGCGCCAGCTACGACGCCGGCGAGGACGTCTTCGCCGGGCGCCTCGAGCGCCCCGCCGGCGAGTTCGTCGAGACCGTCTTCGGCTTCGACGCCGCCACTCTGCACTCGGTCCGTCGCCTCGTCTTCGCGGAGGCCGCCCGCGCCGGACTCGAGACCGCCCGCGCCGGCGATCTCGTCCTCGCCGCCAGCGAGATCGCCACCAACAGCATTCGCCACGGCGGCGGCACTGGGGTGCTGCAGATCTGGCGCCGCGAGGACGAGGTCATCTGCGACTTCCGCGACTCCGGCCGGATCGTCGACCCCCTCGCTGGCCGCCTGCGCCCGGGCTTCGAGCAGGTCGAAGGCCGCGGCCTCTGGGTCGCCAACCAGCTCTGCGACCTGGTCCAGATCCGCTGGGACGACGGCAACGTCGTCCGTCTGTGGATGGGATCGGACTGAGGGTCCGCGGGGACCGCTAACCGGCGAGGGCGCAGCTGCGGCAGAGGCCGTGGACGACGACCTCGGCGCGGCCGGCTTCGAAGCCGCCGCGGCGGGCGCGGCGCAGGGCGATGCCGAGGTCGAGCTCGGCCTCGAAGTCCTCGATCGTGCCGCAGCGGTCGCAGACGCGATGGTTGTGGGGGTCCGGGCGCGGGTCGTAGAGAACGGCCCCCTGGGTGACGCCGAGCCGCCGCACAAGCCCCATCTCCTCGAGCAGGTCGAGGGTCGCGTAGACGGTCGGCAGCGAGACGTTCGGCAGGCTCTCCCCCACCACCGCCAGCACCTCCTCGGCGCTGACGTGGCGATCGAGCTCGCGCAGGGCGCGGTAGATGAAGAGCCGCTGCGGGGTGACCCGGAGGCCGCGCTCGCGCAGGGCGTCGCTCAGCTCCTGCTCGGCGGTCGGCATCGTCGCGGTGGCCATCTCGACAAAGGATAGCGACTGTCAGGTGCACCTAAGTTGTTTTTCTTAGGTAGACCTTATTTTAAGTAGTTTGTTATAATTATCTGCCGATGACCGCTACCGCCCAGGCCCTGATCGCCCGCTGGCGGAGCACCGACGAGCGCGTTCGCCTGCTGCAGTTCGTCCAGCCGGGCCTGATCGGCCTGATCGACGGCACCGTCTCCACCCTCGCCCCGATCTTCGCCTCGGCCTACGTCGCCGGCTCCCGCGCCGCCCTCCTCGTCGGCCTCGCCTCGGCGCTCGGCGCCGCGATCAGCATGGGAATCTCCGAGGCCCTCTCCGACGACGGGTCGCTGACCGGCCGTGGCGACTCGCGGGGCCGCGGCCTGATCACCGGCCTCGCCACCTTCGTCGGCGGCGCCTTCCACTCTCTGCCGTTCCTGATCCCGGACGTCAACCAGGCGCTGCTGGTCGCCTACGCGGTGGTCGCGGTCGAGTTGCTGGCGATCGCCTTCGTCCGCAAGCGCTACCTGCGGGTGGCGCTGAGCCAGTCGCTGGTCCAGGTGACGATGGCCGGCGTGATGGTCGCCGGCGTCGGCATCGCGATCGGCCACGCCTAGCCGGCAAGCTGGCAACAACTAAGATCGGCGCATGAAGATTCGCGCCGCTGTGCTCGAGCAGTTCGGTCAGCCGCTGAGCGTGCAGGAGGTCGAGCTCGAGGAGCCGCGAGCCGGCGAGGTCCTGGTCCGGCTCGCCGCCTGCGGGGTCTGCCACACCGACCTCTACACCGCCTCCGGCGCCGACCCGTCCGGCTACGCACCCTGCGTGCTTGGCCACGAGGGCGCCGGGGTGGTCGAGAAGCTCGGCGCGGGCGTCGTCGACCTCGCCGTCGGCGACCACGTCGTCACCCTCTTCTCGCCTCAGTGCCGCGAGTGCATCCACTGCCTCGACCCTCGCACCAACCTCTGCCTGGCGATCCGCACCGAGCAGAACCTCGGCCACCTTCCCGACGGCACCGTGCGGCTGCGCCGCGACGGCGAGGAGATCCGCCACTTCATGGGCTGCTCGACCTTCGCCGAGTACACGGTGATGCCGCAGATCGCCCTCGCCAAGATCGATCCCGAGGCCCCCTTCGAGCACGCCTGCCTCTTCGCCTGCGGCCTCTCGACCGGGCTCGGGGCGGCGATCAACACCGCCAAGGTCGAGGCCGGGACCACCTGCGTCGTCTTTGGCGCCGGCATGGTCGGCCTCGGCGCGGTCGCCGGCTGCCGCCTGCAGGGCGCCGAGCGGATCGTCTGCGTCGACCTCTCCGAGGACCGCCTCGAGCTAGCGAAGGGCCAGGGCGCGACGGACACGATGGTCGGCGGCGAGGACACGGCCGATCGAATTCTCGAGATGACCGACGGCTTCGGCGCCGACTACACCTTCGAGGCGACCGGCCTGGTCGGGGTGATGCAGCAGGCGGTCGAGGCAGCGCGGATGGGCTGGGGCCTCTGCACCGTCGCCGGCGTTGCCGGCAAGGGCGAGACCCTCGACGTCGTTCCCCGCCTCCTGATCACCGGCCGCCGCATCGCCGGCTCCTCCTTCGGCGGCGTCAAGGGCCGCGACCAGGTCCCGGTCCTGGTCGAGCGCTACCTGGCCGGCGAGATCGACGTCGAGCCCTTCCTCTCGCACCGGATCGGCCTCGACGAAGTCAATCGCGGCTTCGAGCTGATGGAGGCCCAGGACGGCATCCGCAGCGTGATCGAGCTGGGCTGATCACTCGCCCGCTTGCACTCCACGCCTGGATGTACTAAAAAGTGATGATGTAAGAGCCCAAATATTGGGTAAGCGATGGTTACCGGCAGTCCGGCGCGGCGCCGTCTCCCCCATGGAGCCGCGCCGGGCGCATCTCTCTCCCGCCGGCGCCAGCAAGTGCGTTGGACTTTGACCTCGTGATAGGCGGGGCAAAGTCCAATGCGCCGCGGCTTCGGCCCGGCACGGCGTGCTTCAGTGGCCAGGACGCAGGCCGTCGAGGGCGACGGAGACAATGCGGTCGATCTGCTCGGGGTCGCTGGCCCTGATCGCGGCGATGCTGCTGATCATTTTGGTGACGTCGGAGATGTCGGTGTCGGCGCGGACGACGCCGGCCTCCTGGGCCCGCAGCAGCAGCGGCTCGCCGGTCCCGTAGATGACGTTGGCGCAGGATTTGAAGACCGGCGCCTCGCGATCGATATAGGTGAACATCTCCTCGGCCAGCGCCCGCTTGGTCGCCGCGAAGGAGATGAATTCGCGCAGCCAGCCGGTCAGCGCCTCCCACGGCGGCAGGTCCTCGTACTTGGCGGCCGAGTCGCAGATCGCCCGCACTTCGTCGAGGTAGACGGCTTCGAGCAGGTCGGGGCGAGTCGGGAAGTGGCGGTAGAGGGTGCCAATCCCCACCCCGGCCCGGGCGGCGATGTCCTCGAGCGTGGCGCCGGTGCCCTGCGTCGCGAACGCCTCGCGGGCGGCGGCGAGCAGCTTCTCGTAGTTGCGGCGGGCGTCGGCCCGCTTGGGCCGCGGGGCGAGCTCGGTGATGTCGACGGCGCTGGTGCTCATTTTCGGGTCAATCCACCCTTGACAAAACGGAGGGTCCCTCCGTATAGTGCTCTCCAGAAGCGGAGGACACCTCCGAATTACCCGGAGGACCCCTCCATTTTAACACGGCACTCCCCGACGGGAAGGATTTCGACTTGTTCTCCAATCTTCGCCAGAGCCTGCTCGCAGGGCGCGCCCGGCCCGGCGCCGCCGGCGGCTCGCCGGCGCTGATCCTCGCGATCATCCTCGGCTGCTACCTGATGGTGGTACTCGACGCCTCGATCGTGATCACCGCGCTGCCGAGCATCCACAGCGACCTCCACATCTCCCCCACCGGCCTCTCCTGGGTGCAGAACGCCTACACCCTGACCTTCGGCGGCCTGCTGTTGCTCGGCGCCCGCGCCGGCGACCTACTCGGCCGCCGCCAGGTCTTCGTCGCCGGCATCCTCCTCTTCACCTTCGCCTCCGCCCTCGGCGGCCTCGCCCAGTCGCCCGCCTGGCTGCTGGGGGCGCGAGCGCTGCAGGGCGTCGGCGCTGCCGTCGCCGCCCCCTCGACCCTCGCCCTGCTCACGGTCAGCTTCCCGCAGGGCCACGAACGGATCCGCGCACTCGCCTATTACAGCGGCGTCGCCGGCGCCGGGGTCAGCATCGGCCTCGTCCTCGGCGGCATGCTGACCTCCTGGGCCTCCTGGCGCTGGGGGCTCTTCATCAACGTCCCGATCGGGATCATCCTCGCCTGGCTGGCCCCGCGGCACTTGCCGGAGACCGAGCGCCACAGCGGCCGCTTCGACCTCGCCGGCGCCCTCACCTCGACCCTCGGCATGACCGGCCTCGTCTTCGGCCTCGTCCGCGCCGCCGACAGTGGCTGGGGCGACGACCTCGCACTCGGCTCCTTCGCCGCCGCCGCCGTCCTGCTCACCGCCTTCGTCGTCACCGAGCGGCGGGTCGAGCAGCCGATCACCCCACTCCGCCTCTTCGCCAGCCGTGAGCGGGTCGGCGCCTACGCGGCACGGATGCTGACCGTCGGGGCGATGTTCGGGATGTTCTTCTTCCTCACCCAGTTCATGCAGGGGGCGGAGGGCTACAGCGCCCTCGGCGCCGGCGCCGCCTTCCTCCCGGTCAGTCTCTCGGTCTTCGCGATGGTGCGAGTGGTGCCGCGGCTGGTCCCCCGCTTCGGCGAGCTCAGGGTGCTGATCGGCGGCCTCACCCTGGCCCTGATTGGCCTCGCCTGGTTGAGCCGGATCGGCGTCGACTCCAACTACGCGACCCAGGTGGCGCCGCCGATGATGCTGCTGGGGATCGGGATGGGCAGCGCCTTCACGCCGCTGACCAGCCTCGGCATCGCCGGCGTCTCCGACCACGACGCGGGCGCCGCCTCGGGCGTCGTCAATGCGGCCCACCAGCTCGGTGGCACGCTCGGGATCGGGATCCTGATCACCGTCTTCGCCTCGGCCAGCCACGGCTCGAGCGCCAGCGCCCTGGCCGAAGGCGTCCCCACCGCGATCACCGCCTCGGCCGTTCTCGTCGCCCTCGCCCTGGTCGTGACGCTGACGGTGATGCGCCCGGCCGCGCGCACCGTTCGTCGCTTGTCGCCCTCTGGGCTACGAACGACGAACGGTTGACGGGGCAGCGCGAGCGGATCTCCCTCGGCGCTCGAAGCCCGCAGCTGCGCCGCCTTTGAAGGGCGGGCTGCGGGTAGGGGGTGACCGGGCACGGTCAAGCTAGAGGGAGGTGAACGGACAAGGTCACGCGGCACTGGCGGGAACGGGTCGCAGCGGAAAAGGGTCTAAGAAGGAGGAGCGATGGAGATTTCAGGCGGCATCGAGGAGCGACAGGTGCACACCGGGCCCGGCTACGCGTCGCCGCAGGCGGCGCGAGAGCAGCCGCCGGAGCGCTACATCTACGTCGCCGCCCTCTACGAGGGGACCGGGATCGAGGAGCCGGACTTCATCGCCACGGTCGACGTCGACCCCGCCTCGGCCAGCTACGGCGAGATCGTCTGCCGCACGCCGATGCCGAACGTCGGCGACGAGCTCCACCACTTCGGCTGGAACGCCTGCTCCTCGGCCTGCCACTCGCAGCTGCAGCGCGACACCCTGATCGTCCCCGGGTTCCGCTCCGGCCGCATCCACATGCTCGACGTCTCCGACCCCGCGGCGCCGCGGATCAAGGACGTGATCGAGGGCGAGGAGCTGGCCGAGAAGCTCAACCTCAGCGCCCCCCACACCGTCCACTGCATGCCCGGTGACATCGTCACGATCTCGATGCTCGGCGACGCCGACGGCAACAGCCCCGGCGGCTTCGCCACCCTCGACGCCCGCGACTTCTCGGTCGCCGGCCGCTGGGAGCAGGACCCCGGCGAGCTCGAGTTCACCTACGACTTCTGGTACCAGCCGCGCCAGAACACGCTCGTCTCCAGCGAGTGGGGCGCGCCAAACACCTTCAAGGACGGCTTCGACCCCGAAGACGTCGCCCGCGGCAGGTACGGCCGCAAGCTCCACTTCTGGGATCTCGAGCAGCGCCGCCAGGTACAGACGCTCGACCTCGGCGAGGACGGCTGGATCCCGCTCGAGCTGCGCTGGCAGCACGACCCCGACTCGCTGCAGGGCTTCGTCGGCGTCACCCTCTCGAGCACGGTCAAGCGCTTCTTCAAGGACAACGGCGCCTGGGACGCGGAGACGGTGATCGCGGTCGAGAACGAGCCGCTCGAGGGCTGGCCGCTGCCCGGCGGCGTCCCCGGCTTGATCACCGACATCGTCCTCTCGCTGGACGACCGCGACCTCTTCTTCTCCAACTGGCTGCACGGCGACCTCCGCCACTACGACGTCTCCGACCCGCGCAACCCGCAGCTCCGCTCGCAGATCTGGCTCGGCGGGCTGCTCGGCCGCGACGGCGGCCACCCGAAGGCGCCGGACGCCCTGGACGGCGGCCCGCAGATGCTGCAGACCTCGCTCGACGGCGAGCGCGTCTACGTCTCCAACTCGCTCTACTCGACCTGGGACAACCAGTTCTACCCCGAGCTGCGGGGCTGGCTGACCAAGCTCGATCGCCAGCCCGACGGCAGCTACGCGCTCGACGAGGACTTCTTCGTCGACTTCCATGCCGCGACCGGCGGCGCCCGCCCACACGAGATCCACCTGCCGG
Organism: Solirubrobacterales bacterium; assembly: GCA_036489595.1. Lineage (GTDB taxonomy): Bacteria > Actinomycetota > Thermoleophilia > Solirubrobacterales > 70-9 > VAYN01. The sequence continues at coordinate 15,632 of DASXFL010000036.1, forward strand.
GCGGCGACTGCACGACCGAGATCTTCCAGTAGGGACCGGCGAGCGGAGGCGGCCCGATGGTCCTCGCGCACATCGCCGGCATCCCGGTCGAGGAGACGCTGATGATGGCCGGGCCGGTGCTGACCACCGGCGCCGGCGTCCTGGTGGCAGAGCTACGCTCGCGCCGGGGCCAGCGCCGCCGCGCCGGCCGCTCTAGCCGTCGCCGGCTTCCTCAGCGAGGGCACGGCGGAGCGCCTCGTCGAAAGACTCGGGACTGATCCCAAAGGGCTCGGCGCCGGCGGAATCGGTGACCACGGTCGCCGTCCGCAGCCCCTCGATCAGCGGTCGCGCGACCTTGGTGTCGACCGGGGTGACGAGGCCGAGCCAGAGCGAGGAGAGGCGTGGGCTCAGCAGCGGCACCGGCAGCTTGCGGCGCGGCCCCTTGCCCATCGCCCGCGCCATGCGGTCGAGCATGTCTTCGTAGGTGAGGACGTCGGGGCCGCCGATCTGGACCTCGCGGCCCTCGGACTCGGCCACCTCGGGAGCCCGCCGCAGGTACTCGACCACCGCCTCGATCCCGATCGGCTGGGTGTCGGTGCGGAGCCAGCTCGGGGCCACCATCACCGGCAGCCGTCCGACCAGGTAGCGCAGCGTGCGGTAGGACTCGGAGCCGGCGCCGACCACCATCGCCGCCCGGAAGTAGGTCAGCGGCGGCCCGTAGGTGCGCAGCACCTCGGCGGTCACGTGGCGGCTGCGCAGGTGCTCGGACTCGGACTCCTCGCCGAGGCCGCCGAGGTAGACGACCCGCCCGACCCCCTCGCGCTTCGCCATCTGGGCGAAGTTGCGGGCGCCGAGCCGCTCGCGCTCGTCGAAGCCGGCGCCCCCGGCCATCGCGTGGACGAGGTAGTAGGCGACGTCGACCCCCTCGCCGGCGCCGGCCAGGCTCCCCTGGTCGGTAACGTCGCCGACGTGCAGCTCGACCCCCTCGGCCTCCAGATCGCGGGCTCGCTCCGGATCGCGCACCAGCGCTCGCACCCCGGTCTCCCCCTCCCCCAGCGCCCGGGCGAGGCGACCACCGACGAAGCCAGTCGCACCGGCGATGAGGACCGAGGGGCAGATCGGGACACCGTAGCGGCCTGACAAGCTGGGGATCGATGCGCATCCACCTGCTCGAGCGAAGCCAACGGGTCGAGGTCCCGATCGAGCGGGCCTTCGCCTTCGCCACCGACGGCGACAACCTCGAGCCGCTGACCCCGCCCTGGGTCCACTTCCGGCTGCTGACGCCGCTGCCGATCGCCTTCGGCTCCGGCACCGCGCTCGACTACCGGCTGCGACTGCACGGGGTGCCGTTCCGCTGGCGGACGCTGATCGAGAGCTGGGAGCCGCCCCACCACTTCTCCGACACCCAAGCCCGCGGCCCATACCGGCTCTGGGCGCACGAGCACTTCTTCGAAGCCGACGGCGAGGGCGCGGCGATCGTCCGCGACCGCCTCCGCTACGCGCTGCCGCTGGGCCCGCTCGGCGCCGCCGCCGACCGCCTCTTCGTCCGCCGCGACCTCGAGCGCATCTTCGACTTCCGCGCCGAGCGCACCGCGGTGATGCTCGCCGATGGCTGACTCGCACGCCCCAAAGCAGACCCGCCCCAACCTGGTGCTGGCGATCTGCTGCATGGCGATCCTCATGGTCGGCCTCGACGTGACGATCCTCAACGTCGCCCTGCCTTCGATCCAGCGTGACTTCGACACCTCGGTCTCCGGCGCCCAGTGGACGATCGACGCCTACACGCTGGTGATCGCCAGCCTGCTGCTCCTGGCCGGCTCGACCGGCGACCGGATCGGCCGCCGCCGCACCTTCCAGCTCGGGCAGCTGATCTTCGCGATCGGCTCGCTGCTCTGCAGCCTCGCCCCCAGCCTCGGCTGGCTGATCGCCTTCCGGATGGTGCAGGCGGTCGGCGGCAGCATGCTCAACCCGGTGGCGATGTCGATCGTCACCAACGTCTTCACCGAGCCGCGCGAGCGGGCGCGGGCAATCGGCTGGTGGGGCGGCGTCGCCGGCGTCAGCATCGCCTGCGGGCCGCTGCTCGGCGGCCTGCTCGTGCACACGCTCGGCTGGCGCTCGGTCTTCTGGATCAACGTCCCGGTCGGGCTGGCGGCGATCGTCCTCACCCAGCGCTTCGTCCCCGAGTCGCGGGCGCCGCACCCGCGCCGCCTCGACCCGCTCGGACAGGTGCTGATGATCGCCACCCTCGGCCTGCTCGTCTTCGCGATCATCGAGGCGCCCGAGCACGGCTGGGGCTCGAGCCTGATCCTCGCCTGCTTCGCCGGGTCGCTGGCGGCACTGGTCGGCTTCGTCGCCTACGAGCTGCACCACCCCGAGCCGCTGATCGACCTCCGCTTCTTCCGCTCGCCGCCGTTCAGCGGCGCCGCCGTGGTCTCGGTCTGCACCTTCGTCTCGCTCGGCGGCTTCCTCTTCCTCAGCACCCTCTACCTGCAGGACGTCCGCGGCTACTCGGCCCTGCACGCGGGCGTGGCGCTGATCCCGATGGCGGCGGCGATGATGCTCTGCGGGCCGCTCTCGGGGCGGGTGATCGGCCACCGCGGGCCGCGCCTCTCGCTGCTGGTCGGCGGTGCCTGCGTGCTCGCCGCCGGCCTGCTCTCGGCGCTGCCGGCGGGCGACCCCTCGGACCTTCGCCTGTTCGCCGCCTACCTCCTGCTCGGAGCCGGGACCGGCTGGCTCAACCCGGCGATCACCAACACCGCCGTCGCCGGGATGCCGCGCGAGCAGGCGGGGGTCGCCGCCGCGGTCGCCTCGACCACGCGCCAGCTCGGCTCGGCGCTGGGGGTGGCGGTGATCGGCTCGGTGATCGCCGAGCACGTGGTGACGATCGGGCCCGGGCCGGGCTTCACCGAAGCGGCCCGGATCAGCTGGGCGATCATCGCCGTCTGCGGGCTGCTGGCGGTGACCGTCGGCGGCCTCACTACCGGCGCCCGCGGGCGCCGCCGCGCCGAGCGCAACGCCGAGCTGATGCAGAGCGCCGCGGCGGGTTAGCGGCCCGCCGCGGCAGGGTAGCCGGTGGCATGTCAGTCAGCTCGTTCCTCGCCCCCGGAAGCACCGCCGCCGCCGAGCTCGAGGCCGGGGCCTACGTCACCGACGGCTACCACCTCTTCGCGATCCTCTCGATCGCCAGCTCGCGCTCCGAGCCGCTGGTCACCTACGAGGACTGCCACACCCTCGAGCTGCTGGTCAGCTCGATCGCCGAGCTGCGGGTGCGGCGGCTGGAGCTGGTGCGGCCGGCGCCCACCGCCGCGGTCGAGTAGCGCCGGCGCTCAGGAGCCGCTGAGGCCGAGCTCGCCGGCGTGCGGCTCGAGGGCGGCGATCACGAAGGCGAGGTGCTGGTCGAAGTCCTCGCCGAGGTCCTCCGCGCCGGCACGGACCTCGTCGCGGTCGATGGCGGCGGCGAAGCTCGGCTGCCTCAACTTCTTCTTCACCGACTTCGGAGTCATCCCGGCGATGCCTTCGGGGCGGACGAGGGCGACGGCGGCGATGAACCCGGTCAGCTCGTCGACCGCGAACAGGGTCTTCGCCAGCCGCGTCTCCCGCGGCACCCCGAGGAAGGGAGCGTGGCCGGCAACGGCGTCGATCAGCTCCCGCGGGTAGCTCTGCTCTTCGAAGTAGGCGAGGGCAACGCGGGGGTGGCCGGCCTCGAGGTCCGGGTGCTTCTCGTAGTCGAGGTCGTGGAGGATCCCGGTCGCCGCCCACAGCTCCTCGTCCTCGCCGTAGCGCCCGGCGTAGGCGACCATCGCCAGCTCGACCCCGCGCACGTGGCGGCGCAGGCTCTCGGACTCGGTCCACTCACAGAAGAGCTCCCAGGCTTCGTCGCGGCTCGGCGTCGGCACGCCAGCGAGGCTAGCCCACGGCCGCCGCCGGGCGGGGCCGCCTTTGGCGATCCTCCAGCCGCCGTCGGGCCGCTGGCTCGGCTCGGAGGGCGCCGTTGCTACCTTCGCCGGGATGGAGATCGGGTTCATCGACCAGACCCTGCGCGACGGCCCGCAGAGCCTCTGGGGGATGCGGATGCGGGCCCAGCACGCGACCCCGGCGCTGCCGCACCTGGACGCGACCGGGTTCGACACGATCGACCTGCTCGGCGCGACCAGCATGGTGGTGATGATGCGCGAGTCCGGCGACGACCCCTGGGCCTGGCTCGACCACACGATCGCCCACCTGCCCGGCACCCCGCGGCGCTCGGCCCTGCGGCCGGTCGCCGCCGGCAGCTTCGGCTTCGTCCCCGAGGGCATCCTCGACCTCTGGATCGAGGTCCTGGTCCGGCACGGCGTGCAGAGCCACTGGCTCTTCGACTGCCTCTACGACATGCCGCTGATGAAGGCGCGGACGGAAGCGCTGCAGGCGGTCGGCGGCGAAGTGGTGCCGGCAATCATGTACGGGCTCTCCGAGCTCCACACCGACGAGTTCTTCGCCGATCGGGCCCGCGAAATGGCGAGCTGGGAGGGGGTGAGGCGGATCTACGTCGAGGACGCGCCCGGCGTGCTGACCCCGGAGCGGGCGGCGACGCTGCTGCCGGCGCTGCAGGAGGCGAGCGGCGAGGTCCGCCTCGAGATCCACTCCCACAACACCACCGGGCTGGCGCCGCTGGTCTACGTCGAGGCGATCAAGGCCGGGATCGACCTCCTCCACACGGCGACGATGCCGCTCGCCAACGGCCCCTCGCTGCCCTCGACCGAGGCGATGGTCGAGATCATCGAGGAGCTCGGCCACACCCACAACCTCGACAAGTCCCACCTGAAGCCGGTCGCCGACCATTTCTACGCCGAAGCGGCGCGGCTCGGCTACGAGGTCGGGGTGCCGAACGAGTACCGGATGCTCCCCTACAAGCACCAGCTCCCCGGCGGCATGACCGGGACCCTGAAGAACCAGCTCGACGAGTACGGGATGCCGGAGAAATTCGACCAGGTGATCGAGGAAATCGCGATCGTCCGGGCCGAGCTCGGCGAGCCGGTGATGGCGACGCCGTTCTCGCAGTTCGTCGGCATCCAGGCGGTGCTGAACGTGGTGATGCCGGAGCGCTACCAGGTGGTCCCCGACGAAGTGATCCAGTACGCGATGGGCCACTACGGGCCGCTGATGCGCCCGGTCGACCCCGAGGTCGCCGAGAAGATCTTCAGCAAGCCGCGGGCCAAGGAACTGGAAGGTTGGGAACGCGACCGCACCCCCGTCTCGGAGTTCCGCAAGCGGCTCGGCCAGAGCCTCTCCGACGAGGAGCTCTTGCTGCGCTACTTCTGCCCCGAGGAGCAGGTCGACAAGATGCTGGCCGGGCCGCCGCTGCGGACCGAGGGCCACGTCCACGGCAACGGCATCCTCGAGCGGGTGACCGAGCTGATCGAAGAGGAGCGCTCGGTCAAGCACCTGACCGTGCGCCAGCCGGGGATCTCGGTACGGCTGCGCCGCGACGGGGGCTGAGCGCGTGGACGCGCTGGAGGCGATGCGGACGATCGGCGCCTGCCGGCGCTACAAGCCCGACGACGTCCCCGACGCGGTGCTCTACCGGGCGGCGGAGTCGGCGCGGTTCGCGCCCCAGGGCGGCAACCGCCAGCCGGTGCGGCTGGTCGTCGTCCGCGACCGAGCGACAAGAGAGCGGCTGCGCGACCTCTACCTGGAGCCGTGGCAGGGCTACTACGAGGCGGCGATGGCGGGGACGCAGGCGCTCGGTGAGTACTCCTCGGCGCGCAAGGCGGTCGAGGCCGCCAACCGGTTCGCCCACGACCTCGCCGAGGTGCCGCTGCTGATCGTCGTCTGCGCCCGCCTCGACGCCCTCCACATCACCGACCTCGCCCACGACCGCCCCTCGGTGATCGGCGGCGCCTCGATCTACCCCTACGTCCAGAACCTCTGCATCGCCCTGCGGGTCGAGGGGGTGGCGACGACGATCACCACCCTGCTCGGCGAGAAGGAGCCGGAGGTGAAGGAGCTGCTCGGGATCCCCGCGGAGTACCTGACCGCCTGCCACCTGGCCGCCGGCTACCCAGAGCGCGGCTTCCCGCGCAAGCTGGCCCGGCTGCCGGTCGAGGAGACGGTGTTCGTAGAGCGCTTCGGCGAGCCGATCGCGGCGCCGGAGGGCGACGGCTAGGCCGCCGCCAGCTTGCCACCCTCGACGCTCTCCCAGATCTCGTCTTCCTCGAGGTAGTCGTGGATCACCCGGCCGTGCGGGAGGTCGAAGTCATAGACGCCGAAGTAGCACTCGAGGATCCGCTTCGGCGCCAGCAGGTGCCAGGGGTCGACGCTGGAGACGGTCGGCATCGAGAGCGAGCCGCGGCCGGCGAAGAGGCGCGGCGTCCCGTCCTGCGCGGTGTGCAGGGTGGCCGGCACGTCGAGCCGCACCAGCTCGGCGACCGAGGGGCGCCTGCCGGGCTCGGAGTTGGGGATGACCCGGGTCGAGAGGACCGGCGTGTCCTCGAGCTCGGCCGGATCGGCGAGGCGGTCGGCGACCATCGTCGCGGTCATGATCGGCTGTCCCTGCGGCCGCTGCACGGTGAAGACCATCTGCTCGCCGAACGGCACCTCGCCGCCGCCCCAGTTGCGCTCGAAGACCGCCAGCTTCTTCGCGTAGCCCCAGATCTCGCGGCCGGCGGTCAGCGGGATCTCGTTGTCGACGAAGATGAACGGCTGGTAGAGGTAGGTCTGGCCCTCGAAGCTGGCGCGGACCATCACGTAGGCCTCGTGGTACTGGCCGAAGGTCGAGAACGGGACCCAGCGCGCCCAGGCGATGCAGGTCGGGGCCTCGTCGGCGATCTCCAGCCCCGGCGGCAGCAGCGACTCGACGCCGGCGCGGTCGGCCTCGTAGACGATAAAGCAGTCCTCGACGTCGCGGTAGAGGTAGGGCGGCGGCCCGTAGGCGCTGCCGGGCCCGATCGGCTGCGAGTAGGAGGCGGCGAATGCGGCGTTGTCCATCGAAGATCCCTCCGTCGGTTCTGTGCTGGTCCCGAACCCGACTGTAGGCGCGGTCGGACAGGCCACCGGGCGGCGGCGCGGGCGGGCTTGTGGATTCTCAAAGCCGGCTGGGACGGCGGCTACTTCGAGTCGAAGCCGCCGTCGACCACGTAGACGGCGCCGTTGACGAAGCTCGCTTCGTCGCTGGCGAGGAAGAGCGCCGCGTTGGCCAGCTCCTCGGGCTGCGCCCAGCGCCCGATCGGCGCCGATTCGACCGCTTCCATCACCGCCGCGTCGGGCGAGGAGAAGATCTCCCTGGTCATCCCGGTCTCGACCGCGCCGGGGCAGATCACGTTGCAGCGGATGCCCTTGCGGGCGTAGTCGAAGCAGAGCTGGCGGGTGAAGCCGATCACCGCGTGCTTGGAGGTGGTGTAGGCGGCGCCGCCGTTGCCGCCGTTGAGCCCGGCGGTCGAGGCGACGTTGACGATCGCGCCTTCGCCCCGCTCGACCATCTGCGGTAGCAGCGCGCGAGAGGTGAAGAACTGGCCGCAGAGGTTGGCGCCGAGGATCCGGTTCCAGGTCTCGGTGCTGGTCTCTGCCGCCGGCTCGAACTCGTCGAGGATGCCGGCGTTGTTCATCAGCACGTCGACGCGGCCGAAGCGATCGAGGGCCGCCGCGGCCATCGCCGCCACCGCCCGCTCGTCGGCGACGTCGGTGGCGAGCGCCAGCGCCTCTCCCCCGGCCGTCTCGATTGCCGCCGCCGTCTCCTCGGCCCCCTTCAGGTCGACGGCGATGACCCGGGCGCCCTCGGCCGCGAACCGCTCCGCGCTCGCTTTGCCGATCCCCGATCCGGCGCCGGTCACCAACGCCACCTTCCCAGCCAACCTCTCGCCAGCCATCAGCCGCTCCCTTCCGCGTAGGTGCCCCGCAGGGCCTTCTTGTCGAACTTGCCGACGCTCGTCTTCGGGATCTCCGCGACGAAGGCGAAGCCGTCAGGCAGCCACCAGCGCGGGATCTCGCGGGCGGCGAGGAACTCGGTCAGCTCAACTGCGTCGACCGCGCCGACGGCGGCTACGCAGGCGAACGGACGCTCGCTCCAGCGGGCGTCGGGGACGGCGATCACCGCCGCCTCGGCGACCGCCGGGTGGGCCATCAGCGCCGACTCGAGGTCGACCGAGGAGATCCACTCGCCGCCCGACTTGATCACGTCCTTGGCACGGTCGGTGATCCGCAGCCAGCCGCGCTCGTCGAGGGTGCCGACGTCGCCGGTCCGCAGCCACTCGCCGTCGAAGGCGGCGGCGCTCGCCGCTGGCGCCTCGAAGTAGGAGCCGGCGACGACCGGGCCACGGACCTGGACCTCGCCCTGGCTCTGGCCGTCGCGGGGCAGCTCGGCGCCGTCCTCGCCGACCACCCGCAGCTCGTAAAAGGGGCTGAGGCGGCCGGCGTGCTCGCGACGCCGCCAGCGCTCCTCCTCGGCGGCGCCGGGCGGGTCGTGGGCGAGGACCGCCCCCGGCAGCGTCTCGGTCATCCCCCAGCCCTGGATGACCGCAACCCCGTGGCGGGCCTCGAAGTCGCGCATCAGCTGCGGCGGCACCTGGGTGCCGCCGCAGATCGCCAGCTCGAGGGTGGAGAGGTCGGCGCCGTGCTCGTCGGCGAAGCGCAGCACGTCCATCCAGATCGTCGGCACGCCGCAGCTGGCCGTCACCCGCTCGGCCTCGATCAGCCGGGTCAGCGACTCGGGCTGCAGGAAGCGGCCGGGGAGGATCAGGTCGGCGCCGGTCATCCCCGCCAGGTAGGCGAGGCTCCAGCCCATCGCGTGGAACATCGGGACGACGGCGAGGACGCGGTCGCGGCGGCCGATCCGGTAGCTGTCGGCGGCCGCCATCAGGATCGTGTGGAGGGCGAGGCAGCGGTGGCTGTAGGCGACGCCCTTGGGGTCGCCGGTGGTGCCCGACGTGTAGCAGAGGGCTGCCGCGGCGCGCTCGTCGAGCGCGGGCCATCGGTAGCCGGCGGCGCCGGCGGCGAGGAGGTCCTCGTAGTCGTGGGCGCCGGGCGGAGCGTCATCGCCGGCGTCGATCGTCACCAGGTGCTCGGGCCCGTCGCC
>DASXFL010000064.1:0-13492 GCA_036489595.1 Solirubrobacterales bacterium
CCTCGCGGCGCCCGTCGCCCTCCTGGTCGGGCGGATCGCCCGGATCCGGGAGGTCGAGATCGTCCGCGAGCCTGAGGACCGACCCGGCGGCAACTTCGACGCCGACGGCCTCGCGATCGACCTCGCCCGCCGGATCGGCGGCTCCGAGATCGAGATCGCGGATCTCGAGCCCGAAGTCCTCGGCAGCCCCCGACCGGGTCAGCTGCGGGTCCTCCCCGCCACCTCCTGGCAGCTTCTCGCCGGAACCGGCGAGCCGGGCGCCGACTCGGCGACCCTGATCCTCCCCGACGACTGACTCAGCTGCGCCAGCTCGCGCGGCGCCCGCAGCGAAGCGGTCCCGGACCCCAGCATCGCCCCAACCATGAGCGCGGCCGCGACGACGAGCTGGTCGTCGTCCGGCCGCTACCGAGGGACCGCCCGCGCCACCGGCCGGCCGCTGTCGGCGGCGTTTGCACACATCCTGCGCTCCGTGGCCGCGTTCGCGAGCTCGTACAGGTCACCGACACCACGCGCTGGCGCGAGGCGCTGGACGAACAATGATTGGAGGGGACTGCCGCAGCCACCCGGATAGAGGACCCGGCGGACGGCGCTCCCGCGGCTATCCGGGCTGCACGAGGCAGTTCACCCGTCAAACCCGGCCTGGCTCACTCCAGCCCTGGACATCGGTGACCGACCGAACACCACGGCAGGATCGCTTCGGGCGTCTGTGCTCATCGGAAGCCTTGCCAGGTCGTCTGGCTGAAGCGATCGCCCTTGCGGAACCCCAGGCCTCTTACCGGGCGTACGCGGAACACGAGCACCCGCCCACCGGCATCCCGGTCGCTGAACGCCCCGTCACGCACGACGAAGTCCCACGGACCGATCGGGTACTTGACCGCGAAGGCGGTCGCGACCGGCTCGAGTTCGGCGTCGTCGGTCACCTGCTCGGCAGAGCCCTCGATCACGATGTCGAACCCTCCCTCGGCGAGCTCGCTGCGTCCGGTCGTCAGCACGCAGGACGGGTTCTCCGCCAGGTTCCTAGCCTTGCGCTCCTCAGGCCCAGTGGCGAACCAGAGCGCGTCCGCGTGCCAGACCGCGATCAGCGGCGTAACGTGCGGCCGGCCGTCGGGGCGGACGGTGGATAGCCAGAAGGTGTCCGCTGCGCGCAGCTGCTCAAGTCCCGCTGCCCACGGCGCCGGCGTCGCGTCTGGCTGGCTGAACCCGTGGATCTCCGCGGTCACGTCCTCCGCCGCCATCCCACTCCCTCTTCTCGGTATCGACACAACCGGTTGCGATCTGCTCGCCGACCTTACCGAGACCGGTGGCAGGGGACCGGTGCGCCGCATTTGCGGGGATTTACCGAACCGGACCCGGCAAGCCAATAGCCGAATTCAGCGCCGGCGCCTGCCCGCAAGTGGCGATAGTTATGGCTTTCCGCCACTCGGTGAATCCGAGTGGCGGAAATTTCAGCTGCGCTCGCCCTCGACCCGCGCCTCCAGCTCACCGACGGCGATCGCCTCTCGCAGGCGCTCGTAGTCAGCCTCGCTCCGGTCCGCGTAGCGGACCGCGAACTCGGCCATTGCCTCGTCCATCTTCGATCCCTTGCCCAGGTAGGCCGCGATCGCGGTGCGATCGCCCGAGCGCGCGTGCGAGCGGGCCAGCGACCAGGCGCAGGCGCGGGTGTAGGTCGTCAGCCCGCGCTCGCTCATCCGCGAGAGATCGGCCGAAGCCTTCCAGTCCCAGAGCTGGCGCACATAGAAGTCGTGCTCCAGCCCGTCGAGCCCGGTGCTGCGCAGCCAGCTGAGGAAGATGTCGGTCGCGGCCTGCATCATCCGCTGGCCGCGCACGACCCGCTCGCCGTGGTTCTCGAACTCGCTGGCGCCGAGGTGTGGCTCGAGCACCGATCGGACCGCCTCCTTCGCCTGCAGGACGAGTGGCTCGTTGCCTCCACGCGAGGTGAAGAGGAAGACCCAGGCTCGGGTGCCGACGCTTCCGACCCCCACCACCTTGCGCGCCATGTCGGCGAAACGGTAAGAGCGAAAGAGGTGCTCGACGTCGGCGTGCAGCCCCGTTGCGTACTGGTCGATCAGATCGCGCACCCAGGCCTCGCGCTCGTCGGGGTCCGCACTCTCACCCAGCTCGCGGAGAGGAGTGAGGAGCGGCGGCGCGCTGGCGAAGCGCGGCTCGCCGCCGACCTCCTCGGTCAGCTTGCGCGCCGCGCGAGCGCTCGTCTTGCGCCTCCCCTTGGCGAAGGTGCGATCAAAGAGCTCGCGGCCGTCGGCGTCGAGGCGAGTGCCGAAGCGGGCCGTCAGCTCGTCTGCGTCGAGGCGCTCGTACCAGGCCTCGAGCATCGTCTCGGTGGCGAATTCCCGCATGCCCTCGCGGTACTGGCAACTCGCCCCCGCGACGATCGCGTGGCGTCGCTTGGACCCAAGTCCCAGCTCGCGGCCGGCGATCTCGATGCTTGCCACCATCCGCTTCAGGTCCCACTCCCACGGCCCTGGCAGCGTCTCGTCGAAGTCGTTGGGACCGAAGACGAGGCGCCGGTCGGGAGCGGCGAAACCGCCGAAGTTCGAGATGTGCGCATCACCACAAACCTGGACGACGAGCCCGGAGTCCGGCGTCCGCGCCAGATCCGAGGCCATCACCGCGGCGGCGCCGCGAAAGAACGCGAACGGCGAGGCGGCCATCCGCCCGTAGCGGATCGGCAGCAGCTCCGGCAGCCGGGACTCCCCCTGGCGCCGCAGGATCGCCACCGGATCCCCGCGTCCGCGATCGAGGGGGAGCTCGGCGTGGCTCGAGCGCGGCGCGCGCGAACGCGCGCCACGGCCCCGTTCGGGATCCTCGCCGTGCTCGAGGAGGGCGATCCTCATCGTCAGCGGGACGCTAGCGCCCCACGGATCGAAACGGGCGTGCGTCGCGCGCGGCTGTGGCGCGCAGCCGGCGCGAGCGCCACGATCGCTGCCAGCTCGGTCAAAACTTGGGCCCGGAGGCACGGGCCACGCGGCGGGCTCGGGCGAAGTCGATCTCGCGGCGACCCGGTTGGGACTTCATCGCCCACGGGTGGCGGCCGATCGTCCCGTAGTGCTCGCGGAGGTAGGCCTTCAACTCGCCGCGATGCTCGCCACAGGCAAAGAGGGTGGCACCGTAGAGCCCGCGCCCGTGCCAGATCAGCCAGTGCTCGGGCTCGGCGTCGACGTACTCGCCGAACCGCGGATCCAGCAGCTCGCGCTCGAGCGCGCGCCGGGTCGGCTCCCGCGGGGTGCATCCGCAGGTCTCGCAACGAAAGATCAGCCGCACCGGCACGGTTCCGAGGCTACTCCCGGTGAGCCGCCGCGGCGATCGCGGCTTGGCCGAAGGAGATGCCGCCGTCGTTGGGGGGCAGTAGCTCGGGAAGGAGGAGGTGGAGGCCGCTCGCTTCGAGCAGCGCCACCGTCCGCTCGAGCAGGCGGCGGTTCTGGAAGACGCCGCCCGAGAGGACGACGAGCTCGAGCCCGTGATCTCGCGCCAGCTCCTCGCAGGCGCCGGCGCTCGCCGCCGCCACCGCCTCGTGGAAGCGCGCGGCCACGGTGCCCGGCCCAACCCCGTCGCTGAGCTCCGCGACAGCCGTCAGCAGCGCCGGCACCGGATCGAGCACACCGCCGACGAAGCTCACTTCGTAGCCACCGTGGCCGCCAACGGCCATCGCCTCGAGCTCGATCGCCGCCTGACCCTCGTAGCTGACCCGGGCCGGGGCGCCGCAGAGCGCCCCCATCGCGTCGAAGAGCCGGCCCATGCTGCTGGTCAGGGGAGTGCCGTCGAGCTCGGCGAGCCGCAGGCAGTTGCGCCATTCGCGCTCACCGACCACGCCGCGAAGCGCCGCTGGCAGCGGCGGCTCGGCGCCAAGCGCCTCGCGCAGCCAGGCACAGGCCATTCGCCATGGCTCGCGGATCGCCGCTGCGCCGCCGGGCAGTGGCACCGGACGCAGGTGACCGGCGCGCTCGAAGCTGCGCAGGTCGCCGCAGAGGAGCTCGCCGCCCCAGACCGTGGCGTCTTCGCCGTAGCCGGAGCCGTCGAAGATCGCGCCGACGGCCGGACCGGTCTCGCCGTGCTCGGCAAGCGTCGCGGCGAGGTGGGCGTGGTGGTGCTGGACGCCGACGTGTTTCAGGTCCGGGCGCGCGAGGGCGTACTTCGTCGAGAGGTAGTCCGGGTGGAGGTCGTGGGCGCAGAGCCCGGGCTCGACCGCGAAGAGCGCTTCGAAATGAGCGATGCCCTCGCTGAACGAGCGCAGCGTCTCGTAGTTCTCGAGGTCGCCGACGTGGTGGCCGACCCAGGAGCGCTCGCCCTTGGCGAGGCAGAAGGTGTTCTTCAGCTCGGCCCCGCAGGCGAGGACCGGCACCGCCGCGGGAATCGGAAGCCGCAGGCTCTCGGGGACGTAGCCGCGCGAACGGCGCAGCAGCAGCGGCCGCTCGCCGCTTGCTCGGCGCACCGCCCGGACCACCGAATCGTCGGTCCGGGTGTGAATCGGGCGATCGTGGCTGAGGAAGGCGTCGGCGATCTTCCCCACCCGCGCGAAGGCGTCCTCGTCGCGGTAGGCGATCGGCTCGTCGGAGACGTTGCCACTGGTCAGGACGAGCGGTGTCAGGACATCGGCGCTCAGCAGGTGATGGAGTGGCGAGTAAGGCAGCATCAGCCCCAGCTCGGTTGCGCGGGGCGCGACGGAGGAGGCGACCGGTGCGCCGCGGCGCCGGGGCGCGAGGATGATCGGACGACGCCACGAGGTCAGCAACGCTTTCTCCTCGCTGCCGAGCTCGACCAGCTCCGCGGCGGCGCCGAGGTCGGCGACGAGCAGCGCGAAGGGCTTCTCCTCGCGGTGCTTGCGGCGCCGCAGCGTTGCGACCGCGGCCTCCTCGTCGGCGCGGCAGGCGAGGTGGTAGCCGCCGATCCCCTTGACCGCGACGATCCCGCCGGCGGCCAGCGCGGCGGCGGCGGCGGCCACGGCGTCGATCGCCTCGCCCCCCAGGTCCGCGCCGTTGGCGGCGACGAACCGGGCCCTCGGCCCGCACACCGGGCAGGCGTTGGGCTGGGCGTGGAAGCGGCGATCGAGCGGGTCCTCGTACTCGGCCCGGCAGGCCGCGCACATCTCGAACCCCGACATCGTCGTCAGCGGCCGGTCGTAGGGCACCCCGGCGACGATCGTGAAGCGCGGGCCGCAGTTGGTGCAGTTGACGAACGGGTAGCGATAGCGGCGGTCGGCTGGGTCGAAGAGCTCCGCCAGGCACTCCTCGCAGGTGGCGGAGTCGGCGCTGACCGGGGCAGCGGGCTCCGCGCCGGACTCGCTGGCGCGGATCGCGAAGCCCTCCTCCCCGCCCGGCTCGACCTCGGTCGGCTCGACGCTCTCGACCTGCGCCAGGGGCGGCGCCTCGCGCTCGACCCGGGCCAGCAGCTCGGCCACCGCCGCGGGCTCGCCCTCGGCCTCGATCACCACCCCGAGCGTGTCGTTGAGGACCCAGCCGTCGAGCCGCAGCTCGCTCGCCAGCCGGTAGACGAAGGGCCGGAAGCCGACGCCCTGGACGGTGCCGGTGACGCGCACCCGCACCCGGCGCCTGGTTGCTTCCCTGCTCGCCATCGCCTACTCCCGGGGCCGCTGGCGGAACTCGGAGAGGACCAGGCCGTAGAGGGCGTGGTCGGCGGCGAGCATCACCCGCTCCAGCGGGCGCGGCTTGGTCGCCTGCTCGAGTCCTAGCAACGGCGACAGGACCGCTTCGAAGCCCACCCACACGGCGAGGCCGTAAACCGGCCCGGCCCAGGCGCGATCGCGGACATCGCGCGGCAGCAGTGCGAAGGCGGCCCCACCGCCGGCGCCGAAGCCCCAGTGGGCGAGCTCGATCACGGCCCGGCGGTGGCGGCGCGGCGCGAGCTTCAGCAGGCCCTTGGCGCGCTGGCGGAAGATCGCCTGCGGCGGCGGCTCCTCGATCAGTCCAAGCTCGGTCGTCAGCACCCGCGCTCCGGTCATCGCCATCGCCGCGATGGCTCCGCGCAGCGTCGCGTGCGCGACCCGTTCGGGCGGCGGCGCGTTGATCGGCAGGTTGGCGCTTGCCATGTCCGCGCCTAGCCGCCCAGCTCAATCAGCTCGCGCAGCACGTGGTAGGCACTCGCCTGCGCCTCCTGAATGCGCGGGATGTGCTGCGAGCGGCTCACCACCACGTGGTCGGCGAGACCCTCCGCCGCGATCCGGCCGCCGTCGTAGCCGACCAGGGCGACGGTGGCCATCTCCCGGCGCCGCGCCTCCGCCAGCGCCGCGATCAGGTTCCCCGAGCCGCCGCTGGTGGAGAGCGCTACGAGCGCGTCCCCCTCCCTGCCATAGGCGATCACCTGCCGCTGGAAGATCACCTCGGGGCCGATGTCGTTGGCGACCGCGGTGATGATCGCGGTGTCCTCGGTCAGGTCGAGGGCGGGGCGCGGCCGCCACGACGGCTCGCTCGGATACCGGAGATCCGCGACCAGGTCCATCGCGTCGGTGGCGGAGCCGCCGTTGCCGAGCGCCAGTAGCTTGCCGCCCGCCTCGAAGCCGCGACGCAGCTCGGCGGCCGCAGCGGCCAGCTCCTCGCCGCCCTCGGCGAGCGTCTGCTCGCGGAGCGCACCGACCTCCTCGGCCTTCAGCACAATCGACGCGCGGACATCCTCGATCACCCCCTCGAGGTCGCTCTCGCCCTCGGAGAGGAAGGGGTAGAGGAAGCTGGAGGCGCCGCTGTCGTGGACCGGACCGGCCTCGCGGCCCTCGAGCAGGCCGCGGTGCTCGAAGAAGACGTGCACCGACTCCCAGAGCACGTGGTAGGCGGTCTCGGCCAGCTCCTGGGCGATGCTCGGATCCTCCGATCCGACCGACAGCTCCCACTCGGCTCCGCTCCCGGCCTCGAAGGCGACCGTGAGGCAGCCGCGCTCGCGGGCAAGGGCGAGCGCCTCGCGCACCTCCTCACCGCCCTCGCCGGCGGCGCCAAAGCCGATCGTGATGTCCTCGGGCCGGGCGATCAGCTCGACCTGCGGCCGCAGCGGCCCACCGTCTCGAGTCAGCCCGATCGCCGGCAGCGCCCGCTTGCCGACGATCACCGGGTGGACGAACTCGACGGTGACGTGACGGACGTCGGAGCGGGCTCCGGGCGAGACGCCGGCGGCGACGAGGCGGCCGCCGCGGGCGAAGCGCTCCGCCATCCGATGGCAGAGTCGGGCCAGCGTCTCGGCGTTGGCCTCGAAGTGGGCGCGGTTGGCAGCAGTGCGGAGCGCCAGCAGCTCGCCGATCCGCTCGCTCGCGACTACCCCGTCGGTCGAGCTGTCGACCCGCGCCGGCATCGGTCCTCAGGCTGCCGCGGGCGCCCGCTCCGCGATCCGCTGCAGCCAGTCGCGGAAGCCGTCGACACCCTCACCGGTCCGCGCGCTCACCAGCATGTGCTCGACCTCCGGATGAACCGCGTCGAGGTGGTAGAGGAACTTGTCGAGGTCGAAGTCGAGGTGCTCGAGCAGGTCGACCTTGTTGATCAGGACCAACTCGCAGGTACGGAACATCAATGGGTACTTGAGCGGCTTGTCCTCGCCCTCGGTGACCGAGGAGACCATCACCCTGGCGTCTTCGCCGACCGTGAACTCGGCCGGGCAGACGAGGTTGCCGACGTTCTCGATCACCAGCAGGTCGAGCTCGGCGAGCGGCAGGTCCGCGAGCGCCGAGCGGACCATGTTGGCGTCGAGGTGGCACTCGCCGCCAAAGCCGGAGTCGGTGTTGAGCTGGACCACCGGCAGGTGCAGGGCTGAGAGGCGATCGGCGTCGGCCGAGCCCTGGACGTCGCCCTCGAGCACGCCGACCCGCGCCTCGAGGTCGGTCAGCGCCCGTTCGAGCAGCGTCGTCTTCCCCGCCCCCGGTGCGCTCATGAAGTTGACGACGCCGACCCCGTGGCGGTCGAAGTCGGCCCGGTTGGCGTTGGCGATCGTCGTGTTCGCGTCGAGCGCGTCCTCGGCGACCTTCACCTTGGTCCTATGCATGCGTCTCCGCCTCCTCTCTCTCCTCGACGATTATCGAATCGATCTCGAACTCGCTCCCGGCCAGGGTCTCGACCCCGGCCCCGCCGCAGCTCGGGCAGCGGAAGAGCGGCAGCTCGGGCGACCACCCGCACCCGCAGCCTTCGCAGCGCAGCTGCGCCGGCACGTACTCGGCTTCGAGAACGGCGCCCTCGGCGAGGGTGCCGCGGGTGACGATCCCGAAGTAGAACTCGAGCGACTCCGGCACCACCTGCCGCAGCGCCCCGATCCGCATCTGCACCGAGCGCACCGGCCGGCCCTCGGCGTGGCGCAGGGTGGTCTGGACGATCGCGCTGGAGAGCGAGAGCTCGTGCACGGCCTCACGCTCCGTAGGCCTCGTCGCGCTGCAGCTCGGCGATCTGGCCGAAGACGGCGTCGACCGCGCGCTCGACCACCGCGGCGACGTCCTCGCTCAACACCATCCCCATCGCCTCGACCGGGCCGCTCGGCTCGCAGGCGACGACGACGACCTTGCCCGGCCAGCCGCCGACCGACTTGACGAAGCGCAGCACCGTCTTCGGGTCCATCCCGTGTGGGTTGATCACCTCGCCGTCCTCGATCGCGCCGTCGATCTCCGCCTCGTCAGGCTCGATCACGTAGAGGGTGCCCGGCTCGCCGCCCTGGCGGCTGATGTCGACGATGACCAGCGCGTCGTAGCCGCGCATCACCTCGTAGGCGAGGTCGAGGCCGCCGGTGCCGAAGTCCATCACGGTGACGCCGGAGGGGACGCCGCGACTCTCGACCGCGGCGGCGACGGCGCCGCCGAAGCCGTCATCGGCGAGGAAGGCGTTGCCGACCCCGGCGACGAGGATCTGCTTCTCGCGCCCGGGGCTCGTCATCCGCGCCTCCATCCGGTCAACCGCGGCCTTGATCTCAACCTCGTCGATCTTCGCGCTCATCGCAGCTCGACTTCCTCGGGCTTGAAATACAGGTAGCGGCCGGTATCGCGCATCAGCTCCTGGCCGGGGTCGTCGTCGATCGTCACCCCGAGGTGGACCCCGTCCTCGTAGTCGATGTAGATCCGCTCGATCGTCGCCGCCTTGCCGGCGAGGATCACGTCGTAGGTGTCGCCGGCCTGCTTTCGCGGCCGCAGCAATACCCCGGCGCCTCGCTTGATCGTGCGCCCGCCGACCGTCCACTCCGGTTTTCCGGACTGCGGGTGGCCGGGCTCGGGATCCCCCGGCTTCGGGCTCCCAGATTCGAGCCGGCCGTGGAGGGCGATCATCTCTTCCGGGCTCGCGGTCTCGGCGCGCTCGATCATCTCCCTCACCTTGGGATCGGTGATCTCGGCTCGCTCCTCCTCGCTCAGCGTCTGCACGTGGAGCAGCAGCGCCTCCTCGATCTCGGTGCTGTCGAAGAGGCCGCCGAGGCTCTCGGGCGCGATCCGCGGGTGGTCGGGGAGGAACATCGAGGCGCCGAGCACGGCGTCGTCGTCGGGCGTCGCCAGGACGGGCCAGGTGTTGAGGTTCTCGCAGGCGGCGACCGCTGCGGCTCGCGGACCCTCGTTCTCGACCGGGGAGACGAAGCGACCGCCCTCGACGCGGATCACGACGTGGGTCGAGAGCAGGCTCGAGCGCAGCGCCTCCGGACGGCCGGCAACGGCGCCCGCGGGCAGGTCGCTGCTGTTGTGGACGCAGAGCCTGACCCTGGCGACACCGCTGTCGAGGCGCTCGGCCCGCATCCGCACCCGGCCGGCGAGCTCCTCCTCGCCGTCGAACCCGAACTCCTGGCCGACGCCGTCGGCGCGGAGCTGGTCGAGGCTCGCAGGGCCGAGGGCCAGCGCTCGCGCAACCCCCCGGTGCCCGTCGCCGCTCGCCTGCAGGAAGTGGACCGAGCCCGACAGTGTCGCCCCGGCCTCGAACTCGAGGATCACCTCGGCCCGCAGGTGGTCCTTGGCGAACGGGTTGGCGGCGGCGTAAGCCGGCGGGTAGACGATCCCGTGCGGGGTCGGGGTCGCGTTCTTGGTCGCCCCCGGCGTGTAGGGGTAGAGCGCGTAGCCCTCGTAGAGCAGCGAGTCAACGAGCTGATCGACGCTCACCGCTCCCCCTCCCCCGCCTCGAGCAGCCGCTCCAGCGCCGCCTCGTAGGACGGCAGTCCCTGCTCGAGCTTGTAGCGACGGAGCCGCTCTACCGTCTCCGCCCCGGCCGGCACCCAGCCGCGGTTCGGGTAATAGGCGGCGATCATCTCCTCCCAGGCCGAGATCGGCATCCGGTACTCGCTCGACTCCTCCCAGGAGATCTGGACGATCTGCATCCGGCCGTCCTCGCCGGCGTAGTAGACGCTGCCGTTGAAGTGGAAGACGAGCGGCACCTCGCCGTCGCGGAGCGAGCGGAAGTAGTTGCTGGCGGCGATCTCGAGGTCGTAGCTGCAGGGCACCGGGACGGCGACCGAGGTCGAGCCGCGAAACGGCCGCACCAGCACGTCGACGTGAGCCCAGGGCATCGTCCGGGTCGGAGCGCCGATCTTGCGCGGGTCGCCGAGCAGCTCGACCAAGCGCTCGCGCGTCTCCGGGTCATAGCGGCGCTGGGCCGGCTCGATCGCGATCTGCACCGCCAGCGCGATCGTGAAGATCTCCTGCTCGGAGGGGTCGCTGACGTCGAGGTCGAAGATCAGGGTCGGCGCCGCGGCGAGGCGAGAGGTGCGAGCGCCGCGGACCACGAAGCCCGGCCGCGGGTCGCGCGGGCGCGCGGGCACGTCCTCGGCGGAGACCGCCCAACCGTTGCCGGTGCCGGTGCTCGTCACGCCGGCACCGCCCGCTCGCGCAGCTGTTCGAGAAAGCTGGGGACGACCCGTTCGACCGCGCCGCCACCGGAGATGCCCTCCCAGTTCGCCTTCACCGCGCCGACCAGCGCATAGCACTCGTCGATCGGCGCGATCGCGAACTGGTGAGGATCGGAGATGCGGTTGACGATCAAACCCTCGACGTCCTCGTCGAGCGTAGCCAGCACCGGGTTCGCCGCGCTGAGCTCCTCCCAGGCGCCGAGGTCGAGCTCCGATTCGGTCGCCCCAGCCGGGCTCGGGTAGAGGCCGACGACGCCGCCGACTGAGCTCGAGCGGAGGAAGAAGGCGAGGCCGATCGGGATCCGCAGCCGCGCCCAGAGGTCCTCGGTGAGGTCGAATCCGTGCAGCCAGAGGAGGCGCGAACCGGTCGGCCGGTAGGGGCCGTCACCCGACCGCATCGCGACGCAGGGCTCGCAGGCGCAGAGGATCCGGCGCTCCTCGAGGTGCAGGAGGTGACGGTGGTCGGCGGCGATCTCGGCGCCGCAGAGGTCGCACTGCTCGAGCTCCTCGGCGTTGCGGCCGCCGCTCGCGGCCAGGCGCCGCAGGCGGGCGATCAGCTCGGCATCGTGGCTGCTCATCAGCCGACCGCCACGGTGACCTCGCCGCCCGCCTCGAGCAACGGCACCGGTTCCAGCAGCAGCCGCTCCTCGTCCATCGAGCGGCCGGCGCGCGGCAGGTAGTAGCGGCGCTCGCAGGTGGGGCAGGCGAGGACCCCGCCCTTCAGCTCGCCGCCCGAGATCGATCCGCCGCAGCCGGCGCAGCGATCACGGAAGGCGAGCAGCGAGCCTTCGACGTTGGCGAGCGCGATCTCGACCCCGGCGACCTGCGCCCAGGCGACCGCGCCTGATTCCGGCGGCGCTCCCGCCAGCGGCAGCCAGCGCGAGGCGCCGGCGCCGTTCGCGGCCGCCGTAGAGCCGTTCGGCGCGGCGCCGTTGCCGTTCGCCTGGATCACGGGCAGCTCCGGCCCGCTCGGCGCCGGCGGCGGCTCGACCAGGCCGGCGACCTCGAGCCCGGCGATGTCGGGAGCCGCCTTCTCCAGCGCCTCCTTGATCGCCAGCTCGAGCGTCGAGGCCGAAGCCGGGCAGCCGTCGCAACTGCCGGCCAGGCGCAGCCTGACGACCCCGTCCTCGACCCCGAGCAACTCGACGTCGCCGCCGTGGGAGTCCATGTAGGGCCGCACTTCCTCGAGCGCTTCCTTGACCCGCTCCTCGAGCGAGACCGGGTAGAGGTCGTGGATCAGCAACAGGCTGGCGACGACGCCGTCGTCCAGCAGCTTGCGCTTTGCCTCCTCGCCGGCGGCGCCCGCTTCGTCGAGCACGGCGCCGATCTTCGCCAGACCGGCGCCGTGCATCTCCAGCACCGCCGCCACCAGCTCCTCGGCGGCACCGCGCGCCGCCGGATCCTCGATCGCCTCGACCCGGTCGGAGAGCTCGCGCAGCCGCGCCAGCAGCTCCTCGGCGGAGCCGTCGGCACCCACCGCTCCCGCGGCGGCCTCGCTGGCGACACTGGCGGCCACTCGGCCTATGCCATCCCGGTCGGTTTGTGGAGGACCTTGCGGACTCCCTTGCCGGTGTACATGTGGACGCCGCAGGGCAGGCACGGATCGAAGCTCCGCACCGCCCGCATGATGTCGACGCCCTTAAAGCTCTCCGGCCCGTTTTCCTCGAAGATCGGGGTGTTTTCCACCGCGTCCTCGTAGGGGCCGGGGGTGCCGTAGCTATCGCGTGGGTTGCCGTTCCACGGCGTCGGCGGGTATGGCTGGTAGTTCGCCACCTTCCCGCCTCTGATCACCATGTGATGCGACAGCACCCCCCTGGCCGCCTCGTGGAAGCCGCAGGAGACCGCT
Source organism: Solirubrobacterales bacterium (assembly GCA_036489595.1). GTDB lineage: Bacteria > Actinomycetota > Thermoleophilia > Solirubrobacterales > 70-9 > VAYN01. The sequence continues at coordinate 12,656 of DASXFL010000064.1, forward strand.
TCGTCTGGAACCTTGAAGTCCGACCACGATTTGGTCCGGCCGGCCCGCACCTCGCCCAACGCCCGCTCCAGGTTGTGGAGGCCGATCAGCGCCGAGTACGCCTCGTGGTAGGCCCGCGCCCGGTCGCGCTCGATCGCGTTCGACTTCGCCGGGATCTTCCACTCCAGCTCCATCTCCGGTTTCGAGGCGGTCCGCGGCAGGACCATCTTGATGCTCTCCCCCGTCGCCTTCGCGTAGCCGAAGTCGACCAGGCCGGCTTTCGCCGTCACCCACTGCCTGGCGAAGGGGCCGCCGCCGGTGTCGGAGGCGATGTAGGTGTCGTTGCGGCCGTCGTAGATCCGCGGCGAGGCGACCCAGCTGTATTTGTCGCCCCAGTCGCGCTTCTGCGGTTTCGGCAGCGTCGTCTTGTTCCAGGGGTGGCGCTTGTCGACCGGATTGCCGAGCGGGTCCTGGGTGACGTAGGTCTCCTCGTCGGTCCAGTCGTCGAAGTAGCTGGAGCCGAGCAGGATGCGGATCATCAGGTTGATCTCGACCAGGTCGGTCGAGCGCAGCTCGCCGTCGATCACGACGCCGGGCGTGACGTAGCGTTTCTCACCCCAGGAACCCATGTTGGCGTAGCTGTAGTCGACGTAGTCCGGGTCGTCGAAGGCTCCCCAGCAGACCAGGTCGGTGCGCCGGTAGCCGACGTCGTCGTACCCCGGCAGCTGCTCGAGGAAGAAGTCGTAGAGGTCGTCGTGCATCGGCACCGACCGCTTCACGTAGTCGATGTAGCGCATCAGCCGCACGTAGTAGTCGGTGCAGGTCTGGTGGGTGATGTCGGCGCTGACCCCGCCCGGC
>DASXFL010000070.1:0-1686 GCA_036489595.1 Solirubrobacterales bacterium
GTCGGTAGGACCCCCGAACGTTTTGCGGCTGAGGAGGGGAGCTCGACCGGGCGTCAGCCGCATTCTCAACTTCGACGACAGGCCGAGTGAGGGGGTCCTGCCGGCGATCGCCCATGCCAACCCTGATCCCAAGCCAGTGCCCGTCCACCCGCCTCTCCGTGACCACCGTCACCCAAATCTTATTAGCGGCTGCTAAGTTCCCTTATTAGCCACTACTAAGAAGGGATCGCAGCATGTCAGCACCGCCGCAGGCACAAGACTCTTCCCGCCGCCTCTGGACCCTCATCCTCGTCTCGGTCGGGCTCTTCATGGTCGTTCTCGACAATCTCGTCGTCAACGTCGCCCTGCCGAGCATCAAAAACGACTTCGGCGCCTCGGTCCAGTCGCTCGAGTGGACCGTCAACGCCTACGTGCTCGCCTACGGGGTGCTACTGCTGACCGGCGCGGCGCTCGGGGACCGGTTCGGGCGGCGGCGGATGTTCGTCGCCGGGATCTCGCTGTTCACGCTCGCCTCGGCCGGCGCCGCGCTGGCGCCGAGCGCTGATCTGCTGATCGCCGCCCGGGCGCTGCAGGGAGCGGGCGCGGCGATCGTCACCCCGCTCACCCTGACCCTGCTGGCGAGTGCCTACCCGCCGCAGAAACGCGGTGTCGCGCTCGGCGTCTGGTCGGGGATCAGCGGCGTTGCGGTGGCGCTGGGCCCGTTGGTCGGCGGCGCCGTGATCGAGCTCGCCAGCTGGCACTGGATCTTCTGGATCAACGTCCCGATCGGGCTGGTGCTGGCACCGCTGGCGGCGCGCCGCCTGGGCGAGAGCTACGGGCCCAAGGCGCGGCTCGACCTGCCGGGCCTCGGCCTCGTCTCGGCTGGCCTCTTCGGCGTCGTCTTCGGCCTCGTCCGCTCGCAGACCGAGGGCTGGGGGAGCACCGAGGTGCTCGCCTCGCTCGCCGCTGGCTTCGCCCTGCTCGCCGCCTTCGTCGCCTGGGAGCTGCGCAGCCGCGAGCCGATGCTGTCGATGCGCTTCTTCGCCAACCGCGGCTTCGCCGTCACCAACGTCGTCTCGCTGACGATGTACTTCGGGATGTTCGGCTCGATCTTCTTCCTCAGCCAGTTCATCCAGAACGTGCTCGGCAACTCGCCGCTCGAAGCCGGCCTCAAGCTCCTGGTCTGGACCGGGGCGACGATGGTGGTGGCGCCGCTGGCAGGGATCTACTCGGAAAAGATCGGCAGCCGGCCGTTCATGGTCGCCGGGCTCGCCCTGCAGGGCGTTGCGCTCGGCTGGCTGGCGGCCGAGGCCAGCGTCAGCCAGGGATACCTGAGCATGATCGTGCCGTTCGTCCTCGCCGGCGCTGGGATGGCGCTCGTCTTCGCCCCCTCGGCGAGCGCGGTGCTGAACTCGGTGCGGACCGAGGAGGCCGGCAAGGCCTCCGGCGCGACCAACGCGATTCGCGAGCTCGGCGGCACCTTCGGGATCGCCGTCCTCGCCACCGTGTTCAGCAGCAACGGCGGCTACGCCTCGCCGCAGGCGTTCGTCGACGGCATGGTGCCGGCGCTGTGGGTTGGGACCGCGGTCCTTCTCGCCGGAGCGCTGGTGGCGATGCTGATGCCCTCGGGCCGGCCGGCCGCGGAGAGCGTGGCCGGGCCCGCCGCAGCCCCGCCCGGCGCCCGGGACGGGGGTGCAGTTGTCCCCG
>DASXFL010000092.1:0-8689 GCA_036489595.1 Solirubrobacterales bacterium
GTTGAGCGAGCCGTCGATCGGGTCGATCACCACCAGCGCCTCTCCCCCGCCCCCGAACTCGACTTCGCCGCGCTCCTCGGAGACGGCGACGAAGGAGGCCCCGGCATCGGCGAGGGCGTCGAGCTCGGCGAAGACCACTTCCTCACAGCGGCGGTCGATCTCCAGAGTGCGGTCGCCGCCCTCGCCGACGCCCTCGTAGACGGTGCGCTCGGAGCTCGTCGTCACCTCTTCGAAGATCGCCCGCTGCGCAGCCACCACGCGGCGGCAGATCGCGGCCCAGTCAGCGGATAGCGCGTCCACGGGCAGGATGCTACGGAGCAGCCTGGCTGGACGGCCCGACGGGCCGCTAGCTTTGGGTTGATGCCACCGCCTGACCAAGAGACCATCGTCGCCGATGCGAGCGAGCGCGAGCGCGCGATCGGCCACGGCGAGGGCCCGCTGCTGGTCCTCGGCGCCGCCGGCACCGGCAAGACCGAGCTGCTGGCCCGGCGTCTCGCCCACCTCGCCGCGGCCGGCACCGACCCGAGCCGGATCCTCGCCCTCGCCGCGACCCGCGCCGCCGCGCGGCGCCTGCGCGAGCGCAGCGAGGCGCTGCTCGAGGGCCCCTTCGAGGAGCTCTGGGTCGGGACCTGGGACGAGCTCGGCGAGCGGGTCCTGCGCGAGCACTCGGAGGCTGCGGGCCTCGACCCCTTCTTCGACGTGCTCGGCTCGGCCGAGCGGCTGGCGATGCTGCTCGACCGGCTCGACGAGCTGCCGCTGCGCCGACACGAGATCCGCGGCAACCCCGCCGGGCTGCTGGCGCGGCTGCTGGCCAGGATCGACACGCTGAAGGCGGAGCGAATCGGGGCGACGACGCTGGCCGAGCGGGCCGAGGCCGACGCGGCAGCCGCCGCCGAGGAGGCGGGCCGCGAGGCCGCTTCGCGCGAGCTCGAGTTCGCCGAGCTCTACAGCGCCCATGACCGCATCCTCGCCGCCGCCGGCAGCCTCGACCGCGGCGACGTCTTCCTCGCCCTCGACTGCGTGCTGGTCGAGCGCCCAGACGTGCGGCAAGAGCTCACCGAGCGCTTCCCGTTCGTGATGGTCGACGAGCTCGAGGAGACGAGCCCGGCCCAGCGCTCGCTGCTGGCGGCGCTCGCCGGCGAGCGCGACGACCACCTCTACGCCCTCGAGCCTCAGGACGACGAGGATGCCGGCCTCGGCGGCTGGTTCCGCGACGCCCACCCCGGCGGCGACGTGCTGGTGCTCGGCCACCGCTTCCGCGAGCCGACGGTCCATTTCTGGCGCTGCGGCAACGAGCGCGCGCAGGCGCAGGCGCTGGCCCGCGAGGTCGAGCGGCTGATCGCCGCCGGCACCGCGCCGGAGGGGATCTGCGCGGTGGTCGCCGACGCCGGCGCCGACGGCGGCCCGGTCGCGGCGGCGATGGAGGAGCGCGGCATCCCCTTCCACCTCTCCGGCCCGGCGGCGCTGTTCCAGCGGCCCGAGGTACGCGACGCGATCGCCTGGCTGCGGGTGCTCGCCGACCCAGGTGACTCGCCGGCGGCGGCGCGGGCGTTGACCCGGCCGCCGGTGGAGCTCCGCTCAGGCGACCTGGCGCGGCTGACGACGATCGCCCGCCGTCGCAAGCAGGACATGGTCGCAGCCTGCGAAGCGGCCCTCGACTCGCCCCAGTTCCAGCCCGAGGCGCGGGAGCGGATCGGCGTCTTTCTCCGCATCTACAATGCCGCCGCGGCAGTGATGGAGGAGCGCCGCGCCGACGTCTTCGTCCGCCGCCTGATCGAGAACGTCGGCCTGCGGCGGCAGCGCCTCTTCGCCGCCCAGCCCGAGGTGGCGGAGCGGCTGCTGGCGCTCTCGCGGCTGGCCGAGCTGGCGAGCGCCTGGGCACGGCGCCAGCCGCACGGCTCGACCCGCGACTTCGTCCGCTACCTCAGCGCCGTCGCCGAGGCCGGCGGCGAGCCGGCCGGGGTCGCCGAGGAGCCGCCCTCGCCGGGCGCCGTCCGCGGCGTGCCGCTCGACGAGGCCAAGGGCCTCGGCTTCGACCACGTCTTCGTGCTCGGGCTCGAGCGCGAGGCGGAGTGGGAGCGGATCGGCTGGCCGGCGCGGTCGACGCTGGTGCTCTCGCGGGTCGGCGGCGGCGAGGCCGAGACGCATCCCTCCGGCTATTACACGCGCGCGCTGGCGGCCTCCCGATGCCCCGAGGAGGAGCACGACGAGGAGCTGTTCGGCCCGGCCGAGGGCCTCCACGCGACCTACCGGACCCTGCGCGAGCAGGTGCTCGAGGCCTCCTGGCGGGCCGGCCGGGAGCTCTCGGAGCCGCGCCTCGATACCGCGATCGACGTCAACCGGGCGATTGCCCGCTACCTCGAGCTGCTGAAGCTGGCGGCGCTGGCGCAGCGGCCCGGCGATGAGGCGACCGAAGAGGCGATCGATGCGGTCAACGGGCTGCTGCGGCAGGTGGCGACGCCCGAGCAGCAGGCTGAGCTTGACGCCTCCTCGCTCGACGCCTACCTGCTCGGCTCCGAGCGCGAGCGCGACCGCCGGCTGGAGCTGATCGCCGCCCGTGATGAGCCCTCGCTGGCCGCCTTCCTGCCGAAGCGCGGCGACGGCCGCCTCAGCCTCTCGGCCTCCGACCTCACCCTCTACCTCACCTGCCCGCTCAAGTACAAGTTCGCTCGTGTCTTCGGGATCCCGCAGGAGCCGACGATCAACCAGCGCTTCGGCATCCTCTTCCACAACGTCCTCGAACGCTTCCACAAAGAGCCGCCGCTCGACGAGCGCGATGGCCTGAGGACGCTCAACCGCCTCTTCGAGATCGGCTGGCGGCGGACCGGGTTCGGCTCCAGCGACGACGAGCTCCAGTACCGCGACCGCGGCCGCGAGGCGCTGCGCCTGTTCTGGGAAAGCGAGCGCGATTCCGAGGCGGAGCCAGTCTGGCTGGAGAAGAAGTTCGACTTCAAGGTCGGCGACCATCACGTCCGCGGCCGCGTCGACCGGGTCGACCGCCACCCCGACGGCGAGTACGAGCTGATCGACTACAAGACCGGCGAACGCAAGAGCGCCGAGGAGCTCGAGTCCGACCTGCAGCTGGCGCTCTACCGGATGGCCGCCCGCGAGGCCTGGGACATCGAGGCCGCCACCGGCTCCTACTACTACGTCCTCGACGGCGACAAGGTCGCCGCGCCGACCAAGCCCGACGACGCCGAGCGGGTCGAGCGCACCGTGCTCCAGGTCGGCGAGGGCATCCTCTCCCAGGACTTCGAGCCCCGCCCCAGCCCGAGCGTCTGCTCCTGGTGCGACTACCGCCTGATCTGCCCGGCGGCCGAGAGCTGACTCCCCGTTGAGGTTGCCGAATGACCCGCTATGCGGGTCGAAAGGCAACCTCACGAGCGGCTGGGCGCGTGGCGGCTACTCGTCGCCGCGTTGGCGCAGGAAGCGCTGGAACTCCTGGGCGATCGAGTCGGCCGAGGGGAGCTCCTCGCCCTCCTCGATCATGTCGACCTGTTCGGCCTCGATCCGGGTGACCAGGTCCTCGATCTCCGGGTTGGCGGCGACGGCGCGGGCGATCTGGCGCTCGTAGTCGCTCGTTTCCTCCTCCAGGTCGGAGGCCTCGACGGCGATCCCGGTCAGGCCCTCGAGCCGGCGCAGCAGCGCCAGGGCCGCCTTCGGGTTGGGCACGGCGGCGACGTAGTGGGGGACGGCGGCCCAGAGCGAGGCCGAGTCGATCCCGGCCTGGCCGCAGACGTCGTGGACGACGCCGACGATCCCCGTCGGGCCCTCGTAGTTCGAGCGCTCGAGTTCGAGCTCCTCGACCAGGTGGCCGTTCGAGGCGAGGCCGGTGATCGGCACCGGCAGGGTGTGGGCGACCTCGGCGATGAGGGCGCCGAGGGTGACGACGAACTCGACGCCGAGGGCGTCGGCGGCGGTGGCGACGGCCTCCGAGAAGGTGCGCCAGCGCAGGTTGGGCTCGGTGCCATCGAGGAGGACGAGGTCGCGGTCGGCGCCCGGCACCCGGCAGTAGGCGAAGTCGTTGGCCGGCCACTCGATCCGCCGCGTCTCCCCTTCCTCGAGGATGACGTTCGGCCGCGTGCTCTGGAAGTCGAAGAACTCCTCCGGGTCGATCGCGGCGATCGGCTCGGCGTCGAGGGCGCTGCCGATCGTCGCCAGCGCCGTCGAGGCGGCAGCGGCGGCGTCGTTCCAGCCGCGGAAGGCGCAGACCAGCACGGGGGACCGCAGGTGCGGCAGGTCGCCCTTCCAGGTCAGCGGATCCACGCTCTGAGCGTAGCGAGAAGAGGCTCCCGCCTGCGGCGGCCGGGGGTCGGGACGAGGACCCCCGAGAGGTCGGAACGGCTCCCGGCCGCGACTCCGCGATACTAGGTAGGTGCCACCCGGAGCCGAGAGGACGGGCGACGCTTGGGAGACGCTGTTGGGGCCCCTGCGCGCCGACCCGATGCGGGCGGCGGTGCTGACCGACATCGACGGCACCCTGGCGCCGATCGTCGAGCGGGCCGAGGACGCCGCGGTGCCGGCGTCGGCGCGCGAGGCGCTGGCGGCGCTGAACCGGCGCTACGGCCTGGTCGGCTGCGTCTCCGGGCGCCAGGCGCTGGAGGCGCGGGCGCTGGTCGGGCTGGACCAGCTCGCCTACGCCGGCAACCACGGCCTCGAGCTGCTGATGCCCAGGGCGGCCGAGCCGGAGGCGGACCCCTCGATCGACGGCCGCGAGCGCGAGGCGGCCGAGTTCCTCTCCGGCGACACCGCCGAACTCGAGGGAACCGGGCTGCGGCGCGAGGACAAGGGCCCAATCCAGGCGCTGCACTGGCGCGGCGCCGACGACGAAGTCGTCGCCGAGGCTCGGGCCCGCGAGCTCGCCGTCACCGCCGGCCAGGCCGGGCTCGAACCGCGCTGGGGCCGCAAGGTGCTGGAGCTGAGACCCATCGGAGGCGGCGGCAAGGACGCCGCGGTCGCCTCGCTGCTGGCCGGCGACGGGATCGGCAGCGCCGTCTATGCCGGCGACGACCGCACCGACCTCGACGCCTTCCGCCGCCTGCGACAGCTGCGCGAGGGTGGCGACCTCGAGGTCGCAGTCTGCGTCGGCGTGCTCTCGCCGGAAGCCCCCTCGGAGCTGGCCGAAGAGTCCGACCTGACGGTCAGCGGGCCCGAAGGCTGGCTCAGCCTGCTCCGGTGGCTGGCCGGGTAGCGTTCGCCCGAGGCGAGCCGATGCCCTTCACCGACCTCCTGCGGACCACCGTCTTCATCACTGGCGCCGAGGCGACCGCGCTGGGCGCGGTCACGGCGATCGTCGTCGGCCGCGAAAACGACTCGACCACCCTCTTCGTCGCCGTCGCCTGGTGGCTCGTCGCGGTCGCGATCGGCTTCTGGCTCGGCCGCCCCGCCCGCGCCGCCGAGGACATGCGCGACCTCCTCGCGCGCGCCAAGACCGCCACCTCGCTGCCCTCCCAGAGCCCGGCCCGGATCGCCTTCGGCCGCCTCTGGCCGATGGCGCTGTTCGCGGTCGCCGCCGGCTCCCTCGGCGTCCTCTTCCCCGGCGTCGCCGCGATCGGCGCCGGCTACGCCCTCCTCGTCTCGGTCGCCTGGCACACCCGCGAGGCAGCGGTGCTCGCGGTCGAGCAGCGCGACGGTGTCAAGTTCTACGTCGTCCCGACCGCGGCCTTCCGCCCGCTCGAGCTGGTCCGCACCCCCGGCCTCCGCAGCGAGGCCCGCAACCGCGGCTCCTACGTCTGATCCCCACGCAGTTCTCCCCGGATAGCGGGGACAACTGCGTTCGAATCAGCGGCCGGGCTTGCGGAGCTTCTTGAACTGGGCCCAGGTGCGGGTGTTGGCGATATCGGCCTTGGTCAGCCAGGCACGGCGGGCGGTGGCGACGGCGTAGCGCATGTTGTCGAGGGTGTCGACGCCGTGGGCGTCAGTGTCGAGGACGATCGTGGTGCCAGCGTCCGCGGCGAGGCGGGCGTGGCGGTCGGAGAGGTCGCGGCGGTTGGGGTTGCCGTTGATCTCGATCATCGTGCCGGTGCGGGCCGCGGCCTCGGCGACCGCCTCGACGTCGACGCCATAGGGCTCGCGGCGGCCGATCAGGCGGCCGGTGAGGTGGCCGATGCAGTCGACGCTGGGGTTCTCGATCGCGCCGAGGACGCGGGCGGTCATCTGCTTTTCGGAGACGTTGAAGGAGGTGTGAACGCTGGCGACGACCCAGTCGAGGGCGGCAACGAGGTCGTCGGGGTAGTCGAGCTCGCCCTCGAGGCCGATGTTGATCTCGGAGCCGGAGAGGAGGCGGAAGGAGCGGGTCGCGTGCTCGGAGTTCCAGGCCCGCACCTCCTCGATCCGCTCCCACAGCCGCTCGGCGCTGACGTCGTCGCCGAAGCCGTGGGTGGCCGAGTGGTCGGTGATCGCCATGTAGGCGTAGCCGCGGGCGCGGCCCGCCGCGGCCATCTCGGCCAGCGTGTTGCGGCCGTCGGAGAGGGTGGTGTGGGTGTGGAGATCTCCCCGCAGATCGCCGAGCTCGATCAGCTGCGGCAGCTTCCCTTCGCGCGCCGCCTTCAACTCGCCGCGGCCCTCGCGCAGCTCGGGGACGATGTAGGAGTAGCCAAGCCGGGCGTAGACCTCGGCCTCGGTCGCGCAGTGGGTGACCTCGCCGCTCTCGGTGTCGGTGACGCCGTGCTCGGAGACCGAGAGCCCCCGTCCTACGGCCGCTTCCCGGAGCGCGACGTTATGGGCCTTGGAGCCGGTGAAATGCTGGAGCAGGTTGCCGAAGTCCTCGGGCGGGACGATCCGCAGGTCGACCGAGATCCCGTTGTGGGTCTGGGCGCGGGCGCCGTTGGCGCTTGGGTTGCCGGCGGCGGCGATCAGCGGGTGGGCGACCAGCGCCTCGGCCAGCGCCTGCGGCTCCTCGGCGGTCGCGATCAGGTCGATGTCCTTGCAGGTCTCGGCCCAGCGCCGGGCCGAGCCGGCGATCTCGACCTCGTGGCTGGAGGGGTGCTCGCGCAGCGCCGCCGCCAGCTCCTGGGCGATCGGCAGGACCTTCGAGAGCAGCAGCCTTCCCGGCCCCTCCCCCGGCTCGCCCAGCCGCTCCAGCGAGGCCAGCACGTTCTCCTCGACCTTCGGGCCGAGCCCTTTGACGTCGCGGATCTTTTCCGCTTCGGCCGCCTTCTTCAGGTCCTCCATCGAGGCGATGCCGAGCTCCTCGAACAGCCGCCGCGCCGTTTTCGCCCCCATCCCGGGGACGCGGGTGATCTCGATCAGGGTCGGCGGGAACTTCGCTTTCAGCTTCGCTGCCGCCGGAATCTCACCGGTTTCGATCAGAGCGTCGATCTTCTCGGCCAGGGTCTTGCCCACCCCCGGCACCTTGGTCGCTTCCCCCTTCGCCGCCAGCTCGGCGACCGAGACCGGGCTCTCGCGGATCGCCGACGCGGCGGCGGAGTAGGCGAGGACCCGGTATCTGACCGCGCCATCGAGCTCGTAGAGGGTCCCCAATTCGTCCAGGGCGGCGGCGATCTCGGCGTTGGTTACGGGCTCTGGCACAAGGAGAACCTAACGGCCCGCTGGCCCGGGCATTACCCTGCTCTGCGAGTCCGTCCAAGTGGTAGGGACAGGGTCTCGGGCGCCGAGACGGTGGCGCTATACTTTTTGAAGTATTGGAGCGAGTCCGCAGACCTCGATTTAGGAGATCGAACCAGTGACCGGAAAACTGACCGACGTAACCGACGCCAACTTCAAAGCCGACGTCCTCGAGGCCGAGGGCCCGGTGCTGGTCGACTTCTGGGCACCATGGTGCGGCCCCTGCCGCGTCGTCCACCCGGTCCTCGAGGAGATCGACTCCGAGCGCGACGACCTCAAGATCGTCTCGATCAACGTCGACGACAACCAGCAGACCGCGGCTCAGTACGAAGTCCTCTCGATCCCGACGATGATCCTCTTCAAAGACGGCGCGATCGCCAAGAAAGTCGTCGGGGCGATGCCGAAGCGGCGCCTCGAGGCCGAGCTCGAGCCGGCGCTCGCCTAGCGGCGGGCGCTCCGAAGGCCATGCCTTTCGTCGAGATCCACTGGTACGAGGGCCGCTCGGACGAGCAGAAGGCGGAGATCGCGAAGCGGATCGAGGAGGCGCTAGTCGAGGTCGCCGGCGCCGCGCCCGAGCACTGCTGGGTGAAGTTCTCCGACGCGAAGAAGACCGACCTGATCGTCCCCGAGCCGGCCGAGTAGCCCTCGGGGCTGTCGGCCCGGCCCGGCCTACTCGGTCGCCGCCCAGCCGCTCCAACGCTCGACGTCAAGCGCGAGGACCGGGCCGGCGGCCTGCTGCTGCGGGTAGCGGGCAGCCAGGGCCTCGATCGCCCGGCGGCCCTCCGGCTCGCCGGGGTCGATGACCCGAGCGGCGCCGTCGGCGCGGACCCACCAGAGCCGCCGCCAGTCCTCCTCGTAGTGGTCGGCGAGGACCGAGGCGCGGCCGCTCGCCCGCGCGTTGGCCAGCCGCCGCAGCTCGCCACCGCGCTTCGGCTTCCCGTCGACGACGCTGTAGACGGTCTCGCCGAGCAGAGCGAAGACGATCGGGACGAGGTGCGGAGCGCCGTCGGCGCCGGCCGTCGCCAAGCGGGCGACCCGGGCCGAGGCGAAGCGCTCGCGCGCCTCCGCGAGGCCGAGCCGGGGGCTCACGCCTCGCCGTAGAGCTCGGCGATCGCCGCCTCCC
>DASXFL010000135.1:0-10219 GCA_036489595.1 Solirubrobacterales bacterium
CCCACTCGTAGATCTCGCGGACCTTGCCCGAGGAGAGGAGGTTGAGATCGGCAACGGCGGTCATGGTGCCGATGCTAGCCGTCGCGGCAGCCGGACCACGGTGACGCTGATCCGTGTCAAGCTGGGGGCCGATGGCCGGACTGCCTCCGGAACCGAGCTGGTCGCCGCTCCAGCAGACGATGCGCTGGAGCTTTCGCCCGCTCGCCTTCCTGCGCGAGTGCGAGCGCCGCTACGGCGATGCCTTCAGCGTCACCTTCCTCGGCTTCGAGCGGCCGCTGGTGCTGATCTCCGACCCGGCGGCGGTCCGGGCGCTCTACGGCGAGCCGGCCAACGGGCTGCCGCCGGGGCGCAAGTTCGCGCTCGAACCGATCCTCGGCCCGCGCTCGGTGCTGCTGCTCGAAGGCGCTGACCACCTGGCGCGGCGCCGGCTGATGCTGCCACCCTTCCACGGCGAGCGGATGCGCGCCTACGAAGGAACGGTGCGGGCGGCGGCCAGCCGCGAGATCGACTCCTGGCCGGTCGGCCAGCCGTTCTCGATCCACCCGCGGATGCAGGCGATCACGCTCGAGGTGATCCTGCGCGCGGTCTTCGGCGTCCACGAGGGGGCCCGCCTCGACCGCCTGCGGCCGCTGCTCGCGAACCTCCTCCAGGAGACCGCCTCGCCGCGGGCGCAGCTGGTCGGGATGGTGGTGCGGCGCTTCGGCGAACGCGGTCCGTGGCAGCGCTTCGAGGCGCAGCTGCGCGCGGTCGACGAGCTGTTGCTGGCGGAGATCGCCGAGCACCGCTCCCGCCCCGACCTCGAGCAGCGCGACGACGTCCTCGCGATGCTGATGACTGCGGAATTCGAAGACGGCGGGCGGATGGAGGACCGGGAGCTGCGCGACCAGCTGATGACGCTGCTGCTGGCCGGCCACGAGACCACCGCCACCGCGCTCGCCTGGACCTTCGACCTCCTGCTCCGCCACCCCGAGGCGCTGGGCCGCCTCCGCGACTCGCTCGCCGCCGGCGAGGAGGACTACCTGCGGGCGACGATCTCCGAGAGCCTGCGGCTGCGGCCGGTCGTTCCGATCGCCGGCCGCCGCCTCGCCGAGCCGCTCCGTGCCGGCGACCTCGACCTGCCGCCGGGGACCGACGTCAGCGCCGCGATCTGGCTCGCCCACACCCGCGCCGACCTCTACCCCGACCCCTTCGCCTTCCGTCCCGAGCGCTTCCTCGAGAGCAAGCCCGACACCTACGCCTGGGTCCCCTTCGGCGGCGGCGTCCGCCGCTGCCTCGGCGCCACCTTCGCCGAGTTCGAGATGCGGATCGTCCTCCGCGAGGTCCTCGGTCGCACCTCGCTGCGCAAGGCGAGCCCCGTGCCCGAGCGGACCGCCCGTCGCAACGTCACCTTCTCGCCCAAGGACGGAACCCCGGTCGTGCTCGAGTCGCGGCCGCCGGCGGCCGCGCCCGTGATTGAAGCATTGACGTCCCTATAGCGACGTCAATGCTCGACTAGCCCGCCTTGGCGGGCGAGTGCGGGTGCTCGTTGGCCCAGCGGGCGATCGCCCCGGAGCCCGACACCACCTCGCCGTTGTCGAGGACGAGGATCGGCACCTCGTTGGTGCCGCTCAGGCGCTTGACCTCCTCGCGGTCGCTGCCGCGGCTGCCCCAGGTCCACGGCATCAAGCGGTAGCCGCCGACCGTCTTCAGCTCGTACTCGTAGCCGGCGTCGTCGAGCGCCTTGCCGGCCTTCGCGCAGGGATGCGCGAAGGAGGGGCCGTGCGTCTTCTGCCCGCAGGTGTAGAGGACCACGAACCGACCCTACTGCAAACTGGCCGTTTGGCCAGGCTAATCGCCGAGCGCTTCCAGCCGCTCGAAGATCTCCGGCAGGTGGGTGAGGTAGGCGCCGTAGTCGAAGATCGCGTCGAGGTCGAGCTCGGGCGTGTCGGCGGCGGCCAGCAGCTCGCGGAACTCGGTGCCGGTGTCCCAGGCCCGCTGGGCGTTGGCCTGGACGACGCGGTAGGCGTCGTCGCGGCTCAGCCCCGCCTCGACCAGGGCGGTGAGGGCTCGCTGGCTGAAGAGGGCGCCGTGGGTGCGGCTGAGGTTGGCGCGCATCCGCTCGGCGTCGATCGTCATCCCGGCGGCGATCCCAGCGCCGAGGCCCTGCATGTAGTCGAGCAGGATCGTCGCGTCGGGGAGGATCACCCGCTCGGCGCCGGAGTGGGAGATGTCGCGCTCGTGCCAGAGGGCGACGTTCTCGATCCCGGCGCTGGCGTAGCCGCGCAGCACCCGGGCGAGGCCGGTGATCCGCTCGGTGCGGATCGGGTTGCGCTTGTGGGGCATCGCCGAGGAGCCCTTCTGGCCGGCGGCGAACGGCTCTTCGACCTCGCGCACCTCGGTCCGCTGCAGGTTACGGACCTCGGTCGCGAAGCGCTCGAGGCCGGCGCCGGCGATCGCCACCGCGCTCAGCAGCTGGGCGTGGCGGTCGCGCGGCACGACCTGGGTGGCGACGTCCTCGCGGTCGAGCCCGAGCCGCTCCATCACCCGCGCCTCGACCGCCGGCGGCACGCTGGCGTAGGTCCCGACCGCGCCCGAGAGCTTGCCGACCGCGAGCTGGGCGAAGGAGTGCTCCAGGCGGCGCAGGTTGCGGTCGGCCTCGAAGGCGAAGCCGGCGAGGCGGAGGCCGAAGGTGGTGGGCTCGGCGTGGACGCCGTGGGTGCGGCCGACGGTCAGCGTGTCGCGCTGCTCGAGGGCGCGGTCGCGAAGAGCGTCGCGGTAGCCGCGGGCCCCGGCGACGACGATCTCGCCGGCCCGGCGCAGCTGCAGCGCCAGCGCCGTGTCGAGGACGTCGGAGGAGGTGAGGCCGTAGTGGATCCAGCGCGCGCCCTCGGGCCCGACCGAGGCGGCGACGACGTCGACGAAGGCGGCGACGTCGTGGTCGGTCACCTTCTCCCGCTCGTCGACCGCCTCGACCGTGAAGGCCGCGTCGGCCCGCGCTGCCGCCGCGACCTCGCGCGGCACCACGCCCTCCTCGGCCCAGGCCTCGGTCGCCGCCAGCTCGACCTCGAGCCAGGTCTCGAGCTTCGCCTGCTGGGTCCAGACCGCCCCGATCTCGGGGCGGGTGTAGCGGGAAATCATCGGCCGGCTCCTCGGCCCGCCGGCTCCATCAGACGTTGATGATGCGCGCCGCCAGCACGCCGGCGTTTTTGGCCCCGTCGATCGCCACGCAGGCGACCGGGATCCCGGGCGGCATCTGCACCGCCGAGAGCAGGGCGTCGAGGCCGCCGAGGCTCTTGCCGAGGATCGGCACGCCGATCACCGGCAGCTCGGTGTGGGCGGCGGCGACCCCGGGCAGCGCCGCCGACATCCCGGCGCCGGCGATGATCACCTTCATCCCCCGCATCTTCGCGTTGGTGCAGTAGTCGCGGACCAGCTCCGGGTCGCGGTGGGCGCTCATCACCCGGATCTCGCAGGAGATGCCCTGTTCGTTCAGGTACTTCTCCGCCGGAAGCATCTTGTCCATGTCGTTCTTCGAGCCCATGATGATTCCGACCAGGGGCTGCTCGGTGTCGATCTCCTCGATCTCCTCCAGCTCCTCGGCAATCGCCTGGTCGCTGGTCTGCGGCTCTGAGATCTCGCTCATCTTTGGGGATCGTCCTCTCTAAGTACGCTGGCTGGGGGTCTGACTTCTGGCTACCGCGCGGGCGGCGATGTCGGTCCGGATCTGCATTCCGTCGAACGAGATCCGGCCAGCCGCATCGTACGCGCGATCGCGCGCCGCGGCCGGGTCGGCTCCGAGCGCGGTGACGTTGAGCACCCGTCCTCCGGCGGTGACGATCTCGCCACCGCGCTCGGCGGTGCCGGCGTGGGTCACTTCGGCGAGCGCTGCCGCCTCGTCGAGCCCCTCGATCACGTCGCCCTTCGAGGAGCTCTCCGGGTAGCCGGCGGAGGCGAGGACCACCGTCACCGCCCAGTCGTCGGCGAACTCGGCCCGCATGCCGGCGAGGCCGCCGGGCTCGCGGGCGGCGAGGAAGAGCTCGGCGAGGTCGGAGCGCAGCCGCGGCAGCACCGCTTGCGTCTCGGGGTCGCCGAAGCGGGCGTTGAACTCGAGCACCTTGGGGCCGTCGGCGCCGATCATCAGGCCTGCGTACAGCACGCCGTGGAAGCGGACGCCGCGGGCGGCCATCGCCGTCACGACCGGCCGGTGGACGCGGTCGACGATCTCCTCGACCGCGTCGGCGTCGAAGCCGGGAACGGGGGAGTAGCTGCCCATGCCGCCGGTGTTCGGGCCCTCGTCGCCGTCGAAGATCCGCTTGTAGTCCTGGGCGGGCGCGAGCGGCACCACGTTCTCGCCGTCGCAGAGGGCCAGCAGCGAGAGCTCCTCGCCCTCGAGGAAGTCCTCGAGCACGACCGCCATGTCGACCCCGAAGCGGCGCTCGGTGAAGAAGAGGTCGAGTGCGGCGGCGGCGTCCGACTCGCCCTCGCAGATGATCACGCCCTTGCCCGCGGCGAGGCCGTCGGCCTTGAGCACGGTCGGGTAGGCGCGGCCGGCCAGCTCTCGCTCCGCCTGCTCGCGGTTGCGCAGCAGCACGTGGCCGGCGGTCGGCACCCCGGCCTCGGCCATCAGCTCCTTGGCGAAGGCCTTCGAGCCCTCGAGCTCGGCGGCCGCCCTGGTCGGGCCGAAGGCGGGAATCCCGGCCGCCTCGAGCGCGTCGACGGCGCCGGCAACCAGCCCCGCCTCGGGGCCGATCACCGCCAGGTCGATGCCGCGCTCGCGGGCGGCATCGACGAGCGCCGCGGGATCGTCGGCGGCGACCTCGGGGATCGTCTCGGCGTCGGCGGCGATGCCGGCGTTGCCGGGCGCGCAGAAGAGCTCCGGCGCGCTCGCCGAGCGCGCCAGCGCCCGCACCAGGGCGTGCTCGCGACCGCCGCCGCCGACCACCAGCGCCCTCACTGGAGTGCGGCGACCTTCACTAGAGGGCGTTGGCGAGGTCCTCGGCGGGCATCGCGCTCAGCGTCTGGCTGGTCATCGTGCCGCGCGAGCCGAGCTCGATCGAGACCTTGGCCATCGTCTCGGCGTCGGGCGCTTCGACGATCGTGACGAAGTCGTACTGGCCGAGCGTCGCGTACTGGGCGATCACCTTGGCGCCGATCTGCTCGACCTCCTGGTTGACCTCGGCGACGCGGCCAGGGTTGTTCTTCAGCGTCTTCACGCCCTCGGCGGTGAGGTTGGTCAGCATCACGTAGGTCGGCATCGTCGGTCCTCCTCGAAGCTTTCGGGATCGAAGCCTAGTACCCGACCGGGTGCCGGACCACGAAGCCTTCGGGATACGGCGGCTGGGCGTGCCAGCGCGGGCCGGTTCCCGATTCGTCGCCGACCGTGTCCCAGCGCAGCCCGGCGATCACCATGTAGGCGTGGGTCGCGTTGGCGTAGATCGTGATCCACCTGCCGGGCCCCGGTTCGCCGTAGCTCTCGAGCGCGCCCGAGGTCAGCGGCGTGTCGAGGAGGCCGGCGCCGTAGAGGGCGAAGCTGACCGCGCCCGAGCAGTCGTAGCCGTAGGAGTACCAGGAGCCGTGGCCGCCGCCCCAGACGTAGGGGGTGGTGGCGATCGAGTTGGCGGCGCCGATCGCGGCCTTGATCGCGGGCGGCGCCGAGCGCGGGGCGCTGGCGAGCCCGTCGGGTCCCAGCACCGCCTGTTCGCCGGGCACTTCGCTGCCGCTGGCCAGCGGCGCCACCCGCCAGTCCATGTAGGTGACCGTGCAGGCGCCTTCGATTTCGCCGGCCTCCTGCATCACCTGCTGGACGTACCACTCGGCCTGGTTGTGGGCGAAGACCCCGGCTTCGAGGCTACCGTGCGCCCAGATCAGCCGCGCCAGGGTCGCCGCCGAGTCCGCGATGTCGGCGTGGCGGACATGGCCGTCGCCGTCGCCGTCGACCGCGTACTTCTTCCACTCCGACGGGTCGAGCCCGAGCGGCCCTTCGGTGTGGAGCTGGCGCTTGTCCATCCCGCGGCCGAAGTTCGACTCGAGCCTGGCGACGGCGGCGAGCGCCCAGACGCCGCGGCGGCCGAGTTCGTAGCGCCCGGCCGCTTCCTCGAAGGCTTCCATGTATTCGGCCGGTATCTGCTTGCGCCAGGGCGCCGCTGGGCTGCAGTGGAGGACCTCGATCTGGGGACCGAGGCTGCCCGAGGTGAAGGCCGGATCGCCGACTTCGTGGGCGTAGCAGCCAGCGTTGGCGAGAACCTCGGAGACGTACCAGTCGGCGTGGTTGTAGGCGTAGATGGCGCCGTAGGTGTCGGCCGGCATGCCAGCGGCGGCGAGGTAGCGGGCGGCGGCGAAGATCGCGTCTTCGGGGTTGCTCGGGTCCTTGACCCCGTCGCCGTTGGCATCGACTCCATACGTTTCCCAGGTCGAGGGCATGAACTGCATCCAGCCCTCGGCACCGGCGCTTGAGGGGCCGAGGTTGGTGCCGAAGTTGGTCTCGACCGCGTTGATTCCTGCCAGCACCGCCGGCCCCTGAGGGCCCAGTTCGTACTGGGCCGAGGCCGCCTGGTAGATCGGGATCAGGACCGGCGGCACTCCGGTTGGCGCGCAGGCCGAGGCCGGCAGGTTGGGGATCGCGAAGGCGGAGCCCGGGCCGGCGCCCACTCCTTCGGTCGCTTCTTCGCCTTCCTTATGTTCCTGTTCGAGCTGCTTTTCGGACGGTTCGGTCTGCGGCTGCGGCTTGCCGCTGGGCAGGCCGGCGACGGTGCCGCCGTCCTGCGGCTGCGAGGGCGATTCGGTCGCCGGTTCGGCTGGCTTGGCAGGGGCGAGCGGTGAGGCCTGCCCGACCGAGCCGCCCTTCTTCTTCCCCAGGCCTTCGTCCTTGCTCGACCCCTTCGATTCGGGCTGCCCCAGTTCGGCGCCGTCGGCAAAGGCCGAGGCCGGTTCTTCGGCCGACGTCTTCGTCGCCGCGGGCGCCCCGGCCGGTTCGGCGGCGCGGGCGATCGCGACCGGGATCGCGAGGCCGACCGTGGCCACGGCAACAGCCGCCGCCCTGCGGGCTCTGCGCGGCCGCGGCGCCATCAGCCGAGGACGTTGGTGACGCGCCATTCGGCGCGCCTTCCGGTCTTCAGCTTTTCCATCTGCAGCCGTAGCTCGCTGGTCACGTCGACCCGCAGCAGCGCCACGCTGACCCCGTAGACGGTTCCCTGCGAGGGCCCGGCGACGACGTTCAGCACCTTCGCCCGCGGCACCTTCACGCCGGTCGGCTGCTTCGGCGGCCGCTGCAGCAGGGCTTTGGCCAGCTCCGGAGTGGCGGTGGCGTCGAAGGCGTCGCGGAAGGCCTCCGAATTGGCGCCGCCGGTCTCGTAGACGACGAACCCCTGGGCGAATTCGCGGGCGACCTTCAAGGCGGCGGGCCCGGCCGGCGGCCCGTTGGGGATGGCGGCGCGGGCGTCGGTGGCGGCGTTGGGAGCGGTCTTGCCCGAATCGGAGGCGGCCCGGTTGCTCGGGTCGGAGGAGATGGTGGCCGAGGCGGGGGAGGAGTTGGTCGAGGTCGCTTCGCCGGCCGCTTTTCCGCTGCTCGCTGCGCTGGCGGCGGAGGCATCCGGGGCGGCTTCTGCGGGGCTGGTCGACGTGGTCTGGTGGTCCGCCGTCTTCGAATTCGAAGCGCCGGTCCTCTCACCCCCCTTACTTGCGGGTGAGGGAGGTGAGAAGACCGGCGCCGCGCCGTGCAGGGTCTCGCGGGGAGCGGTGTGCTTCTGAGGCTGAGGCTTCGGGGGTCGGGCGGGGGTCGATTGGGTCGGAGCCGCGACCTCGCTGACGGTGGTCGTCGGCGAAGAAGAGCCGCCGCTCGAGGGGAGGGCGAGGACGGCGAAGACCGCTACGGCGAGCAACGCGAAAGCACCGCCTCCGACGACCGCCCGGCGCCCGGAATCGTCGAGCAGCGCGAAGCGGTCCTGCAGCGGCCAGATCACCCGCTCCTGGACCGCGAACCACCCCGCCTCGACCGCCCTCGGCACCTCCGGCCGCGCCAGCCGCGGTCGCGAGGGCCTCGTCCACCGCGAATGGAGTCGCGAAAGGCGCGACTCCGGGCGGATTTCCCGCATGTTTGGAGTCTCGTCGTTCATCTGCCGGGTATCCAATAAGTTGCGTGTAACGAAGTTGTATCGAGCTTCGCGCCGCCCTGCCACGATCGCTCAATGGTCTCCGACCATCCTTAAGGAGGCCTGTACGCCCTAATTTCGGCAGATCCGGCCCCCGGATTGACCCCGAAATTAGGTCTCCCGCGCCAGCCGCGGCGGCCGTTCCAGGCACGAATCACGCGCGTTGGACTTTGAGGTTCCTATAGGGACCTGAAAGTCCAACGCGAAAGCCGACGGCGGGGGAAGCGGCCGCGCGAGCCGCGGGCTGCGGCTAGGCCGCCGTCTCGACCTTCGTGCCGGACTTCTCGAAGGCCAGCTCGCCATCGCCACTCGCCGTCACCAGCACCGTGTCGCCCTCGCGGAACTCGCCCTCGAGGATCTTCAGGGCCAGCTTGTCGACCAGCTGCTTCTGGATCACCCGCCGCAGCGGCCGCGCCCCGTAGACCGGGTCGTAGCCGAGGTTCCCGAGCAGCGTCTTCGCTTCGTCGGCCAGCTCGATCACGATCCCGCGCTCGTGCACACGGCCGACCAGCTGCGCCACCTGGAGCTCGACGATGCGGCCGATGTCCTCCTTCGAGAGGCGGTGGAAGATCACCGTGTCGTCGATTCGATTGAGGAACTCCGGCTTGAAGGTCGTCGCCAGGACCTCTTCGATCCCCTCGCGGATCTTCTCGCCGACGCTCTCGCTGACGATCCGGTCCGAGCCGACGTTGGAGGTCATGATCAGGACGGTGTTGGTGAAGCTGACGGTGCGGCCCTGGCCGTCGGTGAGGCGGCCGTCGTCCATGATCTGCAGCAGGGTGTTGAAGACGTCCGGGTGCGCCTTCTCGATCTCGTCGAGCAGGATCACCGCGTAGGGCCGCCGCCGCACCGCCTCGGTCAGCTGTCCCCCCTCCTCGTAGCCGACGTAGCCAGGGGGCGCGCCGACCAGCCGCGACACGGTGTGCTTCTCCATGTACTCGGACATGTCGAGGCGGACGATCGCCTGGTCGGTGTCGAACATGAACTCGGCCAGCGCCTTCGCCAGCTCGGTCTTGCCGACCCCGGTCGGGCCGAGGAAGAGGAAGCTGCCGATCGGCCGATTGGGATCTGAGAGGCCGGCGCGGGAGCGGCGCAGCGCGTTGGAGACCGCCTCGATCGCCTCGTCCTGGCCAATCACCCGGTCGTGCAGCCGCGCCTCCATCTGGATCAGCTTCTCGACTTCGCCCTCCATCAGGCGGCTGACCGGGATCCCGGTCCATTTGGCGACCACCTCGGCGACGTCCTCCTCGGTCACCTCATCGGCCAGCAGCAGGTTGCCGTTCGAGCGCAGCTCGCCGAGCCGCGCGTCCTGGTCGGCGACCGACTGCTCGAGCGCCGGGATCTCGCCGAAGCGGAGCTCGCCGGCCCGCTCCAGGTTCGCCTCCCGTTCGGCCCGCTCGAGGTCCGCTTTCGCCTGCTCGAGCCGGGCGTTGGCCTCGTTCCGGGCCTCGATCGCGTCCTTCTCGTTCTGCCAGCGCGCGTTCATCTCGTTGAAGCGCTCGCCCAGCTCCGCCAGCTCCTCCTCGAGCGCCTCGAGCCGCTTGCGTGAGGGCTCGTCGGTCTCCTTGGCGAGCGCCTGGCGCTCGATTTCGAGCTGCTGGATCCGCCGTTTGACCTCGTCGATCTCGGTCGGGCTCGACTCGATCTCGATCTTCAGCCGCGAGGCCGCCTCGTCGATCAGGTCGATCGCCTTGTCGGGGAGGAAGCGGTCGGCGATGTAGCGCTCCGAGAGGGTGGCGGCGGCGACGATCGCGGTGTCGGTGATCTTCACCCCGTGGTGGTTTTCGTAGCGCTCCTTCAGCCCGCGCAGGATCGCGATCGTGTCCTCCATCGAGGGCTCCTCGACGTGGACCGGCTGGAAGCGCCGCTCCAGCGCGGCGTCCTTCTCGATGTGCTTGCGGTACTCGTCGAGGGTGGTGGCGCCGACCGCGCGCAGCTCGCCGCGCGCCAGCATCGGCTTGAGCAGGTTGGCGGCGTCGACGGCACCCTCGGCGGCGCCCGCGCCGACGATCGTGTGCAGCTCGTCGATGAACAGGATCACCGTGCCGTCGGCATCGGCGATCTCCTTCAACACTGCCTTGAGCCGGTCCTCG
>DASXFL010000167.1:0-8724 GCA_036489595.1 Solirubrobacterales bacterium
AGACGATGCTGAACATCGTCGCCCTGATCCTGCTCGGGGTGATCATCGTCTCGACCACGCCGCTCTTCCACGAAAGCACCAAGCAGATCTTCCTCTTCAGCCTGGTGCCGCTGATCCTGCTGATGGTGGTGATCCTCGCCCCGGTGCTGATGCGCCGCAACGGCAACGGCCGCCTCGCGCGGATCGGCGCCGCGATCCACCGCGCCCTGATCCAGGTCCGCGCCGGCCTCGCCGTCTTCCGCGACCCGCGCCACGGGATCGCCGCAGCCGTCGCCCAGCTCGGCGCCTGGGCGATCCAGCTGGCCGCCTGCTGGGCCCTCCTCTACGCGCTCAACCTCGACACCAGGGCGGGGATCGGTGCCGCCGCCGCCGTTCTCTTCGCGGTCAACGTCACCGCCGTGGTCCCGGCTACTCCGTCCAACATCGGCGTCTTCCAGCTCGCCGTGATCAGCGTCCTCCACACCGGCTGGGGCATCGGCACCGCCGACGCGCTCGCCTACGGCGTGATCCTGCAGGCGGTCGAGATCGCGACCGCGGTGATGCTGGGGCTGCCGGCGCTGGTGCGGGAGGGCCTGACCTGGAGCGATCTGAGGGTGCAGGCGTTGTCGACGTCGCCGGTGAGGCTCGAGCCGTGGCAGGGGCGGGGGCGGGGGCGGCGGCACCGGGAACGGACGACTGTCTAGGGCTCCGGGCTAGGGATCGGGGTTGACGCCCTCCAACGAATTCGTCGGGGTCCACCCACTTCTCTTCTTTAGCCGACTAGGGGACCGTGCTGAACATCAGAGACAGCTCCACCGCCCCGTCCCTGGTCAGCTCTAGAGAAGGGGGGTGGGAGCTCTCGTCATTTCGTTGGACACCGCTCCCGCAAGCCCTGATCCCTAAGCCGCCGTCTGCGCCCGGCCCGCATCCCCCGCGCTCGCGTCCTGATCCGGCTCCGCCTCGGGCGGCAACTCCCCGCCTCTCTCGGTCCCCGCGATCAGCTCGTCGCCGATCTTCTCCTCCGGGATGAACCCCGACTTCATCCCGAAGTAGACCGCCTGCGGATGGTGGGTCACGATCGCCACCGTCGACTGCTCCGGCATCACCGCGAACCCGCCCGACAGAGTCATGCCGATCTGCTCCAGCCCCAACAGCCGCCAGACCTTGGTGTGCTCGGACTGCTCGGGGCAGGCGGGGTATCCCCAGGAGTAGCGGCGGCCCTGGTCGGCGTCGATGTCGAGGTCGGCGCGCACCTTCGAGTGCAGCCACTCGGCCGAGCCCTCGGCCGACTGGACCCCGAGGCCGTGCACGTAGAGCTGTTCGGCGAACTCGCCTTCGGACTCGAGCCGTTCGATCAGCTCGGTCACCTCGGGCCCGACCGTGACGCCCTGGAGGGCGACGACGTCGCGTTCGCCGGAGTCGAGAGGCCGGTAGAAATCGGCGAGGCAGATCCGGTCGTGGCGCGGCTGGCGCGGGAAGACGAGCCGCTCGAGCTCGGTGTCGGGGTGCTCGGGGTCGAAGACGACCAGCTCGTTGCCGTCGGCGTTGCAGGGGAAGTAACCGAGCCGGGCGCGCGGGTGCAGGTAGTCCTGATCGCGCCACATCCGGGCCAGGCGCGGCGCGAAGCCCTCCTCCTCGGCGGTCCCCTCGACCAGCTCGCGCCAGGCCTCGCCCTTGACCCCTTTGCCGCCCCAGTGCAGCTTGAACAGCACGTGGCGGTCGAGGTAGGGGAAGACGTCGGCGAGGTCGACCGCGACCTCGCGGGCGCCCCAGAACGGCGGTGCCGGGATCGGGTTGTCGGTGCGGGTGGCTGAGCGCACGCTCGAGTCGGTAACCGGCGGCGCGTCGTCCACCTCGACCACCTTCTCGCGCAGCTGCTTGGCCTCCCCCCGGATTCGCTCGACCAGCGCCGCCCGCGCCTCGGCGTCGACCAGCGCGTCCATCGTGTTGAGGCCCTGGAAGGCGTCCTTGCAGTAGAAGACGCCGGGCTCGTAGACCTCGTCGGACTCTTTCCCCTTCGGATAGAGGGTGCGGCGGCCGAAGTCGCGGTTGATCGCGGCGCCGCCGATCAGCACCGGGAAGCCGAGCCCCCGCTGGTGCAGCTCGGCGACGCAGGTCGGCATCTGCTTCGAGGTCGAGACGAGCAGGGCGGAGAGGCCGATCGCGTCGGCTTCGTGCTCGACCGCGGCCTCGATGATCGCGTCGATCGGCACCTGCTTGCCGAGGTCGACGACGCTGTAGCCGTTGTTGGTGAGGATCGTGTTGACCAGCGACTTGCCGATGTCGTGGACGTCGCCGAACACGGTCGCGATCACGACCTTGCCCTTGGCGTGGCCGTCGATCCGGTCGAGGTAGTTCTCGAGCTGCGCCACCGCTCGCTTCATCACTTCAGCCGACTGCAGGACGAAGGGCAGGATCAGTTCGCCGGCGCCGAATTTGTCGCCGACCTCCTTCATCGCCGGCAGCAGCACGTCGTTGAGGGTGGGGACGGCGCCGATCTTCTCGACCGAGCGGTCGATCCACTCCTCGACCCCGTCCTTCTTGCGGCGCAGGATGTGCCAGTGGAGCGCTTCCTCAGGCTCCATGTCCGCAGTCGGGTCGGCGGCCTCGGCCTCCTCCTCTTCGCCCTTCGACTCGAAGTGGGCGATGAACTTCTCGAGCGCGTCCGGGGCCCGGTTGAAGACGAGGTCGTCGGTCAGCTCGCGCTCCTCGTCGGGGATCTCCGAGTAGGGGGTGATGTGGTTCGGGTTGACCATCGCCAGGTCGAGCCCGGCCTCGACGCAGTGGTGGAGGAAGACCGAGTTGAGGACCGCGCGGGGCCGCGGGCTGACCCCGAAGGAGACGTTGGAGACGCCGAGCGAGGTCTTGACGCCGGGGATCTCGGCCTTGATCCGGCGGATGCCCTCGATCGTCTCGACCGCCGAGGGCTTCCACTCCTCGTCGCCGGTGGTGAGGGTGAAGGTGAGGGCGTCGAAGATCAGCGCCTCGGGGTCGAGGCCGTGCTCGTCGCAGGCGATCTCCTTCAGCCGCTTGGCGATCTCGACCTTGCGGTCGGCCGTCTTGCCCATCCCGACCTCGTCGATGGTCAGCGCGATCAGCGCCGCCCCGTGGGCCTTCGCCAGCGGCACCACGACGTCGGCCTTGTCGCGGCCGGCCTCGAGGTTGATCGAGTTGACGATCGCCCGGCCGGGAATCTGCTCGAGGGCCGTCCGGATCACCTCCGGTTCGGTCGAGTCGACCTGGATCGGGGAGGGCTGGGAGAGCGAGACCCGCTTCACCACCTGCCGCATCTGCTCGTCCTCGTCCTGGCGCTCGGTCAGCGCCACGCAGACGTCGAGCACGTGGGCGCCGCCTTCGACCTGGTCTTCGGCGACCTGAGCAAGGCCGTCGTAGTCGTCGGCGAGCAGCAGCTCCTTCGCTCTTTTCGAGCCCTGCGAATTGACCCGCTCGCCGACCAGGGTCGGTCGCGGCTCCTGCACCAGCGGGGTCGAGGTCATCATCGAGGAGACCTCGATCTGGGCCGGGGCGGGGCGCTCGGCCGGGGCACGGCCCTCGCCGATCCGTTCGCGGATCGCCCGGATGTGCTCGGGGCTGGTGCCGCAGCAGCCGCCGACGATCCCAACCCCGTAGCGCTCGACGAACTCGCCGAGGGTCGCTGCCAGCGGCTCCGGCTGTTCGGGGAAGATCGTCTCGCCGTTGGGGCCCTGCAGCGGCAGGCCGGCGTTGGGGATGCAGTGGACGGGGAGCGGACTGACCTCGCCGAGGAAGCGGATCGCGTCGCGCATGTCCTCGGGGCCGGTCGAGCAGTTGAGCCCGATCACGTCGACGTCGAGCGCGGTCAGCGTCGTCAGAACCGACTGGATGTCGGTGCCGAGCAGCATCTTGCCGCCGTTCGGGAGCAGCGAGACGCTGCACTGGATCGGCAGCGCGCGGCCGGCCGCGGCGAAGGCCTCGCGGGCGCCGAAGATCGCCGCCTTGACCTCGAGGATGTCCTGCGCGGTCTCGATCATGATCAGGTCGACACCGCCCTCGAGGAGGCCGCGCGCCTGCTCGGTGAAGACCTCGACCAGCTTGCCGAAGCTGATGTTGCCGAGGGTCGGATCGGTGGAGGCGGGGAGGAAGCCGGTCGGCCCGATCGAGCCGGCGACGAAGAGCTCCTCGCCGACCGCCTTGCGGGCGATTTCGGCGGCCTTGGTGTTGATCTCGAGGGTCTGCTCGCCGAGCCCCCACTCGTCGAGCTTCAGACGCGAGCCCTGGAAGGTGTCGGTCTCGACCACCTCGGCTCCGGCCTCGACCATCGAGGCGTGGACGCCCTCGATCACGTCCGGGCGGTTCAGCACCAGCGCCTCGTGGCACTTGCCGGCGAGCCCGCCGTAGTCGGCCTGGCTGAGCTCGAACTGCTCCAGGGTGGCGCCCATGCCGCCGTCGAAGACGACGACGCGCTCGTTCACCGCCCTTATGTAGTCGCGCTCCGCCATCAGCCTAAGGAGGCTACCGGGGCGCGGTTCGCGGCTAGCTGCGGCGCTTCAGCCCGATGCGGCGACGCCAGTCGCGGGCGTAGATGAAGCGGGTGAGGCGGGCGATCAGGCCGCGGCGACCGCGCGTGTAGGGGTACCAGGTCGGTTCGCGCTTGCCGGCGAAGCGGGTGATCACCAGCGACTCGGTGCGGCAGTACTTGCGGATCCCCTGGGCGCCGTGGCGGTAGCCGATCCCCGACTCCTTCCAGCCGCCCATCGGCACCTCGGAGGCGAAGTAGTTGACGAGGACGTCGTTGACGTTGACGGCCCCGCACTCGACCCGGCGGGCCACCCGCTCGGCGTGTTCGCGCTCGCCGAAGACCGAGCCGGAGAGGCCGTAGCGGGTGTCGTTGGCGAGCCGCAGCGCCTCCTCCTCGTCGCGCACCCTCATCACCCCGACAACCGGGCCGAAGGTCTCGTCGCGCATCACCTTCATCGAGTGGTCGACGTCGACGAGGACGGTCGGCTCGAAGAAGTCGCCGTGCCCTTCGGCCCGCTTGCCGCCGGTCAAGGCCCGGGCGCCGCTGGCGAGAGCGTCGCTGACGTGGTCCTCGACGACCCCGATCTGGTTCGGCGAGGTCATCGCCCCGACGTCCTTGGGGGCGGCGGCGGAATCCACGCCCTGCCGCAGCTTCCCCACCTCCGCCGCCAGTTTCGAGACGAACTCGTCGTAGGCCGGCTCCTCGACGTAGATCCGCTCGACCGAGATGCAGACTTGGCCCGAGTTGAACATGCCGCCCCAGGCGGCGGCGTTGGCCGCGCGGTCGAGGTCGGCGTCGGCGAGGACGATCATCGGGTCCTTGCCGCCGAGCTCGAGGCTGACCGGGGTCAGCGTCTCGGCCGCCCGCGCCATCACCTTGCGGCCGGTCCGGTCGGAGCCGGTGAACTGGATGAAGTCGACGTTGTCGACGAGGGCGCCGCCGGTCTCGGCGATCCCCTGGACGACGTCGAAGACGTCCGGCGCGCCGAGCTCGTGCTTCCAGGCGTCGACCACCTCGGCAAGGCCCAGGGGCGTGAACTCGGAGGGCTTGATCACCACCGCGGCACCCGCCATCAGCGCCGGGATCGCGTCGCCGAACGAGAGGATCAGCGGGAAGTTCCAGGGGCTGATGATCCCGACCACCGGGTGCGGCCGGTACTGGACCCGCAGCTTCTTCGAGGCGAGCAGCGGCGAGTGGGGGCGGAACCCCTCCTCGCCGATGAAAGCGGCAGCGCGGCTACCGTAGAAGTTGATCACGTCGATGAGGTAGGGCGGCTCGTTGCTGGCGTCCGCGCGGACCTTGCCGGTCTCGCGCTGCATCGTGTCGAGGACCCGGTCCTGGTTGTCGAGGATCCAATCGCGCAGCTTGCCGAGCCAGTGGTAGCGGCCCTCGATCCCCATCGCCTCCCAATCGGGCTGGACAGCGCGAACTCGGGCCACGGTGGCGGCGACCTGCTCGGGAGCGTCGATGGGGATGGTCGCGATCGTCTCGCCGGTGGCGGGGTTGTGGACCGCGAGCTCCTCGGAGGCGGGTGGATCGGCGACGACCATGGTTTCTCCCTTTGTAGGACCCGGTTTGGCTGCCTAGCCAGGATAGCTGGGGATCAGGGCTTGCCCAACGAATCCGGGCACGGGCCCCCCTTTGCTTTCAGCTGACAGGGGACCAAGGCTTGGCGAATCCATCAAGGCGCAGAGCCGCATCCTCAGCGACGACGAAGTGCGAGTGAGGGGCCCCTGCCGACACTCGCCCCCGCCGCCCCGTCCCCGGCCAACCCGCATCACTCGAAGTCGAAGCTCCCCGGCTGAGTCACACTCGGCTCCCACCGCATCCCCTTCAACAGCTCCCCCGGCTCGACCCCCAGCGCCCCTGCCACTTTCACCACGGTGTCGATCCGCGGCGTCCGCTGGCTGTTCTCGAGCAGGCTGATCTGGGTCCGGTTCAGCGAGGCGCGCATCGCCAGCTCTTCCTGCGAGAGGTTGGCGGTCTGGCGGCAACGAATCAGGTTCTCGGCGAATCGGTCGCGTAGATCCACGGCCGGAACTGTCGCTTGTCCAACGACGTAAGTCCACATACAAAACAGTGTTACGTATCGTTTATGTACCGAACGGTACTCTCTGGGTTGCCCTCTCCGCTACCAGCGGGTTCCCCTTGGCGGGGAGCGCCTCCCGGGTGAGGCGGAGGGGGCGAAATTCGGCGTCACCAACCCTTGGAGAGCCCATGACTGCCGCCGCCCCGGAGCCGATGCGCCAGTTCGTCGCCAACCTCGAGCGTCTCACCGCGGCGCGGGGCCTCGGGCCGGCCGAGCTCGCCGCCCGGGCTGAAATCCACCGCAGCCACCTGACCCTGATCATGGCTGGCGAGCGGATGGTCCAGCTCGACACCCTGGTCAAGCTCGCCGGGGCGCTCGGGGCCTCGCCGGCCGAGCTCCTGTCCGGGGTCGAGTGGGTCTCCGATGGTGAGGGCGGCGGCGAGTTCCGCCGCCGGGGCGCCGGCGGCTCCTAGCTAGCGGCGCTTCGGCACCAGCCGGTAGACCGGGCCTTCGAGCGAGGCGACGTAGACGTGGCCGGCGAGGTCTTCGCCGAAGGAGGTGGGGCTGTCGACGTGGAGGCCGATCTCGTGATCGCCGCCGGCGCGGCCGAGGTGGAGGTCGATGCTGCGCAGCTGTCCCTCACAGAAGTCGGTGTAGAGGTAGCGGCCGTAGAGCGAGGGCAGCGAGCGGTCGCGGACGACGTAACCGCCGATGATCGAGCAGCTGCCGTCGCGGTGGTGCGAGTAGGCAAAGACCGGCTTGGTGGTGCCGCCGGGGTTCGGGGTGCCGCTGTTTTCTTCGGTGTAGGCCTGGTAGCCCTCAAGCGCGTCCCAGCCGAAGTTGGCGCCGCTCGCCGCCGCCACCGTCGTGTAGTCGATCTCCTCGAAGCGGTTCTGGCCGACGTCTCCGATGACGATCCGCGGCGGGCCCTTGCCGAGGGTGTCGAAGGAGAAGCGGAACGGGTTGCGGAGGCCGTAGCTGTAGATCTCATCGCGGCCCGGCCTGCCGACGAAGGGGTTGTCGGCGGGGATCGTGTACGGCCGGCCTCCGGATTGCCTGGGGTCGATCCGCAGCAGCTTGCCCAGCAGCACGTCCTTGTTCTGGGCGTTGTTGGGCGGGTCGCCGGCGGAGCCGCCGTCGCCGGTGCCGAAGTAGAGGTCTTCGCCGAGGAACTGCAGCTGGCCGCCATTGTGGTTGGCGTTGACCGGATGGGGGATTTCGATCACCTTGCGCTGCGAGCTCGGGTCGGCCCGGGTCGGCGTCGCCCGGTGGAACTCGTCGACCCGGATGTTGCCGGCGAGGTTCGTGTAGTAGACGTAGAAGAGGCCGCTCTGCCTGTAGTCCGGCGGGAAGGCGACCGAGAGCAGGCCGCGCTCGACTTCGGTCGTGGTCTGGGAGGAGATGTCGAGGAAGGGGCGGCGCAGTCTCCTGCCGTGGTCGAGGACGATGATCTTGCCGGTCCGCTCGACGACGAAGAGCAGTCGCGGGAAGCCGGGCGCGCCGGCGACGTAGATCGGCGATTCGAACTGGCCGATCTTCTTCAGCGCCACCCCGTCCTTGGCGCCCGAAGGCGTGGTGCCCGCTTCGGCGGCGGGCGCGCCGCTTTCGCTCGTGGCGGGCGCTGCGGCCGTGCCCGAGGTGCTGCCCGAAGAGCCGCAGGCCGGTAGCGCCAGGGCCAGCAGCAGGGCCGTGAGCGCGGTCGTCGCGAGGCGGCGGATCATCCGCCGGTCTTCTGCGTGCCCTCCGCCGGGATTTCGACTATTTCGCCGGAGTCGGTCACTTCGGTGTTGGGGGTCTGGGAGGTGATCTCGGCGACGAAAGTACCCCCAGTTGCGACTCCGCTACCCGTCGCCGCCTTCGCTTCTCCGCTCAGCCCGGCCCCGACCCCGTAGCGCAGCGTGTATTTCCCCTGGCGCACCGCGCTCAGCTTCCAGACTGCGGAGGTGGTCTGCCCGGCCTTCAGCGGCCCGAAGGCGAAGGTCTTCGGGTCCGACGTCGTGGCGCCACCCTTTTCGCTCGAGCCGGCGAGTTTCGGGAAGTGTTCGGCGAGCACCCAGACCGGGCGGGTCGGATTGGCAAGGCCGGTCTGCTGTTCGTGCACCGCGAACGGCAGCCAGGCGGTCGCCCCCTGCTTGCCGGCGAGGGTGAAGTAGACGACCAGGTTCGGCACCTCGTGCTCGCCTTCGTTCTTGAAGCTCAGCTTCAGCAGCGAGGTCTG
>DASXFL010000037.1:0-6021 GCA_036489595.1 Solirubrobacterales bacterium
CCGTGATGCACGCGATGATGGAGCCCGAGCAGATCCTCGAGCACGCGAAGGCGGCCGAGGCGGCCGGCGCGCACCGGTTCTGCATGGTCACCCAGGGCCAGGGCCTCTCCAAACGCGACTTCCAGAAAATCCTCGAAGGGGCCGAACTGGTCGCCGAGGAGACCAACCTGAAGCGCTGCATCTCGATCGGCCACATGTCGACCAAGCGTGCCAAGGCGCTGAAGGATGCGGGCGTCCAGCGCGTCCACCACAACGTCGAGTCGGCCCGCTCCTACTACCCGGAGGTCTCGACCACGGTCCGCTACGAGGGCCGGCTGCGGACGATCCAGGCGGTCAAGGAGGCCGGGCTCGAGACCTGTGTCGGCGGCATCCTCAACCTCGGCGAGACGCCCGAGCAGCGGGTCGAGATGGCCTTCGAGCTCTCCGAGATCAACCCCACCTCGGTGCCGATCAACCTGCTGATCCCGAAGCAGGGGACGAAGTTCGGTGAGCGCGAGGTGATGGACCCGTGGGAGGCGGTGAAGTGGATCGCGATCTTCCGCCTGATCATCCCGGGCGCCCTCTTCCGCCTCTGTGGCGGCCGCGTCGAGAACCTGGGGGATCTGCACAAGCTGGCAGTCAAGGCGGGCCTGAACGGGGTGATGATGGGCAACTTCCTGACCACGCTCGGGGCCGAGCCGGCCGAGGACCGGGCGATGTTCGAGGAGCTCGGGCTGAACGTCGCCCGCCAGCCCGACAACGGCCGCAACCCCCGCCCCGACAACCGCTCGGGCTGGCTCGAGGGCGAGACGCCGGGGACGCCGATGGAGGCCCTGATCGACCGTCAGGAGGAGGCGCCGATGTGGGACCCGTCGACCCAGCTGCGGGTGATCAAGAAGGGAAAGCGCAAGCCGTCGTACCCGACGGCGGCCTGAGCCGATGACCGACGTCGCCGCGCGCCTGCTCGACCTGCGCGAGCGCGACCTGCACCGGCGCCTGCGCCTGGTCGAAGGGCCGCAGGGCCCGAGCGTGCGGCTCGGCGACCGCGAGGTCCTGCTGCTCTGCTCGAACAACTACCTCGGCCTGGCCGACGAGCCGCGGGTGCGCGAGGCGGCGGCGCGGGCGGCGCTCCAGTGGGGCGCCGGGGCGGGCGCTTCGCGGCTGATCTCGGGGACGATGGAACCGCACCGCTACCTCGAGGTCGAGCTGGCCGAGTTCGAGGGCTTCCCCGAAGCGCTGCTGTTCGGCTCCGGCTATCTCGCCAACACGGGGACGATCGCGGCGCTGGCTGGGGCCGGCGAGGTCGTCTTCTCCGACGAGCTCAACCATGCCTCGATCATCGACGGCTGCCGCCTCGCCCGCGCCGAGACGCGGATCTACCGCCACCGCGACCTCGACCACCTGGCCTGGTCGCTGGAGGACGCCGGCGGGCGGGCGGCCCTGATCGCCACCGACGGCGTCTTCTCGATGGACGGCGACCTGGCGCCGCTGCGCGAGCTCTACGAGCTGGCGCGGCGCCACGGGGCGCGGCTGCTGGTCGACGAGGCGCACGCGACCGGCGCGATCGGCCCCGGCGGCCGCGGCAGCGTCGGCGAGGCGGGCCTCGCCGGCGAGCCCGGCGTGGTCCTCGTCGGCACCCTCGGCAAGGCGCTCGGCGCCTACGGCGCCTACGTCTGCGCCAACCTCGAGACGGTCGACTTCCTCGTCAACTCGGCCCGCCCGTTCATCTTCTCGACGGCGCCGGCGCCGGCCTCGGTCGCCGCCGCCGCCGAGGCGCTGGCGGTCCTGCGCGAGCAGCCACAGCGAGTCGAGGCGCTGCGCCGCAACGCCGCCGTGCTGCGCGAGGCGCTCGGCCGAGAGGGTCTCGCGGTCGAGTCGGAGACGCAGATCCTGCCGGTCCGGGTCGGCGACGCCGAGCCGACGATGCGGCTGACGTCGCTGCTGCTCGAGCGTGGCGTCTTCGCCCAGGGAATCCGGCCGCCAACCGTCCCCGAGGGAACCTCCCGGCTGCGGCTGACGGTGATGTCGACCCACTCGCCCGCCGACCTCGAAGAGGCGGCCCGGACGCTCGGCACGGCCGCACGCCAGCTCGAAGTCGCCACAGGCGACCGGCTCACGGCCGCCCGGTAGCGGCTGGTGGGCGTGGGCCCTGCCACCGGCGTCTTCGTCACCGGCACCGGCACCGAGGTCGGCAAGACGGTCGTCGCGGCGGCGATCGCGCGGACGCTGGCGGCCGCAGGGCGCGCGGTCGCAGTTTTCAAGCCGGCGGTGACCGGGCTCGAGGAAGGGGGCGAGCCCGACCACGCGCTGCTGCGCCGGGCCGCCGGTTCGGCCCAGAGCGATGCCGAGATCGCGCCCTACCGCTACGGGCCGCCGGCCTCGCCGCACCTGGCGGCGGCGCTGGCGGGGGAGCGGATCGACCCCGAGGTGCTGCGGCAGACGGCGCGGGCCGCCGGCGCGGGCGCCGAGGTCCTCGTCTGCGAGGGGGTAGGCGGCTTCCTGGTGCCGCTGAGCGAGGAGTACCTGGTCCGGGACCTGGCCGCCGACCTCGGCCTGCCCCTGGTAGTCGCCGCCGGCCCAGGGCTCGGCACGATCAACCACACCCTGCTGACGCTGGAGTCGGCGCGCGCCGCCGGTCTCGAGGTCCGCGCCGTGGTGCTGACGCCGTGGCCACAGGAGCCGACCGAGATCGAGGCCTCGAACCGTGGAACGATCGCGGCACTCGGCCACGTCCCGGTGCTGACGCTGCCTCAGCTCGACCTCGCCGCCCCCGAGTCCTGGCCGCCGCTGCAGCACCTTTCCCCTCTATAGGCGGTGAAAGTGCGGCAGCGCGTCAGCCGGGGACGATCACGTCGAGGAAGCCCGGGCTGAGCTCGACCTCGAAGCCCGCCTTCGCCACCGCGTCCGCGGCGCCCTCGGCGTCTGCCGGCACCCGCTTCGCCGCCAGCAGGGCCTTCGCGACTTCGCCCCGCACCGCCTTCGCCATATGGGAGACCGGCTTGCGCACGCCGCCGCTCTCGCTGAACGCCCGCACCGCCAGCCGCTCGGCCCGCTTCGGCTTCCAGGCCGCCGCGTAAGCGCCCGAGCGCATGTCGACTACCAGGCTTCCGTCCTCGTCGGGCAACGCCTGCACCAGCGCCGGCCGCCAGAAGCCGGCGAGAGCGCCGACGCCGGACAGCTTCGCTTTCGCCGAGAGGCGGTAGTAGGGGATTCGGTCGCTGGGCCGTATGACCCCCCACAGCGCGCTTGCGATCAGCACCCGCTCCCGCGCTCGGGCGGGCAGCGCCGGCAGCCCGAGCCGGTCGTAGAGGACCCCGGTGTAGACCGCGGCCGCGGGCGCCGCCGGGGCGCCGCGCAGCTTCGCGTCTACCTCGACCTCACCCGCCTGGCCGCTGGATAGGCCGAGCATCGCCACGGCCCGCGGCAGCGGCTCCGCGGCGAGCCCCTCGAGCGCTCCAAGCAACTTCAGCCTCGACTCCGTCAGCTCGGCGGCGAAAGCGAGCTCCGCGAGCTCGACCGGCGGCCCCGCGCTCGGCGCGGCCTTGCCCTCCGACGGTGGCAGCAGGATCAGCATCGCGCGGCGACACTACGCGACCACCCTTTCCTGGGCCTCCTCGGCGGCGATCGCCGAGCCGCCGGGGTTGGCGACCGCCTCGGACGCCTCGATCGTGGTCTCGGCGCCGGTTCTCCGCTTGGCGCGGATCGCGACCACGCCGACCACGGCGCCGGCGAGGGCAACCGCGCCGCAAACCGTCATCGCGCTGCCGAGCGCGTAGACGAAGGCTTCGCTGCCGGCCGCGGTCGCCTGCTTCACCTGGGCCGGGTCGAGGCCGTCGAGCGCGCCGGAGACCGAGCCGCTGCCGAGCGAGTCGGCGATGCCGCCGCGCTGGCCGGCGCTGATGCCGCTGCCGCTCAGCAGGGTGTCGAGCTTGGAGCTGACCAGGCCTTGAAAGATTGCCCCGGTGACGGCGACGCCGAGGCTGCCGCCGACCATCCGGAACATCGAGAGGACGCCGGAGGCGATCCCCGCTTTCTGCACCGGCACCGCGTTCATCGCGGCGCTGGTCATCGGCGACATCGTCATCGCGATGCCGATCCCGAGCAGCATGAACCCGGGCAGCAAGTCGAGGTAGCTGGAGTGGACCGCGATTCCGCTGAAGGTAAAGAGCGAGGCCGCAACCAGGGCCAGGCCGCCGCCGATCAGCCAGCGCGGCCCGAAGCGGTCGGCGAGGCGACCGGCGACCGGCGCCACGAGGACGATCATCAGGGTCGACGGCAGGAACCGCACGCCCGCTTCCAACGGCGAGTAGCCGAGGATGTCCTGCATGTAGAGGGCGAGGAAGAAGAAGACGCCCAGCATCGCGAAGCTGATGATCATCGCGACGACGATTGCGCCGAGGAAGTTGCGGTCGGCGAGCAGGTCGAACTGGACCATCGGCGCCTTGACGCGGTTCTCGACCATGACGAAGGCCGGCAGCGCGACCACTGCGAGGACGATCAGGCCGATGATCTGGGCCGAGCCCCAGCCCCACGAGTTGCCCTCGACCAAGGCGAGGACGAGCGCGGTGAGGCCGACGGTGACGACGGCGACGCCGGGGTAGTCGACGTCGCGGCCGACCGAGGTGTCGCGCGACTCGCGAACCGCGAACAGGGTCGCGGCGACGGCGCCGATCGCCACCGGGATGTTGATGTAGAAGATCGCCCGCCAGCTCACGTTCTCGGTCAGGAATCCGCCCAGCACCGGGCCGATCGCCAGCGCCAGCGCCGAGACGCCGGCCCAGGTCCCCATCGCCTTGCCGCGCTCGTGGGCGGGAAAGGCGTCAGTGATGATCGAGAGCGTGCCCGGCATCATCAGCGCCGCGCCGACGCCCTGGACGATCCGGCTGATGACCAGCGAGGTCTCGTCGGGGGCGAGGCCGGCGGTCGCCGAAGAGAGGGCGAAGATGATCACGCCGGTGAGGAACAGGCGGCGGCGGCCGAAGATGTCGCCGAGGCGGCCACCGGTGGCGAGCAGCACGGCGAAGGAGAGCGTGTAGCCGTTGACCGTCCACTCGAGGCCGGAGATCGAGGCGCCGAGATCCTTCTGGATCGACGGCAGGGCGACGTTCACGACCGTGTTGTCGAGCATGATCATGAACAGCGCGAAGCACATCGCTCCGAGCGTCCACCACTTGCGGTTCTCGTCTGTGATCAGGTGGCGGTAACGGGTCAAGCGGGTTCACTTCCCTTCAGGTGCTGATAGGTCTTGGCGATGTCGTCGCGGTCCATCAGCGCGTCGACGGCGGCGTCGAGCTTGCGGCGCTGGGTCGCGGAGAGGGAGGCGGCGAAGGCGGTCACGCCCTTCAGCCGCACGGTGACGATCCGGTCGACGACGTCCCGCCCCTTGGTAGTCAGCTCGATCCGCCGGGCGCGGCGATCGTCCGGGTCCTCGACCCGGGTCACCAGTCCCTTCTTGACGAGGTCGTCGACGGCGCGGCTGATCGCCGGCGTCGAGGCTCCGAGCCGCTCCGCCAGCTCTTTGAGCTGGCAGTTCGGGATCACCTCGCCGAGCCCGCCGATCTCGAGGATCGCCTTGCACTGGGTCAGCGAGAGCCCGGTCTCCTCCATCACCCGCAGCTGGTTGCCGCGGTCCCAGAGGAAGATGTGGCGCATCAGCGCGGTCACCCGTGCCGCCGTCTCGCGTTCCTCGGCGCCGGCTTGCGCGGCCTCCTCGACGATCCCTTCGGCGGTTGCGGCGGATTGCATGCGAGTAATTGTTGCAACCATGCAACTATTCCGCAAGGGCAATTGTTGCGAGCGTGATGGGTGTCACGGTAGGCGTAGGATCGGGTCCCCGGATGGACCGCAAGGATCTCGCGCAGCTGGACCACCGCCACGTCTGGCACCCCTTCACCCAGCAGCAGGGCTGGGGCGAGGAAGAGCCGCTGATGATCGAGCGCGGCGAGGGCGTCCACCTCTTCGACGTTGAGGGCCGGCGCTACATCGACGGCACCGCCTCGCTCTGGTGCAACGTCCACGGCCACCGGCACCCGGCGATAGACC
>DASXFL010000083.1:0-15255 GCA_036489595.1 Solirubrobacterales bacterium
CGCGACCAGGAGACCTTCCTGGCCGCCGGCCCGACGGACGCGCTCTTCCTCTGCAATCGCGGTGCCAACGGGATCGACGGACTCGTCTCCTCCGGGATCGGCGCCGCCCGCGCCAGCGGCCGCCCGACCACGATCCTCACCGGCGACCTCGGGCTCCTCCACGACCTCGGCGGCCTCGCCGCCCTCCGCGACGCCTCCACCCCGGTCCGGGTCGTCGTCATCGACAATGGCGGCGGCGGCATCTTCCATTTCCTCCCCCAGGAGCAGGCGCTCGAGGCGGATGAGTTCGAGGCCCTGCTCGGGACCCCGCGCGGCGTCGACGCCGGCCGCGCCGCCGCTCTCTTCGACCTCCCCCACCGCTGCCTCGACTCGCTCGCCGACCTCCAGGCTGCCCTCGCCGCCGGCACCGGCGTGATCGAGATCCGCACCGACCGCGCCACCAACGTCGCCGCCCACCGCGCCGTCACCGAAGCTGTAGCGAAAGCCGTCGCAGCCCTGCCCTAGCGCGGGCCGGAGGTCGAGAGCCCTCCCCGGAGCAACAGATGGGGAGGCTCCGGGGGGGCCCGATCTCCGACCCTTGCCTACGTAAGCAACGGCAGCAGGGCCCCGAGCTTGATTTCGGTCTCGGCCAGCTCCGCCGCAGGGTCGGAGCCGGCGACGACGCCGACGCCGGCGAAGAGGTGGGCGTCCCGGTCGCGGAGGAGGCCGCTGCGGAGGGCGACGCAGAACTCGCCGTCCTCGGTCGCGTCCATCCAGCCGACTGGGGCGGCGTACCAGCCGCGGTCCATGCGCTCGAGCTCGGCGATGATTCCGCCGGCGCGCTCCGACCAGGGCTCAGCGCCTACCGCCGGGGTCGGGTGCAGCATCCCGGCCAGCTCGATCGCCGAGCGCGGGTCGGCGAGCTGGGCGATCACCGGCGTCGCCAGGTGCTGGATGTTGGCGACCTTGACGATCGTGGGCTCGGGCGCGGTCTCGACCCAGACCGCGAGCGGGCGGAGGGCGCGGGAGATCCGCTGGGCGACGATCCCATGCTCGCGGCGGTCCTTGTCGCTGCGCAGCAGCTGCTCGCCGAGGTGGTCGTCGACGGCCGGATCGGAGCTGCGGCGGGTCGAGCCGGCGAGGGCGACGGTCGAGATGCCGGCGCCGGAGCGGCGCACCAGCAGCTCCGGGCTGGCGCCGACGAAGGCCGCCTCGGGAGTGCCGACGCAGAAGCAGAAGCAGGCCGGGAACTGCTCGCGGAGGGCGCCGAAGAGCGCCGCCGGGTCGTGGGCGGCTGGCGCCCGCACGATCACCTCGCGCGCCAGCACGATCTTCTCCAGCTCCCCCGCCCCGATCCGCTCTGTCGCCGCCCGCACCGTGTCTTCGAATTCGCCAGGGGTCCTGGCCCCGCGGATCTCCGCCGCCGCGGTCGGGTGCGGGTCGATCATCGGCAGCGGCGCCGCGGTCCGCAGCGACGCCAGCCGCGCCCCCAGCTCCTCGGCGCGCCGCTCGACATCCTCGCCCGGCCCGACAACCGCGCTCACGGTCATCCA
The DNA here is from genome assembly GCA_036489595.1 of Solirubrobacterales bacterium. Lineage (GTDB taxonomy): Bacteria > Actinomycetota > Thermoleophilia > Solirubrobacterales > 70-9 > VAYN01. The sequence continues at coordinate 1,533 of DASXFL010000083.1, forward strand.
GGTCCGCCCAGCGCTGCGGCAGAACGAGATCTCCGGCAGCACCAGCGAGGCCGGCACGAGCGAGGACCAGGTCGGCGAGGCGCCGCCCTCGGGGTCGAAGGCGAAGCCGCCGAGCCAAACCGGGCCGGCGCCGGCCGGCAGCCCGACCGGCTCCTCCGCTACCCGATCCCGCCCCACCCGCGAGCACTCGACCGCGACGTCGCCGAAACGGCCGCGGCCGCGGGAGGTGGCCTCGTGCGCCACCCCGATCCCGGCCAGGGCAAATTCGCGGTCCGGTTGCTCCCAGCAGAACCAGCGCTCACTCGCCAGCCGCGAGGCGAAGGCGACCGCCGCCGGGTCCTCCAGCTCGACCTCGGAGGTGACGCTGACCAGCGTCCTCCGCTTCCTCCCTATCGCCTCGCGGAGCGACTCGAGGAGGTCGCTACTCGTGACCACGGCCGATGGCTATCTCGCCAGTGCGGACCATTTCGACCAGCCCGTGCGGGCGCACCATACGCTCGAAGGCCTCGATCTTGTCGGCGGAGCCGGTCACCTCGATGGTCATCGTACGGCGCGCCACGTCGACGATCTTGCCCCGGAAGATCTCGGCGAACTGGATGATCTCGGCTCGGTTCTCGACCGCCGAGGAGACCTTGAACAGCGCCATCTCGCGCGCCACCGTCTCCTCCGGCTCCATGTCGCGGATTTTCAGCACGTTGACGAGCTTGTGGAGCTGCTTGGTCACCTGGTCGATCGGGTGGATGGCGCCGTCGAGGGTGAGCGTGATCCGCGAGATCGACGGGTCGTCGGTCGGCCCGACCGCGAGCGTGTCGATGTTGAAGCCGCGGCGCGAGAAGAGTCCGGCGACGCGGGCCAGCACGCCCGGCTTGTTCTCGACCAGGATCGAGAGGATGTGCTTGCGGCCGCTGAGCTGGCCGGAGATGTGCAGGTCCTCGAGCTTGACTGCCTGCGGGGTGCCCGCCTCCATCAGCGCTCCCCCCTCATGAGCGGACGCTCCGCGGCGCCTCGACCAGGTCGCGTGCCGCCTCGCCCGGTTTGATCATCGGGAAGCAGTTCTCCTCGGCGGTGACACGCACGTCGACCAGTACCGGGCCCTCGGTCTCGAGGGCCTGCCGCAGCGTCCCCTCGAGCTCGGCGGTGCTGTCGACTCGCAGGCCGGTCGCGCCGAAGGCCTCCGCCAGCTTCACCCAGTCCGGGCTCGAGCCCATCTGGACTGCGCTGTAGCGGCGGTCCCAGAACAGCTCCTGCCACTGACGGACCATGCCCATGTAGCCGTTGTTCATGAGGAAGACCTTGACCGGGATCTGCTCGGTGACGCAGGTCGCGAGCTCCTGGATGTTCATGATCAGGCTGCCGTCGCCGGCGACGCAGACGACCGTCTCGTCCGGGCAGGCCACCTTGGCGCCGACCGCCGCCGGCAGCCCGAAGCCCATCGTCCCGAGGCCGCCCGAGTTGATCCAGCGGCGCGGCTGCTCGAAGCCGAAGTACTGCGCGGTCCACATCTGGTGCTGGCCGACGTCGGAGGTGACGATCGCCTCGGGAGCGACTCGGTGCAGCGCCTGGATCATCTCCTGTGGCTTGATCTCGCCGTCCGCTGCCGGCTCGAAGTAGAGGGGGTGCTCGTTCCGCCACTTGCCCAGCGTCGCCCACCACTCGTCGAGGCGGCTGGAGTCGGTCTGCAGCGCCCGGTACTCGCGAGTCAGCTTCGGCAGCACCTGCTTGACGTCGCCGACGATCGGGATGTGAGCGCCGACGTTCTTGGAGATCTCGGCCGGGTCGACGTCGATGTGGATCACTTTCGCGTGCGGGGCGAACTCGGAGAGCTTGCCGGTGATGCGATCGTCGAAGCGGGCGCCGATCGCGACGATCAGGTCCGCCTTGTCCATCGCGTGGTTGGCCGCATAGGTGCCGTGCATGCCGAGCATCCCGAGCCAGGCCTCGCCGGAGGCCGGGTAGGCGCCGAGCCCCATCAGGGTCGAGGTGACCGGGAAGCGGTCGGAGGCGACGAGCTCCCGCAGCTCCTCGGCGGCGTTGGCGTTGACGACGCCGCCACCGGTATAGAGGATCGGACGGCGTGCGTTGGCCATCGCTTTGGCGGCGATCCGGATCTGTTTGATGTTGCCCTCGAGGCTTGGCTTGTACCCCGGCAGCTCGACCGGTTCGGTGCGTGGCTCGTAGTCGATGTCGGCGCGCGAAAGGTCCTGCGGGATGTCGAGTAGGACCGGCCCCGGCCGCCCGGTCGAGGCGACGTGGAAGGCCTCGTGGACGTATTCGGGGATCTGGCGGGGGTCGGTGACCTGGAAGGAGTGCTTCACGAACGGCAGCGTGGCGCCGAGGATGTCGGCCTCCTGGAAGCCGTCGGTCCCGATCAGCTCGGTTTTCACCTGGCCGGTGATGAAGACGGTGGGAACCGAGTCGAGCATCGCGTCGGCGATCGCGGTGATCAGGTTGGTAGCGCCAGGGCCCGAGGTTGCAAAGGCGACCCCGACCTTGCCCGAAGCCTTGGCATAGCCCTCGGCGGCGTGGCCGGCGCCCTGCTCGTGGCGAGCCTGGACGTGGCGGAAGCCGGCGTCGACGACGGCGTCGTAGATCGGCAAGTTGGCCCCGCCGGGGATGCCGAAGACGTGCTTGACGCCCTCAGCCTTCAGCGACTCCATCAGTGCGTCGGCAGCTCTCATCGAACAGACGATGCTACCAGCGGGCTCGGGCCGCCCGTGCCTGCGCCAGGCGTGGATTCGGGGCCTGCTCAGGCCTGGCCGGCCGCCGACTTCGCCGGGTTCCAGCGGGTCCGCGGGTCGATCGAGCTCTCGATCGCGTTGCCTTTGTAGCGCTCGATGATCCCCAGCATCGACTCGACCAGGGTCTCGCCGAGATGGTGCGGCTGCAGGCCGAGGTCGAGCAGGTTGGTGTTAACCGCGTTGTAGTAGTGCTCTTCCTTCTCGACCCGCGGGTTGTCGACGTGGTCGATCGTCACCTCGTAGCCCAGGTGGCCGGCGGCGGCCTTCACCAGCTCGGCTAGCTCCAGGACCGAGAACTGCTCGGTGAACTGGTTGAAGACGCGGAACTCGCCGGCCTCGGCCGGGTTGGCGACGGCCAGCTCGACGCAGGCCAGGGTGTCGCGGATGTTGAGGAAGCTGCGGGTCTGGCGGCCGCGGCCGTAGACGGTCAGCGGGTGGCCGACCACCGCCTGCAGGCAGAAGCGGTTGAGCACGGTGCCGAACAGCTCGTCGTAGTCGAAGCGGGTGATCAGCCGCTCGTCGCGGTTGGTCTCCTCGGTCTCGATCCCGTAGACGACGCCCTGGTTGAGGTCGGTCGCGCGCAGGCCCCAAGCGGTACAGGCAAAGAGGATATTGGTCGAGTCGGCGACCTTCGAGCAGTGGTAGAGCGAGCCGGGCTGCTTCGGGTAGGGAAGCACGTCGCGGCGACCCTTGTGCTCGATCTCGATGTAGCCCTCCTCGATGTCGATCTTGGGCTGGCCGTACTCGCCCATCGTCCCCAGCTTGACCAGATGGGCCTCGGGGGCGTGATCGCGGATCGCGAAGAGCAGGTTGAGGTTGCCGATGATGTTGGCCTGCTGGGTTTCGGCGGCGCGCTGGCGCGAGAGCATCGAGAACGGGGCTGAGGCCTGCTGGCCGTAGTGGACGACCGCCTCGGGACGGGTCTCGGCGACGACCCCTTCGAGGAAGTCGCCGTCCTCGATCGCCCCTTCGTCGAAGCGGATCCGCTCGCCGGAGACGTCCTGCCAGACCTGGATCCGCTCCTCGAGCGGGCGGATCGGCGTCAATGAGGCGCTGGCGTGTTCGTCGTGCCAGCGACGGCGGTTGAAGTTGTCGACCACCGAGACCTCATGGCCGGCGGCGGAGAACCGGAGGGCGGTGGGCCAGCCGAGGTAGCCGTCGCCCCCGAGGATCAGGATTCGCATAGGCCGGCCAGCTTAGTTGAATCCGGGGGATGCCAAATGGGGCCGAGGCGCGTGAAGGAGGGTGGCTGAGCGGCCTGGCGGCGCGCAACGGGGGGCGGCTCGGGCTGGCGGCGCTGGTCACGGTCCTGTTGCTGGGGCTGGGACTGCGCCTCGACTACGCGATCGACGGCCGGCCGCCGGTCTACGACGCCAAGGCCTACGCACGGATCGCCGCCCACCTCGAGGCAGGCGACGGCTTCACCGCCGGCCGGCGCGCGACCCAGCCCTCGACCAACTACTCGCCCGGCCTGCCGCTGCTGGTGGCGGGAATCTACGAGGTCAGCGGCGGCGCTAACGGCGAGCTGGCGCGGATCGTGCTGGCGGTGATCGCCTCGCTGGCGGTCCTCTTCAGTTACCTGCTCGGGAGACGGCTCGGGGCGGTGCTGGGGAGCCGAAGGGCCGGGGTCGTCGCCGGCCTGATCGGCGCCACCGCGGTGGCGGTCTACCCGGCCCTGCTCGAGTACGGCGGCATGCTGATGAGCGAGCCACTCGCCGCGACCCTGCTCCCGGCCTCGATTCTGGCCCTGCTCTGGGGCGGTGACGCCGGTAGCGGAGCCTGGTGGCGCTGGCTGCTGGCCGGCGCCCTCCTGGGCGCCCTCAGCCTGGTCCGCCCCGAGTACCTGGCCGTCTCCGTCCTCCTGGCCGTGCTCATCCTCGCCCGCGGTGTGTGGTTGTCCTTTGTCCGGAATAGCCGGACAAAGGACAACCACAGCGCGGCGGACCGGACAAAGGACAACCACGCTCGTCGGGGTGACACCGAGTGGCGGCGGTCGTTGGGGGCGGCGGCGCTCGTTTGCGTGGGGTTGCTGATCGTGGTGGCGCCTTGGACGGTGCGGAACGCGGTGGCGCTGCACCGGTTCGTGCCGATCTCGACGGGCGGCGGACAGGTCTTGTTCGCCGGGACGTACCTGCCCTCCGACGGGGACCCGGAAAAGGTCGGGGCCGAGGTGGTCGAACGGCACCCGGAGCTGTTCGCGCCGCGCGCGGTGAAGAACCTGCGGCTCGAGCAGATCCTCGCCCGGCTCGCCCACCATCGTTATCCCGGGCTGGAAGCCGACGAAGCGCTTTCGAAGATGGGCAAGGAACAGCTCTGGGACGACCTCGGCGAAGAGCCGCTCGAATACGCCAGCTTCGCCGCCGCCAAGATCGGCCGCGTCTGGTCGCACGGGCCCCGCCCGGTGATGCGCGACGAGCTCTGGGAAGCCCTGCACTGGGCCCTGCTCGGCTTCGGCCTGCTCGGCCTGGTCGTGCTGCTCCGGAAGCGACGCTGGGAGGCGGGCCTGATCGCCGTCGTCTTCCTCGCGATCACCGTCCTCAGCGCCTTCGTCGCCGTGGCGACGCCGCGTCGGGTGCTGGTGATGCTGCCGCTGCTGGCCGCCTGCGCCGGCTTCGGCGCCGTCTGGCTCGACGCTCAGAGCCTGAAGCTGGGCGTTCCGGGCCGGACGAGGTCCGAGAGCCCGCCGGCATCGACTTAGACCTCAAAGCGGCCGCTGACGGCGCAGAGCCGGCGGTCGCCGCGTACGCGCATTCGCGTTCGCGGCGCCCCGGGCCCCGTCCGGGAAGCTCAGTCCTGGTCGTACTTGGCGGTGAAGATGAGCTTGATGAAGGTCGGCGTATCGGCGCCTTTGAACACGCACTTGTAGTTGACGATGTCCGGTTCGGTCTGGACGACGGCCGGCGTACAGCGGAAGCCTTCATAGACCTTCGGCTTCTCGATCCGCAGGCTCAGCATCTTGTTCATCACCTTCTTGGCGGTCCCGCACTGGGCGTATTTGGCCTGCGTGGGGGCGACGTTGGTGGCGTAGACGAAGCCTTGGACGTTTTTGGTGGTGACGTTCTTGGACGTCGTGGTGCAGGTTCTTTCGATCGGCTTCGCGCTGGCGCTGGCCGCGCCAAGTGCCATCACGGCCAGGGCCGCGAGCGCGGCAAGAAGAGCAAGTCGCTTCACTTCATCCTCCTTCGGGGGCGGTTGTCTGCGGGGATCAGTTCGCCGCCCCACACCCCCGCCCTGCGCCTGCAGCGCACCGCCCGCGCCCCCGGATAGCCTGGATTGCCTTGACCGCCGTCCCCACCTGGATCCGCGCCCTGCCCGCGCGCTACGGCCGCCGCACCCTGGTCGCGCTGGCGCTGATCGTGGTGCTCGGGCTCGGGCTCCGCGCCTCCGCGGTCGTCCACCCGGTTGCCAACCCCGCTGACGACTCGCACGCCTACTACGGCCTCGCCAAGGCGCTATATGAGGAAGGGAGCTTCGGCGGCCCCGAATTCCACGACTCCAGCGACTGGTCGCCGGGAGCGCCGCTGCTCTACGCGGCCAGCTTCTACGCGACCGGCGGCGCCCGCGAAGGGACGGCGCGGATCGTCGAGGCGCTGCTGGGCGTCGCTGCGATCCTCGTCGTCTTCGCTCTCGGCGAGCGGCTCGGCGGCCGCGGCACCGCCCGCGGCCGCTGGACCGGCCTGCTCGCCGCCCTCGGCGTCGCCGTCTACCCCGCCTTCATCCACTCGACCGGCGAGCTGATGAGCGAGCCGCCGGCGATCCTCACCCTCCCCGCTTCCGTCCTCGCCTTCCTCTGGGCGGGCGAGAAGGAACGCTGGTGGGGCTGGCTCGTTCCCGGCTTCCTCTTCGGGCTGACGGCGATGTTCCGCCCCGAGTACCTGTTCGTCGCCGCCGTCTTCGTCGTCCTCGCCGCAATCCGGATCTGGGCCGCGCAGCGCGGGGCGCGGCCGGCGCTCGCCGGCGCCGGCGCCCTCCTGGTCGCGATCCTGGTCGCGGTCGTCCCCTGGACGATCCGCAACCTGATCGTGCTCGAACGCCTGGTGCCGATCTCGACCGGCAGCGGCAAGGCTCTCTACGTCGGCTCCTACTACCCCGCCGACGGCGAATATCAGCGGGTCAAGGCAATCCTCTACGAACGCTACGAAGGCAAGTCGCTGCCGCCCAACTCGGAAGCGCTGAACGAAGTCAACCCGACGCCGCTCTTCGACCGGGTCGCCCGTGAATACGACGAAGAACGGGCCGAACGCGGCGAACCGCTGCTCTCGCGCGACTCGGCCCTCGGCAAGCTCGGCAAGGAAGACTTCTCCAAGTATTTCGGCGAAGACCCGCTCGCCTACCTGGGGATGACCGCCCGCAAGATCGGCCGGATGTGGTCGAGCGGCGTCGGCGAGCTCATGAGCTCGACCCCCGGCCGCGTCATCCAAATCCTCCTCGTCCTCGCCGGCCTGGCCGGCTTCGCATTGCTCGGGCTGTGTCGCCGCTGGTGGGAGCTGGCCTCCCTCGCGACCCCGATCGTCATCGTCACCGCGGTCGGCGCGATCTCGCTGGCAGCGCCACGCCGCAACGAGGTGCTGATGACGCTCGTCTTTCCGCTTGCCGCCCTGGCCCTCTCCAGCGCGGTCTCCGCCCTATCCTCTCGCCGCGAATGGTCGCCCCCGCAATCCCCAGCGCCAGCTTCTTCCCGGCCGAGCTGACCGCGCTCCGTAGCGCCGGCCTGCTCGTCGGCCTGCTGCTGATCGCCTACGCGCTCTGGCGGCGCCGCACCCTTCGCAACGCCGAGGTCCTCCTGCTCGGCCTCGCCGGGCTCGCCCTGGTGATCGTCTCCGGGACCGAAATCGTCGACGGCCTCCTCTCCGCCTTCTCCTTCGAAAAAGGCAACGGCGGCCGCATCCTCGGCCTCGCCGTCTTCGCGATCATCGTCCTCTTCGTGCTCAGCCTGCGGGCGCTGGGTGTCGGGGCGCGGAACGCCCGCCAGCTCTCGGCGGCGCTCGAGGGCCTGGCCTGGGAGGAGTTCCGCCAGGCCCATCTCCCCGAGCGCTTCGCGGGCAGGGTCGCGATCCTCGTCCCCGCCTACAACGAGGCTGACAACATCGGCCACGTCCTCGACCAGATGCCGGCCGAGGTCTGCGGCGTCCGCACCGAGGTCCTGGTCGTCGACGACGGCTCGCGCGACGGCACCGGCGACGTTGCCGCCGAGCATGGGGCGCTGGTCGCCCGCCACGTGACCAACCGCGGCGGCGGCGCGGCGCTGCGCACCGGATACCGGCTGATGGTCGAATCGGGGGCCGAGATCGTCGTCACCCTCGACGCCGATGGCCAGCACCTACCCTCGGAGATGTCGCGCCTGGTCCAGCCGGTGATCGACGGCGAGGTCGACGTCGCCCACGGCTCCCGCGTGCTCGGCCACGCCGACCGCAACCACTTCGCCCGCGAGCTCGGGATCGTCTTCTTCAACCGCCTCGTCTCCTTGATCACCCGCACCCACGTCACCGACTGCTCCAACGGATACCGCGCCGTCCGCACCACGGTGCTGCCGCAGCTGGTCCTGCGCCAGGAGCAGTTCCACACCTCCGAGTTCATGATCGAGGCGATCAAGCGCGGGGTGCCGGCGAAAGAGATCCCGATCACCGTCGAACAGCGCCTCCACGGCCACTCGAAGAAGCCGGCCGTGCTCCGCTACGGCGTCGGCTTCGCCAACGCGATCGTCAGGACCTGGCTGCGCTAGCGAACGCCGGGGTGGCGGACCGCCGCCGGGTCGGGAAGGTAGAGGTCCTCGCCGCAGCGCGGACAGACCTGGACGTAGAGCTTCAGCGCCTTGCCGCAGCGGGGGCAGGGGCGTTCGGGTTCGTCCTTCTCGCGGCGGTAGAAGATCACCGCGAAGATGCCGAGAATCGGCAGCACGGCGCCGATCAGGAACCAGAGAAAGAACGAGCTCCCCTTCGAGCGGCCGATGATCCCGGTGGCGAGGCCGAAGAAGAAGATGATGATCAGGTATTCCACGCGCCTCCCATTGTGGCGCGTCGAGCGCCGAGGTCGCCGACGCGGCGCCGCACCACCAACGAATGGGTAGGCCCGACGCTCGCCCCGCATGGCGATTCCCGTAACCAAGCCGAGCTCGCCGCAAACCGGAGCCTCACCGCACGCGCTGGCGGCACAAGCACGTCCGCAAGGACAGCGCTGGCGCTGGGTGCATGGCGGGAGAAACGGCAGGACTGGCCGGTCAGCCCAGGCGCTTCGGGTGGCCGATCGTGCCGACCTCCGAGATGTCGCGCCTGAACGGCAGGCCGGCGGTCCAGTCGAGGACGGCGCGGACCTTGCGGGCGGTGCCCGGGATTTGGCTCATGTGGTAGCTGCGGGCGAGCCACCAGGCGGGGAAGCCGCGGAAGGTGCGGCTGCCGATCCGGCCGACCGCCTTGTAACGGCCGAGGTTGACGAAGGAGGCGTAGCTCTTGAAGGTGAACGGCTCCGGGCTTCCGATCCCGAGCTCGGCGGCGATGTTGCGGGCGGCGACGGGGCCCTGGCGAACCGCGTGCTGGGCGGTCGGCGGGCAGGTGCCGCCGCCCGGGTCGGGGGCGGCGGCGCAGTCGCCGATCGCCCAGACCGAGCCCATCCCCTCGACCCGCAGGTACTGGTCGACCGGGACCCGGCCGCGCTCGTCGAGCGGCAGGTTCAGCTCTTTCAGAATCGGCTGCGGGGCGACGCCGGCGGTCCAGACCACGGTTTCGGTCGGCAGCACCTCGCCGCTCGACAGCCGCGCGCTGTCGGCCGTCACCTCCTCCAGCGTCGTGTTGAGCCGGATGTCGATGCCGCGGCCGCGCAGCTCGCGCAGCGCGTACTCGGCTAGCTGCAGGTCGATCTCCGGCAGCACCCGGCCGGCCGCCTCGACCAGCATCCAGCGCATCCCATGGAGGCGCGCCCGCGGGTAGTTGTCCATCGCGTCGGCGGCAAAGTCCTGCAGCTCGGCCAGGGCCTCGAGGCCGGCGTAGCCGCCGCCGACGAAGACGTAGGTGAGGAGCTTTTCCCGCCGCGCCGGGTCCTCGGTCGCGTTCGCTTCCTCGAGCGTCTCGACCAGGTGATTGCGGAGGTAGATCGCGTCGGCGAGCCCCTTGAAGCCGACCGCGTGCTCGGCCAGCCCCGGCACCGGCAGCGTCCGCGAGACCGAGCCGAGCGCGAGCAGCAGCTGGTCGTAGCGCATCTCCTCGGTGCCGCCGAATTTCTTTCGCAGCTGCAGCGTCTTGCGCTCGGGGTCGTGGGCGACGATCTCGCCGAGCCGCAGATAGGTCCGGTTGAGGATTTCCCGCAGCGGGGTCACCACGTGACGCGGCTCCAGCGTCCCCGCGGCCGCCTCGGGCAGGAACGGCGTGTAGAGCGAGAAGTTGGTCTCGTTGACGAGGCTCAGCTGCGCCGACTGCTTCGGCATCAGCCGCTCCAGCTCCCGCGCCGCCGCTGCGCCGCCAAAACCGCCTCCAGCCACGACCACGTTCCAAGCCATGACCCCACCGTAGCACTTTGTAACAACGTGTCACAAAGTGCTGAGCCGCACTTTCGCCGGGCTGTTCCTTATGGCCGCGTGACGAGCAAAAGGAACAGCTCGGTTAGAGGCCGAGCTGCTCGCGGAGAAGGCGGGTGACCTCGCCACCGTCGGCGCGGCCCTCGGTCTCGCGCATCACCGCGCCGACCAGGGCCCCGATCGCCTTGCCGTTGCCGGCGCGGACCTGCTCGGCGGCGGCCGGGTCGGCGGCGATCGCGGCGGCGACGATTCGCGCCAGCTCGCCGGAGTCGACCTGGTGTTCGAGAGCTTTGCGATCGATGAACTCGGCTGGGTCTTTGCCGTGTTCGACCGACCAGAAGAGTGCTTCCCGGCCATTCTTGTGGGTGATTCGTTTGCTCTGCACCCGATCGATCAGATCGGCCAGCCAGACTGGATCTGGGCGGCTGCCGTCCGGAAGAGCGCGTTCGGCGGAGGCTAGGTCTCCCGTCGCCCAGTTCGCGACCACCTGCGACGGGGCGGATGCAATCAGCTCAGTTGCGTCGAAGTAGGCGGCCGTCTCGGGATCGTTTGCCAGCAGCCTCGCGGTATCGGCGGAAAGGCCGGCATCGAGGTAGCGCTCCGCCCGCGCCGCCGGCAGCGCCGGCAGAGAGTCCCGGGCGTCGCGCAGCATCTGCTCGCTGGGGACGATCGGGACCAGGTCGGGCTCGGGGAAGTAGCGGTAGTCGTGGGCTTCCTCCTTCGAGCGCAATGAGGTGAGGCCACCGCTGGCGGGGTCGAAGTGGAGGGTCTCCTGCTCGACCGTATCCCCCGCCTCGACCAGCGCTTCCTGGCGCTTCAGCTCGGCCTCGATCCCGCGCTGGAGGAAGCGGAAGCTGTTCATGTTCTTGAGCTCGGTCTTGGTCCCGAGCTCCTCGCTGCCGGCCGGACGAACCGAGACGTTGGCGTCGACCCGCAGGCTCCCCTCCTCCATGTTGACGTCGGAGACGCCGAGCTGGCGGACGGTCTCGCGCAGCAGGCGCGCCCAGTCGGCGGCCTCGCGAGCGCCGTGGAGGTCGGGCTCGGTGACGATCTCGACCAGCGGCGTCCCAGCTCGGTTGAAGTCGACCAGCGAGGCGGCGGAGCCGTGGATCCGGCCCGAGGAGCCGACGTGGATCGTCTTCGCCGCGTCCTCCTCGAGGTGGGCGCGGGTGATCCGCACCTCGCCGAGCTTCCCCGCCCCGCAGATCGGGATGTCGTATTGGCTGATCTGGTAGGCCTTCGGACTGTCGGGATAGAAGTAGTTCTTGCGGTGGAAGATCGAGCGCGCCGCGATCTCGCAATCGAGTGCGGCGCCGATCATCAGCGCGAAGCGGATCGCCTTTTCGTTCGGGACCGGCAGCGAGCCGGGCTGGGCGAGGCAGACCGGGCAGGTGTGGGTGTTCGGCTCGTCGCCGAAGGAGAGCTCGCAGCCGCAGAACATCTTCGTCCGCGTCGCCAGCTGGACGTGGATCTCGAGCCCGATCACCGCTTCGAAGGGCGGCGCGTCAGCCACCGCTCCCTCCCTTCCAGGGGATCGCCACGGCGTGCTCGTGGTTGAAGCCGATCGCCGTCTCCAGGGCGAAGGCCGCCTCCAGCAGCTTCTGCTCGGCGAAGGCCGGAGCGGCGATCTGGAAGCCAACCGGCAGCTCGACGCTGCCGCCGTCGGGCGCTGCCAGGCCGGCCGGGATCGAGATCGCCGGGATGCCGGCGAGGCTCATCGGCACGGTGAAGAAGTCGTTCATGTACATCGCCAGAGGGTCGGCGGTCTTGGTGCCGAGCTCGAAGGCGACCGAGGGCGAGGTCGGGGTGACGACGAAGTCGACGGCGGCGAAGGCGTTGTCGAAGTCCTCGGCGATCCGCGTCCGCACCTTCTGCGCCTGGCCGTAGTAGGCGTCGTAGTAGCCGGAGGAGAGCGCGTAGGTGCCGAGCATGATCCGCCGCTTCACCTCGGCGCCGAAGCCCTCCGAGCGCGTCGCCTCGTACATCTCCAGGAGGTCGCCGTCGCCGCCGCGCCGGATCCCGTAGCGGACGCCGTCATAGCGGGCGAGGTTGGAGGACGCCTCGGCCGGGGCGAGGACGTAGTAGGCGGAGATGCCGAGCTCGGAATTCGGCAGCTGCACCTCGGCGATCTCGCCGCCAAGGCCCTCGATCCGCCGCAGCGTCGCCTCGAAGACCTCGCGCACACCGGCCTCGACCCCGTCCTCGCCCAGCGGCGGGACGCCGAAGCGCAGCCCCGAGAGGTCCTCGCGGCTCGGTGCCCTCACCCCCGCCTCGATCCCGACCGAGGTCGTGTCGCAGGCGTCCCGGCCCTGTAGCGCCGCCAGCAGCAGGGCCGCGTCGGTGACGTCGCGGGTCAGCGGCCCACACTGGTCGAGCGAGGAGGCGAAGGCGATCATCCCGTAGCGGGAGATCGCCCCGTAGGTCGGCTTCAGGCCGACGATCCCGCAGAGCGAAGCCGGCTGGCGGATCGAGCCGCCGGTGTCGGTGCCGAGCGCCGCCGGGGCGAGGCCGCCGGCGACCGCCGCCGCCGAGCCGCCGGAGGAGCCGCCCGGAACGCGGCCGCGGTCCCAGGGGTTGAGCACCGGCCCGTAAGCCGAATTCTCGTTCGAGGAGCCCATCGCGAACTCGTCCATGTTGGTCTTCCCGAGGATGCGCCCGCCCGCCTCGCGCATCCGCCTCACCGCGGTCGCGGTGTAGGACGGCAAGTAGCCCTCGAGGATGCGCGAGCCGGCGGTGGTCGGCACCCCCTCGGTGACGAAGATGTCCTTGACCGCGATCGGGACGCCGCCCAACGGCCCCTCGAGGTCCTCGTGCGTCTCGGGCTCAGGCGCTGTCCAGAGATAGGCGTTCAGCTCGTCCTCGGCGGCGGCGTCGCGCCAGGCGGCGAAGTACTCGGCGGCCGAGAGCTCGGTCGCGGCGATCTCCGCCGCCGCCTCGGCGACGGTCAACTCGAGCGGCGCCGCCATCACTCGGCCTGCGGCGAGGGGACGCGGAAGGCGCCGTCCTGCGGGTCCGGCGCGTTGGCGAGCGCGGCCTCGCGGGGCAGGCTGGGGACCGGCTGGTCGGCGCGCCAGACGTTCTCCAGCGCGACCACGTGCGTGGTCGGCTCGACTCCGTCGAGGTCGAGGCGGCCGATCCGGTCGACGTGCTCGAGGATCCCGGAGAGCTCGCCGACCATCGTCTCCACCTCGTCCTCGGAGAGCCGAAGGCGGGCGAGGCGGGCGACGTGCAGGACCTGAGCGCGGTCGATCACGGGGCGAATTCTAGGGACGGCGCACCGGGCAGGTTACGTTGGCTGGTCGGCCAGTTATTGTGCTGGGCGGATGCAGGGTCCGGGGGCTGAGAGATTCGTCGTCTTCAACCTGCGCCTGCTCGCGGCGACCTTCGCGGTGGTCGGGATCCTCTTCATTGCGGTGCCGAGCGGGGTCCTCGACGTGATCTCCGACGTCGGCGAATGGTTCGGCAACGACACCCGCGC
>DASXFL010000093.1:0-9035 GCA_036489595.1 Solirubrobacterales bacterium
CCTCCTCCTCGCGGGATAGGGGCGGCTCGTCGGAGTACCCCCCCGATCCCGCCCCGTCCAGCGGCGGCATCCAGCGGATCGGGCTCTCGGCGACGCAGAGGCCGCTGGAGCGGATAGCTCAGTACTTGGTCGGGCCGCATCGAGCTTGCGAGATCGTGGATGCGGGGCAGAGGAAGGAGCTCGACCTCGAGATCGTGGTGCCGGTTGAGGACATGAGCGATCCGGGGGCGCCGGCGTATCCGAGCGAGGACGGGCCACCGCCGACCGAAATCGAGCCCAGCGCGCACGTGCGGTCGATCTGGCCGGCGATCTACCCCAAGCTCCTCGAGCTGGTCCAAGAGCACACCTCGACGATCATCTTCGTCAACAACCGTCGCGCCGCCGAGCGGCTGGCAAAGCGCCTGAACGAGCTGGCCAACGGCGAAGGCGAACAGGAGCTGCCGGCCACCGAGCACGCCGGCAACGGGCGCGGGGAGGGGGAATCGGCGGAGACACCCAGCAGGAGCTCCGGCGACTCACCCTCCCTGGCGGACCCCCCCGATCCCGCCTCATACACCGAGATCGCCCGTGCCCACCACGGCTCCCTCGCCCACGAGGAGCGGGCACAGGTCGAGGAGCTGCTGAAGTCCGGGAAGCTGCCGTGTCTCGTGGCGACCAGCTCGCTGGAGCTGGGAATCGACATGGGGGCAGTGGACCTGGTGATCCAGGTCGAGTCGCCGAAGTCGGTGACCCGCGGCCTGCAGCGGATCGGCCGCGCCGGGCACCGCATGGGGGAAGTCTCGAAAGGCCGGATCTTCCCCAAATACCGCGGCGACCTGCTCGAGTGCGCGGTGGTCGCCAAGCGGATGCGCGAAGCGGTGATCGAGGAGACGGTGATCCCCCGCAACCCGCTCGACGTCCTCGCCCAGCACCTGGTCTCGATGGCCGCCCTCGACGAGTGGGAGGTCGACGACGTCGAGCGCCTGGTCACCGCCACCGAGTCCTTCCGCGAGCTCTCGCGCGAACAGCTGGAGAACGTCCTCGACATGCTCGACGGCCGCTATCCCTCCGACCGCTTCGCCGAGCTGCGGCCGCGGATCGTCTGGGACCGCACCCAGGGGACGATCCACGGCCGCAAAGGCGCCCGCCAGCTGGTCGTCACCAACGCTGGCACGATCCCCGACCGCGGCCTCTACGGCGTCCACCTCCCGGACGGCCGCCGGGTCGGCGAGCTCGACGAGGAGATGGTCTACGAGGCCCGCCCCGGCCAGACCTTCCTGCTCGGCTCCTCGAGCTGGCGGATCGAGGAAATCACCCGCGACCGGGTGATCGTCACCCCGGCCCCCGGCGCCCCCGGCGCGGTGCCGTTCTGGCGCGGCGACGGGATCGGCCGCCCCGCCGAGCTCGGCCGGGCGATCGGCGAGTTCTCGCGCGAAGCGGTCGCCCGCGAGCCGGAGGAGCTGGCGAAGGAGTACGACCTCGACCCGCGCGCCGCCAGCAACCTCGTCTCCTACCTGCGCGAGCAGCAGCAGGCGACCCGGGTCGTCCCCTCGGACGAGTCGATCGTGGTCGAGCGCTTCCGCGACGAGATCGGCGACTGGCGCCTCTGCGTGCTCTCGCCCTACGGCGGCCGCGTCCACGCCGCCTGGGGCCTCGCGCTCGCCGCCAAGATCCGCAACGAGCGCGACCTCGAGGCCGACGCGATCTGGTCCGACGACGGGATCGTCATCCACCTTCCCGACGCCGACGAGCCGCCGCCCGCCGACCTCGTCTTGATCGATCCCGACGAGATCGAAGACCTGGTCGTCGGCGAGCTCTCCGGCTCGGCCCTGTTCGGCGCCCGCTTCCGCGAGAACGCCTCGCGCTCGCTGCTGATCCCGCGCGCCTACCCCGGCAAACGCACGCCACTCTGGCAGCAGCGGCTGAAGAGCCAGAGCCTGCTCGAAGTCGCCCGCGACTTCCCCCGCTTCCCGGTCGTGCTCGAGACCTACCGCGAGTGCCTGCGCGACGTCCTCGACCTGCCCGCCCTCGACGACCTCCTGCGCAAGCTCCACGCCCGCCAGCTCAGCCTGGTCGAGGTCGAGACGCCGACCGCCTCGCCCTTCGCCTCCTCGCTGCTCTTCGACTACGTCGCCACCTACATGTACGAGGGGGACACGCCGAACGCCGAGCGGCGGGCCGCGGCGCTGGCCCTCGACCGCGACCTGCTGCGCGAGCTGCTCGGTCAGGAGGAGCTGCGCGAGCTGATCGACCCGGAGGCGCTGGAGGAGGTCGAGGCGCAGCTGCAGCACCGGACCGAGACCGGGCGGGCCGGCGACCGCGACGCGCTGCAACAGGTCCTCCGCAACCTCGGCGACCTGACGCCGGAGGAGTGCGAGGAGCGGGTCGCCGAGGGCTACTCGGCCAGGTCGATGCTGGAGAAACTGGTCGCCGAGCGCCGCGTCGCTCTGGTCCGGATCGCCGCCGAGGAGCGCTACATCGCCGCCGAGGACGCCGGCCTCTACCGCGACGCCCTCGGCGTCCCCGAGCCGCCCGGCCTGCCGGAGACCTTCCTCGAGGAGCACCCCGACGCGATGCGCGCCCTGGTCCGCCGCTATGCCCGCACCCATGGCCCCTTCCCGACCCACCAGCTTGCCGCCCGCTACGGGGTCGACCCCGGTCCGGCGCTGCGCGAGCTCGAGGCCGAAGGGGCGATGGTCCGTGGCGAGCTCCTGCCCGGCGGCTCCGAGCGCGAGTGGTGCGATGCCGACGTCCTGCGGCGGGTCCGCCGCGCCAGCCTGGCGCGGCTGCGCAAGGAGGTCGAGGCGGCGGACCGCTCCGAGCTCGCCCGCTTTCTTCCCAGCTGGCAAAATGTCGACGCCTTCCGCGCTGCCGGCGCTGGCCTCGACCGCCTGCGCGAGGCGCTGGTGCCGCTGCAGGGCGTCGCCCTCACCCCGAAAGTCTGGGAGGCCGACGTGCTGCCGCGCCGGCTCGGCAGCTACTCGCCGAGCTGGCTGGACGAGCTCTGCACCAGCGGCGAGCTGGTCTGGATCGGCGCCGGCGCCCTCGGCCGCTCGGACGGCCGCGTCGCCCTCTACTTCCGCGAAGACATCCGCCTCGCCGGGCCGCCGCCGGCCAACTCGAAGCTGGAGGCGCCCAGCGGCGAGGTCCACGAGGCGATCCGCGAGCGGCTTGCCGCCGGCCCCTCCTTCTGGCTCGACCTCGTCGCCGATCTCACCCACCCGGCCGAGGAGATCCACAACGCGCTCTGGGACCTCGCCTGGACCGGCGCGGTGACGAACGACGCCTTCGCGCCACTGCGGGCGCCGCGCCTGCGCGCGGTGCCGCCCTCCGAGCGTCCCGGCCGCCGCTTCGCCCGCCGCCGCTCGACCGCCGGCGCCGCCGTCCAGGGCCGCTGGTCCCTGACCGCGCCGCTGTTCGCCAGCGCCCCTGGCCCCGGCGCCCGCCTCCGCGCCCAGGCCGAGCTGATGCTCGAGCGCTACGGGATCGTCACCCGCGAGACCGTCCTCGCTGAGGGCGTCCCCGGCGGCTTCTCGACCCTCTACGCCGAGCTCGGCAACCTCGAGCTGCTCGGCACCGCCCGCCGCGGCTACTTCGTCGAGGGCCTCGGCGGCGCCCAGTTCGCGCTCCCCGGCGCGGTCGAGCGACTGCGCTCGCTGCCCGAACCCGACGGCGGCTACACCGTCCTCGCCGCCACTGACCCGGCGAACCCCTACGGCGCCTCGCTGCCCTGGCCGAAGCTCGAGGGCGGCCGCAAACCGGGCCGCGCCCCCGGCGCCCACCTGCTGCTGCGCGACGGCGAGCCGTGCGTCTTCGTCGAGCGCGGCGGCCGCGGCCTCCTGCAATTGATGCGGATGGACGACGGTGAGCTGGAAGCGGCGATGCGCGCTCTCGCCGACGCCGTCGTCGCCGGCCAGCTGCCGAAACTGGCGATCGAGAAGCTCGACGGCGAGGCGGTGATCGGTTCCGGCCACGAGGAGGCGCTGCTCGGCGCTGGCTTCAGCCGCGGTCCCCGCAAACTCACCGCTTCCGCCCGCTGAGTGGGGGAGAAGCGGCGTCGCGTCCTCGTCACTAGGCGATAATCGATCCGTGTCCGACCGGGAGCAGAATGGAGGCGAGGACCTCAGCGCCGTCGAGCTGCTGAAGAGCGTGCCGCTGTTCAGCAGCCTCGGGCAGGCGGAGCTCGAGCGCTTCTCCCAGGTCGCGGTGCCGCGCTCCTTCCCGGCCGGGACCAGGGTCTTCCACGAGGGCGACAACTCCGACGCCTGCTACATCGTCAAATCGGGCGTTTTCCGGGTCACCCAGGAGCACTCCGACGGCCGCGCGATCACCCTCGCCACCTTTCACTCGGGCGAGATCTTCGGCGAGCTGGCGATGCTCGACGGCGACAAGCGCTCGGCCAGCGCCGAGGCGCTCAGCGACGGCGAACTGCTGGCGCTGCCGGCCGGCGACGTGCGGGGGCTGCTCTCGCGCCACCCGGAGATCGCCCTGAAGCTGGTCGCCGGCCTGGTGCGGCGGCTGCGCGCCGCCAACGTGCGCATCTCCCGCCAGTCCTTCCAGACCGTCCCGAGCCGGGTCGCCGGCATCCTCTCCCAGCTCAGCCGCGAGGCCCAGGACGGCGGTAGCCCCGACGCCAACGGCGACGGCGAGGTGACGATCCGGATGAACCAGACCGACCTTGCCCAGCTCGCGGGCACCTCGCGCGAGAGCGTCAGCCGCTTCCTCGCCGAGCTCGAGCGGGCCGGCGTCGTCCGTGCCGGTCGCGGCCGCGTCACCGTGCTCGACCCGCCCAAGCTGCGGAACTACATCTATTGACGCCCCTGAGCAGCGTCATGAGCAACTACGCTGCCCGCCGCGCCGCGATGGTCGAGAGCCAGCTTCGCGCCCGCGGCATCTGGGACGAGCGCGTCCTCGCCGCGATCGGCGAGGTGCCGCGCGAGCAGTTCGTGCCGCGCCGCCTCCGCCACCGCGCCTACGCCGACTCGGCGCTGCCGATCGGCGGCGGGCAGACGATCTCCCAGCCCTGGATCGTCGCCGCGATCTGCCAGGAGCTGGCGTTGACCGGCCCCGAGCGGGTGCTCGAGGTTGGCACCGGCTCCGGCTACTCGGCCGCGGTCCTCGCCCTGCTGGCGGCCGAGGTGATCAGCATCGAGCGCGACCCCGAGCTCTCGCGCTCGGCCCGCCGCGCCCTCGCCCAGCTTGGCGAGGTCGCCAACGTCCACCTCGAGGTTGGCGATGGCAGTCTCGGCGACCCCGAGCGGGCGCCGTTCGCGGCGATCGCCGTGCATGCCGCCGCCCCCGGCCCGCCGCCGGCGCTGGTCGAGCAGCTGCGCGACGGCGGCCGCCTGGTGGTGCCGGTCGTCGAGGAAGGCGAGGAGGCCCTGGTCGCCTTCCACCGCCACGGCGAGCGGATGACCCGCGCCACCGTCGCCCCCTGCCGCTTCGTGCCGCTGATCGGCGAGGGCGGCTTCAGCGAGCAGTGAGCCGCGACCGGCAGTTGTCCCCGCATAGCGGGGACAACTGCGTGGGAGTCAGCAGCTGATCGGCTTCGGATCCGCTTTGTCGACGACTGCTTCGTCGTTGCCGCCGCCGCCGTCGATCACGTCGCTGGCGCCTTTGCCGACGATCGTGTCGTTGCCCGGGGTGCCCATGATCGTCACCTTCTTGCCGCCGCAGGTGGTGGTGGCGGCGCTGGTGCCGCAGCAGCGCCACCGCGGTGGCGGCGGTCAGGAGGAGGCGGCCGGGACGGGGGCTGGTGCCTGCGCCGAGCATGGACTTCACTCATCGGAAGTCCTGCCGGATCGCTTCAGCCTCCCCCCCGAACAGACGTCCAGGGAAGCGGCCGATCGGCACTCCTATAGGCTCCGGACGCCCATGCGCGGTGGCATCTACGTACTGAACTTCTACTCGGCGTTCTTCATCGACCAGCTCAAGCGGGGCCGCAAGACGGCGACGATCCGGCTCGGCGACAAGAGCAATAAGTACGAGCGCGGCCAGGTCGTCTGGATCACCGTCGGGCCCCGCCACAGCCCCCGCGAGAAGATCTTCACCGCGGTCATCGACGACGTCGAGGTGAAGCAGCTGGCGCGGCTCTCGCGGCGCGACATCGAGCACGACAATCCCGAGTTCCGCCGCCTCGACGAAACCAAGCGCTTCCTCGAGCAGCTGTACAGCCGCCCGATCGACGACGACGACCTGGTCACGGTGATCCGCTTCTCGCAGATCGTCGAGCCGCCGGCGCCGCACATCGGCAACGGGGAGACGCCCCGCCACAACTGAGGCCCGCTGGACTGTTCCTTATGTCCGTGTAGCGAGCAAAAAGGAACAGCTCGACGTGTCCGACTACTCCTTCCTCACCACCTGGCTGCTCGACTGCCGCCGCGAGCCGGTCTTCGACGCACTCCACGACCAGGAGAGCTGGCCGAGCTGGTGGCGCGGGGTCGAGATCGCCGAGGAGGTCAGCCGGCCGCTGGGCGGCGGCGACGTCGGCACCGTCTCGCGCATGGTCTGGCGCAGCCTGCTGCCCTACCGGGTCGAGTTCGAGATCGAGACGACCCGGGTCGAGCGGCCGACCCTGCTCGAAGGCCGGGCCCGCGGCGAGCTCGCCGGGGTCGGCCGCTGGCGGCTCTACGAGCAGGACAGGGTGACCGCCGTCCTTTACGAGTGGGACGTGCGGACGACGAAGCCGTGGATGAACCGCCTGGCGCCGCTGCTGCGCGGCGCCTTCGAGTGGAACCACGACTGGGTGATGGCCCGCGGCGGCGAGGGCATCGCCGCCCTCCTCGGCTGCCGCCTGCTGGCCTCGGACTGACCCGGGCTTGACCGGCGGTCCCGTTTCGCTATCTTCACAGGCGTTGGCACTCTTGCTACTAGAGTGCCAAACGCCGCAAGGAGCGAAATTGGCTTCAGAGCGGCGATCCCCAGCTTTACCTGCACTCACTTACCTGAAGACGGAGGTTCACGTATGAATCTGAAGCCCCTCGGGGACCGCCTCATCGTCAAACCAGTCGACGAGGAGGAGACCACCGCCAGCGGCATCGTTCTGCCGGACACGGCGAAAGAGAAGCCGCAGAAGGGCAAGGTGCTCGCCGTCGGCGACGGCGCGCTCAACGAGGACGGCAGCCGCCGCCCACTCGACGTCGAGGAGGGGGACGAGGTCCTCTACTCCAAATACGGCGGCACCGACATCGTCGTCGACGGCGACGACCTGCTCGTGCTACGCGAGTCGGACGTCCTGGCCAAGGTCGCCTGACCCCCCGGACACCGGACTTACCGAACCAAGGAGGACTGAAAGCAAATGGCTCACAAGGAGCTGAAGTACGCAGAGGAGGCGAGGGGGGCCCTGCAGGCCGGCGTCGATTCCGTCGCCAACGCCGTCAAGGTCACCCTCGGCCCGAAAGGCCGTTACGTCGTGCTCGACAAAAAGTTCGGCGCGCCGACGATCACCAACGATGGCGTCACCATTGCCCGCGAGGTCGAGGTCGAGGACGTCTTCGAGAATCAGGGCGCCCAGCTCGTCCGCGAGGTCGCGACCGCGACCAACGACGTCGCCGGTGACGGCACCACGACGGCGACCCTGCTGGCGCAGACGATCGTCCGCCAGGGCCTGAAGAACGTCGCCGCCGGGGCCAACCCGCTGGCGCTGCGCCGCGGCATCGAGAAGGCGGTCGAGGCGGTCGTCGAGAACCTCCGCGACAAGCAGTCGAAAGAGGTCGCGGGCAAAGACCAGATCGCCCGCGTCGCCGCGATCTCCGCCGGCGACGACGAGATCGGCTCGCTGATCGCCGACGCGATCGAGAAAGTCGGCAAAGAGGGCGTGGTCAACGTCGAGGAGGGCCAGACCCTGGCCATGGATCTCGAGTTCACCGAGGGGATGCAGTTCGACAAGGGCTACATCAACCCCTACATGGTCACCGATCAGGACCGCATGGAGGCGGTGCTCGAGGACCCCTACGTCCTCATCGCCAACCAGAAAATCGGCTCCGTGCGGGACATCCTGCCGGTGCTCGAGCAGGTCATGCAGAGCGGCAAACCGCTGCTGATCGTCGCCGAGGACGTCGAGGGCGAGTGCCTCGCGACCCTGGTCGTCAACAAGCTCCGCGGCACCTTTACCGGCGTAGCCGTCAAAGCCCCCGGCTTCGGCGACCGCCGCAAGCGGATGCTCGAGGACATCGCGATCCTCACCGGCGGCGAGGTGATCACCGAGGAGCTCGGCCTCAAACTCGAGAACACCCAGCTCGACCAGCTCGGCAAAGCCCGCCGCGTGGTCGTCTCCAAAGACACCTCGACGATCGTCGACGGTGCCGGTGACGCCGAGGCGATCAAAGGCCGGATCAAGCAGATCAAACAGGAAATCGAGAACACCGATTCCGATTTCGATCGCGAGAAGCTCCAGGAGCGTCTGGCGAAGCTGGCCGGTGGCGTCGCCGTCGTCAAAGTCGGCGCCGCGACCGAGACCGAGAGGAAGGAGAAAAAGCACCGCGTCGAGGACGCGCTGCAGGCGACCCGCGCCGCGCTCGAGGAGGGTGTCGTGCCGGGCGGTGGGGTGGCACTGCTGAACGCGCAGTCCGACCTGGACCCGGAGAAGCTCGGCGGCGAAGCCGACGAGACCACCGGCGCTCGGATAATCCACCGCGCGCTCGAGGAGCCAGTCCGCCAGATCGCCGAGAACTCCGGCCTCGAGGGCTCGGTCGTCGTCAACAAGGTCCGCGAGCTGAAGACCGGGGAAGGCCTCAACGCCGCCAGCGGCGAGTACGAGGACCTGATCAAGGCCGGCGTCATCGACCCGACGATGGTCACCCGCTCGGCGCTCCAGAACGCCGCCTCGATCGCCAAGAACATCCTCGTGACCGAGGCGATCATCGCCGAACCGCCGGAGGACGGCGCCGCCGGCGGCATGCCCGGCGGCATGCCCGACATGGGCGGCATGATGTAAGGACCTCCCCCAAGGGGAGCGTCTTCGAGGGTCCGGCACCGCGCCGGGCCCTCTTTTTTGGCCGAACCTCGCCTACGGCTTGCCGCGAGGTTGCCTTTTCAGGCGATATGCGCGGGAAAAG
>DASXFL010000099.1:0-26096 GCA_036489595.1 Solirubrobacterales bacterium
CGGCGCGCTCGACCGTCAGCTCCTCGACTTCCCAGTAAGCCGGGAGCCCGACCAGCTCGTTGACCGCCTGCTTGGTCTCCGCGAGCAGCTGCGAGGACTGCTCGACCCGACCGCCTGCGGCCAGCGGCCGCCAAGTCTCAGCGATCGCCTCGGCGATCGCGGCGAGCGTGTTGAAGGGAAAGAGCGCGAGCCGGAAGCCGGCCGCATCCAGCTCGGCCAGGGTCGGGCTCGGCCCCGAGGTAGCGCCGATCCAGACGAGCGGCAGGTCCGGCAGGCCCCCCGCCAGCTCGGCCAGCCCCTCGGGCTCTAGATCCAGCACCAGGAGGGCGTCCACCCCCGCCTCGGCGTAGGCGTGGCAGCGTTCGGCTGTGACCTGTGGCGAGCCGGTCGCGCGCAGGGCGTCGGTCCGCGCGATCACCACCAAGTCGTCCTCGCCGCGCTCCTCGACCGCCGCCCGCAGCCGGTCCACGGCCTGTCCCGTCGGCGCCAGCAAGGCGTGCCCGCGGTGGTATCCGGCACGCTTGGGGTAGGGCTGGTCGTCGAGGTGGATCGCGGCAACCCCGATCCGCTTGCATTCGCGGACGGTGCGATGAACGTGCGTCGGCTCGCCAAACCCGGCGCCGACGTCGAGCACGACCGGGACCGAGACCGTGCGCACGACCCCGGCGGCGAGCTCCAGCGTCTCGGTCTGGGTCGCGAACGGCTGCCCGACCCCGAGGTGTGCCCCAATCGCGTTGCCGCCGAGATAGAGGGCGCCGAAGCCGAGCCGCTCGATCAGCGCCGCGGAGAAGGGCTCGAGCGCGCCCGGCGCGGCGACGGTCGAGCTTGCTTCGAGCAGCCGCGCCCGTGCGCTCACCGCCCGGCCCCGGCGGGCGCTTCGAGCGCGAGGTCGAAGACCGCGTCGAATTCCTCCCGGCCCTCGCCCGAGCCGGACTGCTGGAGGTCGAGCACGAGATCGTCGCTGACCGCGCCGATCACGTAGTCGGTCTCCAGGTAGGGGGAGTCGCCGCGGAAGACCTGCGTCGTCAGCCACTCCTCGCCGCCGACCCGGACCTTCAGGTGGATGTGGGCGGCGCGGTAGCGATCGCGCCCCATCATCTCCAGCAGCTCGCCGATCGGGTCGCCTTCGTGCTCGGCGTAATCCTTCGGCAGCAACGTCCGCGCCGTGTAGGTCCCGCCCTCGCCCGTGCGGACGACGCCGCGCAGGTGCCAGCCGTCGCGGTCGTAGCCGCCGTGCTCGTCGGCGTGCCAGAAGTCGAGCTCGACCCCCTCGATCGGCTCGCCGGTCGCGACGTCGGTGACCGTCCCGGTCAGGGTCAGCATCTGCGCACCGGCGCCGGGCTCCTGCTCGAGCAGCGAGCCGCCAGGCCGCTCGGGCGCGCCGGGCCGGTACTCCGGCCCCTCGAGGTTCGGCCGCGTCCCCAGCGCGCCTTCGCGCTCGCGGTCGATCACTGTCATCGCGAAGCCGATGTCGAGCATGCTCGGAAACACCCCAGCCTCGCCGAGCCGGTTGAGGAAGCCGGCGGCGGCGTGGAGCTCGTCCTGGGTCACGTCCATTTCGCGGACGACGTCGCACAACACTTCGGCCGAGCGGAACGTGACTTCCCGCAGGCGGTCGGACTCGGTCATCTCGGAACCTCCTCTTGTCGATGGGTGATCACGACCCTGCCCGGCAGCGCCGCCGCTTCAACCAGTTCGTGTGCCTCCTGAACCCGCTCGAGCGGGAGCGCCTTGGCGACGCGGACGGCGAGGCGCCCGGCCGCCCGCAGCGCAACCACGTCCTCGAGCTGGGCCCTGCTGACGCTGCCGACGCCGAGCAGCTGAGCACGCTTGAAGAAGATCCGGGCGGGGTTGATCGAGATCTCCTCGCCGAACAGCTCGCCGACGAGGGCGAGTCGCCCGTGCACCGCGAGGCTGTCGAAGCAGAGGTCGAAGAGGCGGCTGCCAACGGTGTCGAGCACGACGTCGGCGCCTTCGCCGCCGGTCAGGGCGCGGACCCGCTCCGCGACCTCGCCCCCCGACTGAACGATGACCTCCTCGGCGCCGTCGGCCCGCAGCGCCGCCTCCTTCGCCGGGTCGCGGGTGAGGGCGATGACCCGGGCACCGGCGAGCCGCGCCAGCTGCACCGCCGGCGAGCCGACCCCGCCGGAGGCGCCGGTGACGAGGACCGTCTCGCCAACCGTGACCCGGGCGACGTCACGCACTGCGTTGAGCGCGACCCCGGCCGCGGGGCCGAGGGTGCAGCTCTCCTCGAACGGGATCTCGTCGGGGACGCGGACGACGGCATCGGCAGCGACCGCGGTGAGCTCGCCGTAGCCGCCGCGCACCGGCCGGCGCCGGAGGCAGGTCGACTCGCGCCCGCTGCGGCAGAGGCGGCAGCACCCGCAGCTGGCAAAGGCTTTCGTGCAGACGTGGTCGCCGGAGCGCAGATCCTCGACCCGCTCGCCCACCTCAGCCACCGTGCCGCTGATCTCGAGGCCCATGATCAGCGGGTAGCTGACGTCGCGCCTATAGGTGCCGTTGCGCTCGACGATGTCGCGCGAGGAGACGCCGCAGGCTTGGACCCGCACGAGCACCTCACCGGGGCCGCACTCGGGCGCCGGCACCTCGGCGAGCTCGAGGACCGACGGCGGCCCGGGACGGTTGACGAGCGCCGCCCTCAACCTGCTCCCCCGCCCTCGCGCGGGACGAACGCCGGCACGCGGGAGCCGTCTGCCCACTGCTCGAGCACAGCTTCGACCGGCATCGCGGTGGCCGGCTCGGCCGCACTGAGGAGCCGCCCGACCAGGCGCGGGCCGCGCTCGAGCGCGACGCTCACGACCACGTAGGGCACGATGCCCGCGAAAGCGGGAACGAAGGCGCGGTGGTAGCGCACCCAGGCGTGCACCTCGCCGCCGGTCGGCGCCGGGTCCCACTCGAAGTCAGGCGCGGCGCACCAGGGGCAGACCGGCGCGATCGGGTAACGCAGCCGCCCGCACTCCGCGCAGCGCTGCAGCCGCAGCTCGCCGGCCGCAAGCGCCTGGTAGAACGGCGCGGTGTCGGCGCTGGGCAGCGGCAGCAGCTCGGCGCCGATGCCGGTGCCCGGAAAGTCGTGGATCGGCAGCGTTCCCCTAGGCGGCATAGACGATCGCGTCCCCCAGAGTCGTTGCCCACATCGCCGTCTCGCAGCCGGCGATCTGCCTCTCCGCCGCTTCGCCGCGTAGCTGGCGCACGATCTCGGCCGTCTGCCCCCAGCCGTTGGAGTGCCCCTCCGAGAGGTGCCCGCCGTTGGTGTTGACCGGCAGCGCGCCGCCGAGCTCGATGCGCCCGTCCTGGACCCAGTCGGCCGCCTCCCCCTCGCCGCAGAACCCGAACCGTTCGAGGGTCCAGAGGACCTGGGGCGAGAAGCCGTCATAGCAGTAGAGGGCGCCGACCTCGGCCGGGCCGATCCCGGCCCGCGCGAAGACCGGCTCGGCGGCGCCGAGCGGCGGGCTCGGGCCGCAGTCGCGCTGGTTGACGCCAAGCCCGGGCTTGCCGAAGACGAACTCGTTCGGGCCGGCGTGCATCCCCTGGAAGGCCGCCATCCGGACTGGCCTGGCCCGCAGCGACCGCGCTCGCTCGAGCGAGGTGATCAGCACCGCGACCGCGGTGTCGACCGGCAGCGAGCAGTCGAGCCGGCGCAGCGGCTCGACCACGAACGGCGACTGAGCGTAGTCCGCGGCTGAGATCTCAGCGGTGAGGACGGCGAGCGGGTTGCGCGACGCCGCCTTGCGCTGCGCGATCGGCACCGCCGCCAGCTTCTCTCGCTCGATCCCGTACTGCTCGAGGTACCGCTGGGTGGAGAGCGCCGCGCCGCCGACCGGCGCCGCCAGCCCGGACGCCGGCTGCTCGGCGTGCGGGCCGCCGCCCTCCCGCAGCGCCTCGACGAAGTCCGGGAAGGCGCTCGTCCCGTGGCGGTCGAAGGGGCTGTTGCGGAAGGCGCCGAGGCAGAGCGAGCATCGCGCCAGCCCCGCCCCGACGACGAGAGCAGCGTGCTGGAGCAGGGTCGCGGTGAAGCGCCCGTGCGACCAGGTTTGACTGGCGTAGCGGACGTCGAGCGCGAGCAGGCGGGCGAGCAGGTCGTAGTCGAGTCCGCGCGGCGAGCCGATGTGGACGAAGAGGGCGTCGACGTCGCTGCGGGCGAGGCCAGCGTCCTCGAGGGCCAACCCAAGGGCGCGGTCGGCCAGCTTGGCGACGCTCTCCTCGGTCGAACGGGCGAACCCAGCGGTCCCGATCCCTGCGACGGCCGCCTGCCCGAGGCCGTCGCCGGCGGCAGTCACCCCTTGGCCGCCTCGATGCCCGCTGCGCGTGGCACCGGGGCGAGCGTCGGGCCCTCCCGGTCCCACGACCCGCCGCCGACGAGCTGCTCGAGGACCAGCGCGCCGGCCCGGCGCACGTGCTCCTCCGTCAGGTTTCGAGCGGTGGCGCCGTCGTGCGCCTCGAGGGCGTCGATGATGCGCCGGTGCTCGCCTACCGTGCTCTCGATCCAGCCGGGGATCACGGCGTGCAGCTGCCGCGGGATCGCCCACGTCGTCACCCGTAGGAACCGGCGCAGCTGATTCGCGTCGCTGAGCATGTTGATCGTGCGGTGAAACGAGTAGTTGAGCGTCTCGATCCGTGCCGCCGCGCTGGCTCCGCCCTCGTCCGCTGTGCCCTCGATCTCCTCCTGCAGGCGCCGCAGCCCCGCCACGTCGTCGGGAGCGATCACGGCCGCGGCCGAGGCCGCGAGGCGTCCGCTGATGAAGGCCTGGACCGCGAACGCGTCCTCGATGTCGCGCCAGGACAGCTGGGCGACGCGGAATCCCCGCCGCGCGACCATCTCCACCAGGCCGACCTTGTGCAGGGCGACGAGGGCCTCCCGGACCGGCATCGCGCTGACGTCGAACTGCTTGGCCAGGGCGGTGGGCGAAAGGCGTTCGCCAGATTGGTAGCGGCCGCTGAGGATCGCTTCGCACAGATAGCGCTCGATCTTGTCGCTCACCCGATCGCGGTCGACCTTGAGCTCAGGGTCCGAGGCGACTCCCAAATCACGGACGGTGGAAAAGCTCGAATCTGATTTCCGGTCCATTGGCTTTGGTGGAGTGACGGGAAAGGCGGTGGTTTTTGATTTTATATCAAGAAGAGCATCCCGGTCCCGCCTCTCCGGCGCAACCCAAGGAAGGGCGCCGTTCCAGGTAGAAACTGGCCGACCGAAATCGTCCACTCTGGTGCACCCGCCAGCCCGGCGGGCCCGGATAGCGTGCAGGACCGGATGGCCGACGAGCGTGAGGTGCGCAGAGAAGTCGTCGAGGTCGCCCGCGAGCTGCTGCGGAGCGGCGCCGTGATCGGCACGCTCGGCAACGTCAGCGCCCGCCGCGGCGACGGCTTCATCGTCACCCCGACCAGGCGCGACTACCGGGCCCTGCAGTCCGAGGAGCTGGTGGTCATCGATGAGGCTGGCAACGCCAGCGGCGGCGAGCCGTCGCTCGAGTGGCAGCTGCACGCGGCCGCCTACGCCGCCGGCCCCGAGGTCGGCGGCGTCGTCCACACCCACAGCCCCCACGCCACCGCCTGGAGCTTCCTCGGCGAGGAGCTGCTGCCCGAGCTCGAGGACAACGCCTATTACCGCACCGGTCCGATCCGCACCGCCGCCCTCGCCGTCGGTGGCAGCGCCGAGCTCGCCGTCGCGGCGACGGAGGTCCTGCGCGGCTCGCGGGCGGCGCTTCTCGCCGGCCACGGCGTGGTCGCTACCGGCGCGACGGCCGGGGAGGCGGCGGTGATAGCCGCGGTGGTCGAGCGGCAGGCCCAGGTGGCGTGGCTGCTGCGCCGGTGAGCTTGTACTTCTCCGGCTTGCCGGTCGCCGTCTTCGGGATCTCGGCGACGAACTCGACGTACTCGGGGACCATGAACCGAGCCATCCGCTCGCGGCAGAACTCGCGCAGCTCATCGGCCTCGAGCGTGGCGCCGGGCCGCAGCACCACCACGGCCTTCACGTCCTCCTCGGTTAGCTCGCTGGGCACCCCGACCGCGATCGCCTCGGCGACCGCCGGGTGACCGTTGAGCACCTCCTCGATCTCCCAGGCGGAGATGTTCTCGCCGCGGCGCCGGATCGCGTCCGTCTTGCGACCCTCGAAGAAGAGGTATCCCTCCTCGTCCTTGCGGCCGTAGTCCCCGGTGTGGAGCCAGAGGTTGCGGAAGGTCGCGAGCGTCGCCTCCGGCATCCCCCAGTAGCCCTTCATGACGACGTCGGGCTCGAGGCCGCGGATCGCGATCTCCCCGACCTCGCCGGGCCCCAGCTCGTTGTCGTCCTCGTCGAGGATGCGGACGTCGTAGGGGAAGCGCGGCCGGCCGCAGGAGGCGAACGGCTCCTCGGCCTCCGGGTCCTCCCAGCAGGGCATGCCGCCGTCGGTGAGGCCGTAAGCGTGGACCAGCTTGAGATCGAAGCGCTCTTCGAACTGCTCGCGCCAGCGCGGCATCGGCACCCCCCAGGCGAGCCGGACCGGGTTGTCGGCGTCCTCGGCGAGCGGCTCGCGCTTCCACTGGATCGCCAGCGTCGCCCCCATGAAGTCGAAGACGGTGGCCCCGAAGGCGCGAACCTCGTCCCAGAAGCCGCTAGCGCTGTAGCGGCGACCGATCGCGGCGCGGGCGCCCAGGTGGATCGCCGGCGCCACGGTGAGGAAGGCGGCGTCGACGTGGTAGAGCGGGAACGGGCAGTAGAGGCAGTCCTCGGCGCGCAGCCCGATCGCCTCCGAGATCACCTCCGCCGTCCGCAGCGCGTAGCGGTGCGACAGCATGCACCCCTTCGACGGGCCGGTGGTGCCGGAGGTGAAGAGGACGGTGGCGAGGTCGGTCGGCTTCACCTCGCGGGCGGGGTCCTCGTCGCGATCGCTCTCGAAGGCGGCGAAGGGCACGAGCTCGAGGCCGGGCAGCTCGGCCGCGGCGGCCTCGACGTCGCCGACCACGGCCACCGTTCGAAGGCTCGCCAGCTCCCCGCGCACCGCCGCCAACGCCGCCGCGAACTCGTCCTCGGTGACCAGCAGGTGCGCCTCGGTGAGGTTGACGACGTGGACGAGGCCGGAGCCGCGGAAGCCGGTGTTGATCGCGACCTCGACCGCCCCCAGCTTCTTCAGCGCGTAGGAGCTGAGCAGGAACTCGAGCGAGTTGCGGAGCATGATCGCCACCCGGTCGCCCGCCCCCACCCCGTGCCGGCGGAGGCCGTGGGCGACCCGGTTGACGCGCTGGTTGAACTCGCCGAAGCCGAGCTGGGCCTCGGCCATCACCAGGAAGGGCCGATCCGGCGTCTCCCGGGCCCGTCGCTCGAGCAGCGACGCGAGGTCGCCGTGCGCGTCCATCTCCTCGGCGTGGTCGGCGCGCCTCAGGGCGCCGTGATCGCCTCGTAGATCTCGGGGCGACGGTCACGAAAGAAGCCCCAGTCCTCGCGCAGCTGGCGGCTGCGCTCGGTGTCGATCTCGGCGTAGACGATCTCGGCGTCGCCGCCGGTGGCGCGGGCGACGACCTCACCGTTCGGGGCGCTGAACAACGACTGCCCGTAGAACTCCATCTCCGAGACGTCGTCGCCGCGGTCGCGGCCGACCCGGTTGACGCCACCGACCCAGAGCAGGTTGGCGATCGCCATCGCCCGCAGCTCGACTTCCCATAATTCACGTCCGGCGGGGGTCGCGGTGGGAACGAAGATGACGTCGGCGCCGGCGAGAGCGAGGCTCCGCGGGCCCTCGGGGAAATGACGCTCGTAGCAGATGGTGATCCCGATCGTGATCCCTAGATCGGTCTCGAAGACCGGGTAGCCGAGGTTGCCGGGACGGAAGAAGAACTTCTCGACCCCGGTGACCCCGGTGAATTCCATCAGCGGGATCACGTTCTTGCGATAGTTCCCGACGACCTCGCCCTGGCGGTTGATCACCGCTGCCGAGTTGTAGAGCTGCTCGTCCTCGCCGAGCTCGTACAGCGGCAGGATCACCCAGGCGTCGGCCTCCTTCGCCGCCGCCCCGACGACCTCGGTCGCCGGGCCCGGAATCGGCTCGGCGAGGTCCATGAAGCTGCGCTCCATCGCGTAGCAGAAGTACTGGGACGTCGCCAGCTCGGGGAGGCAGATGATCTGCGCTCCCTCCTTCCCGGCCTCCCGCACGCCGTCGGCGCAGCGGGCGATGTTGTCGTTCTTGTCGTCGCTCAGGTTGAGCTGGACGACGGCGCAGTTGGCCTTCATCTGATCCTCTCTGTGGTGTTCAAATCATTGCGGACAAGCACCGTGCCGGGGCCGTCGTAGGCGTAGAACCCGGCCCCGGCCTTACGGCCGAGCTTGCCGGCCTCGACCATCCGCCGAAGCAGCGGCGGGGCGCTGTAGAAGCCGTCGTGGAACTCCTCGTAGAGGCTGCGCGAGACGGCCAGCACGGTATCCAGGCCGATCAGGTCGGCGAGCCGCAGGGGGCCCATCGGATGGTGGCAGCCATTGACCATTCCGAGATCGATCTCCTCGCGCGAGCTCGGGCCCGCTTCGACCATTCTTACGGCGCAGAGGATGTAAGGGATCAGCAGACCGTTGACGACGAAGCCGGCACGGTCGGGGGCGCGGATCGCCGCCTTGCCGAGGTCGCCGGTGACGAAGCGGCCGGCCGCGTCGACCACGTCGGGATCGGTCGCCAGCGAAGGCACCACCTCGACCAGGTCCATCACCGGCACCGGGTTGAAGAAGTGGAGGCCGAGCACCCGATGCGGGCGGGCGGTGGCGCTGGCCACGCTCATGATCGGGACCGAGGAGGTGTTGGAGGCGAGGAAGAGCGCATCCGGCAGGCAGCGGTCGAGCTCGGCGAAGACCCGGCGCTTCTCGCCCAGGTCCTCGACCACCGCCTCGACCGCGGCGTCAGCGCCGTCGATCCCGGCCCACTCGGTCGTGAAGGAGACGCGGGCGAGGACCAGGTCGCGCTCGGCGGCCTCGATTCGCCCCTTGTCGAGGGCGCGGCCGAGGCTGGTGCCGATGCGTGAGCGAGCACGAGCGAGCTCGCTCTCGCCGAGCTCCAGGATCGTCACCTCGAGCCCGGCGCGGGCCGCCACCTCGGCGATCCCGGAGCCCATCTGGCCGCCGCCGACCACCGCCAGCGAGCGGATGCCGGCACCAGCCGGCTCCGCGCCGGAATCCTCGGCGGGCAGCGCGAACCAGCGCGGCGCCCTCGGCTTAGACTCGCCGCGCACGGGCGGCGCCTAGGCGGCCGCCGCCCGGAACTCCGGCGCGAACTCTTTGCCGTAGCGAACCAGCAGGTCCTCGACGTCATCGACGTGCGGGTAGATGTTGAACTCGGAGACGCCGAGACCCTCGAGGACGTGCAGCTTCTCGCGGATCTGGTCGGGGTCGCCGATCACGCAGAAGCGATCGACGATGTCGTCGGTGATGTATTGCGAGTGGTCGGTGCCGGGCTCGGCGTGCTCGCGGTAGTCGTAGTCGCTGCGATTCTTGACGAAGTCGATCAGTTCGTCCGGCAGGCCATCGGGGTCATGGTGCCGGAGGACGTCGGCGATGTGGTTGCCGACCACCGCCGGGAACCAGCGGGTCTGCTGGCGGGCCTGGTCGATGTCATCGGAGATAAAGGTGGCGGCAGCACAGTGGATCGTCAGTGCGTCGGGGTCGCGGCCGGCCTCTTCGGCGCCGGCGCGGACGTGCTGCATCCCCCACTCGATCACGAACGGGTCGGCGATCTGGAAGATCACGCCCTCGGCGACGCGGCCGGCCAGTTTCAGCGCTTTTGGGCCATAGCCGGCAACGTAGACCCGGGTTCCGCCGCCCGCCCAGGGCATCTGCGCCTCGGTCCCCTCCTCGGTCTGGAACTTGTCGCCGATGCCGACCTTGTGGATGGTGTCGACGGCGGCCTCGAGCCCGGCCAAGTTGGAGGGTCGGCGCTTGATCACCCGCACCGAGCTATCGCCGCGGCCGATCCCGCAGATCACGCGACCGCCGGTGATCTGGTTGAGCGTGGCGAAGGCGCTGCCGACGACCATCGGGTCGCGGGTGACTGGATTGGTCACGCAGGTCCCCCACTCGAGCTGGTCGTTCTCGCTTTCGCCGATCAGCCATCCCATCAGGGAGTAGGCCTCCTGCCAGATGATGTGGGAGTCCCAGACCCAGATCTGGTCGAAGTTGGCCCGTTCGGCGGCACGCAGCAGGCCGAGGGACTTGGTGTGGGGGGCATCGCCCAGGCTGACGCCGAACTTCATCTCTCGCTCCAATCGTCGATTGCCTCAGGCCAATCTAGGAACGCGGGAGCAACCGCGATATGGCAAGGGGGAAGCAGATGCGGGGGCGCCATTGCTTCACTGTTGAGCATCGGCGCCGGGGCGGCCAAACGCGGACACGTAGGCGCGCTGGCGAGGGTCCTCGTGGCAGGCCAGCATGGCGCCGACGTTGGCGCGGAGCTCGGCCTCGCGACTGCCCTCGGCGGCGCGGGTGACCGCCTGCTTGGCGAGGGCGAGAGAGCGAGCAGGGCCGGCATCGCGAAGGCGCACAGCGAGGGTCGCGGCGGCGGCCTTTAGGCGCTCCGGCGCGACCACCCCGACGGTGAGGCCGAGCTCCTCCATCTCAGCCGCGTCGAGCGGCTCGCCGAGCAGCGCCATCCGCATCGCCCGGGCGCGGCCGAGGTGGCGGACCAGCTGGTAGGCCGAGGCCGGGGTCGAGCCGAGGCCAACGTCGGGAAAGCAGAGGCGGGCATCGTCGGCGACGATCCGCAGGTCGGCCTCCAGGGCCAGCTCGGCGCCGCCGCCGACCGCGTCGCCCTGGACGGCCGCGACGACCGGCTTCGGCAGCGCGTGGATGCGGCGCAGAACGTCGGCCAGGAGATCGAGGAAGCGCTCGGCCCCGGCCCGATCGGCGCCGAGCGCGAGCCGGACGTCGGCGCCGGCGCAGAAGCTGCGACCGGCGCCGCGCAGGAGGACGACGCGGACGTCGTCCTCCCCGGCGCGGACCAGGCCCGCCTGGAGCTCGGCCGCCAGCGCCGGGGAGATCGCGTTGAGCTTCTGCGGGCGCGCGAGGGTGAGGGTGAGGACCCCGCCCTCGAGCGAGTGCTCGACGCTCACCGGGCGGCGGCTCCTGACTTGCCGCGGCGGGCGGCGGTCTCCTCGCTCAGCACGGCCTTGGCGGCAGCGTCGATGACGACGCCGTAGGCCTCCTCGGCCTGCTCGAGGGTGACGATGCCGTCGAGCCAGTCTTCGAGCACCAGCTGCGGATCGCGCTCGCGCGCCGGGCCGGTGCCGCCGCCGTTGGCGGCGATCAGGCGGTAGATCTGCCCACTTCGGGTCGAGCGCCCGGGCAGCTTCGAGGAAAGCTGCTCGGCGGCGCCGTCGGGGTCGAGGACCCAGATCTCGGCCGGGTGGGCGGAGTCGCCGCCGGCGAGGCCCCAGGGGCGGTGCCGCTGGCCATCGGCCTCGCTGGAGATGTAGCCGTCGGTGAGGAACTGGAATTCGCGCAGGCCGCCTTTGCCGCCCCGGAACTGGCCGTGGCCCACCTCGTAATCGTTCAGCTCCCAGCGCAGGCAGCGCAGCGGGTACTCGGTCTCGATCTCCTCCACCGGCGCACAGCGGGTGTTGGTGAAGAGCGTGTCGACCGCGTCCATCCCGTCCTTGGTCCAGCGGGCGCCGTAGCTGCCCTCGTGGATGTCCATGTGGACCCAGTAGTCCCCGTCCTTGACGCCGCTGTAGCTGAGGATCGCGAGGGTTCCGCAGCCGGCGCAGCAGCGCTCGGGGACGATCTCGGCAAATGCCTTGACCAGGGTGTCGGTGAGCACGCAGGCCGGCATCACCCGGGCCAGGGTCGGCGCCGGGAAGGTCGGGTTGGCGAGACAGCCCTCGGGCGCTGTCACCTTCAAGGCCCGCGAGATGCCGCGGTTCTGCGGCACCGGCTCGTGGTTGTCGCTGTCGAGCAGGACGGAGCGGACGACGGTGAAGACCGAGCACATCACCGTCCCCTCGAGCGGCATGTTCAGCGGCAGGTCGGCGAGCTGGGGGGCGGTGCCGGTGAGGTCGACTTCGAGCTCGTCGCCGCGCACCTTCAGCGTCACCGCGATCCGCAGGTCGCGCTTCTCGGGGTCGTCGAGGTCGGGGAAGCCGTCGACGAAGCCCTCGGCCGAGTAATCGCCGTCGGGCAGCACCTCGATCTCCGCCCGCAGCATCCGCTCCGAGTAGTCCTCGAACCACTTCTGGGCGGCGAAGACCTGGTCCGTGCCCATCTCTTCGAACAGTGCCAGCAAGCGCTGGGCGCCGATCTCGGCGGCGGCGATCTGGGCCTCGATGTCGCCGATCACGAGCCGCGGGATGCGGACGTTGTCGGCAATCATCTGCCAGAGGACCTGGTTGTCCCGGCCCTCCTCGCGCAGCTTCAACGCCTCGAAGCGCAGGCCGCCGGCCCACTCGTCGACGGCGTCGATCACCGAGGTGCCCGGCTTGGCGCAGCCGATGTCCATGTGGTGCGCGGTGGTGGCCGAGAAGGCGACCAGATCGTCGTCCTTGAAAACCGGGACGATCAGGCCGAGGTCGGGTGCGTGCGACGCCCCGAGGTAGGGCGAGTTGTGGATGAAGACGTCGCCGGGACGGATCTCTTCGCCACGCTCGCCGAGCACCTTCCTCATCCCCCGCACGTAAAAGGGGATCGGCCCCATCTGCAGCGGCGTCGTGTCAGCCTCGGCCAGCTGCCAGCCGTCGGCGTCAGTGACCGCGGCGCCGATGTCCTCGGACTCCTTGATGACGATCGAGAAGCCCATCCGGATGAGCTTCCGCGCCATCTCCAGGGCGATGCTGTCGAGCCGGCCGTGGATGACCTGAGCGGTGATCGGGTCCATCGCGTTCTCTCTCCTTGCGCTCATGCGGCGATCAGACGGTGATGAAGAGGTTTCCGACCTCGTCGCGGCGGGCCTCGGAGCCCGGTGGGACCAGGGTCGTCGAGTCGAGCTGGACGAAGACCGCCGGCCCCTCGACGGGCTGCTCGACCGGGAAGCGGTCGCGCTCGAAGACCGGCGTCCGCAGGCGGGTGTCGCTGCCGTCGACGGTGAAGCCGACCTCGACCTCGCGCAGCGTCGCCTGCTCGAGGTCGCCGGCGGCGACCGGCGAATGGCGCAGGTGCGGCAGCGCCCCGGCCCCGGTCAGCCGCACGTTGACGAGCTCGATTTCGAACTCGGGGAAGCTGTGCCCGAACTCCTGCTCGTGGTCGCGGTGGAAGGCCTCGCGCAGCTTCTCGATCGCGCTGACGTCGACCTCCCCGGCCGGCAGCGCCACCTTCAGCTCGTAGCTCTGGCCGTGGTAGCGAAGGTCGGCGGCGCGCTCGACCGTGATCTGCTCCTCGCCGGCGCCGTCGGCCAGGAGCTGCTGGCGCAGCATCTCCTCCTGCTCGGAGAAGGCGCGCTCGAGCTGGCTGAGGTCGACCCGCGAGAGCGGCTGCAGGAACGACTGGCTGACGTCGTAGCGGAGGTCGGAGGTGAGCAGTCCCGCGGCGGAGGTAACGCCCGGGTTGGGCGGGATCAGCACTTCCGGCATCCCGAGTATGCGGGCCAGCTCTGCCGCCTGCAGGGGCCCGGCGCCGCCGAAGCCGCAGAGAAGGAATTCGCGCGGGTCGAGGCCGCGCTGGATCGTCTTCATCCGCAGCGCCGCCGCCATGTTCTCGTTGACGATGCGGATGATCCCGGCCGCCGTCTCCAGCGCCGGCATTCCGAGCCGGTCGCCGACTGACGAGACCGCGGCCTCGGCTGCCTCGCGGTCGAGGGCGAGCCGGCCCGCGAGCTCGCTCGGCAGTCGCCCGAGGACGACGTTGGCGTCGGTGACCGTGGGCTCGGTGCCGCCGCGCCCGTAGGCAGCGGGCCCGGGATCGGCGCCGGCGCTGCGGGGGCCGACATGCAGCCCGCCCGCCTGGTCAAGGTAGGCGACGCTGCCGCCGCCGGCGCCGATCGTCTCGATGTCGATGATCGGCACCATCACCGGATAGCCGGCGATCCAGGTGTCGCGGGCGCGGGCCTCGACCAGGCCCTCCTCGGTGACGATCCCGATGTCGGCGCTGGTGCCGCCGACGTCGAGGGTCGCCAGGTGGCGGCGTCGATCGCCGGCACTCCAGATCCCGCCCATGACGCCGCCGACCGGGCCCGAGAGCAGCAGCGTCACCGGTTTGTGAGCAGCGACCTCGGGGGTGGCGGTGCCGCCATTCGACTGCATGATGTTGAGCGGCGCGGTCACCCCGCTCTCCCGGACGCGGGTGTGAAGGCGATCGATGTAGTGCTCGACCCGCGGGCCGACGAAGGCGTTGACGGCGGTGGTCGTGAAGCGCTCGAACTCGCGGAACTGGGGGACGATCTCGCTCGAGGTGCAGACGAAGGCGTCGGGCATCTCCTCGCGCACGATCTCGGCGGCGCGGCGCTCGTGGGCGTCGTTCAGGTAGGAGAAGAGGAAGCAGACCGAGACCGCTTCGATCCCCTCGGCGGCGAGCTCGCGGGCGGCCTCGCGAACGCCGTCCTCGTCGAGCGGCACCAGCACCTCGCCGTCGGGCGGCGCCAGCCGCTCACGCACCGGCTTGCGGTGGCGGCGCTGGACCAGCGGCCGCGCCTGCCACGGGATGTCCTGCTGAATCGAGTAGTTCTGCGGCCGCTGGTGGCGGCCGATGTGGGTGACGTCGCGAAAGCCCTCGGTGGTGATCATCCCTGCCTTCGCACCGTCGTACTCGAGCACCGCGTTGGTGGCGACCGTGGTGCCGTGGATGACCAGGCCCAGCTCAGCCGGCGCCGCGTCCGCCTGCCGGCACAGCTCCTCGATCCCTTCGACCATCGTCGCGCTGGTATCGCCTCCGCTGGTGAGCTTCAACACGGCGACCTCGCCGGCCTCGCTGTCGAACAGCACGAAGTCAGTGAAGGTGCCGCCGACGTCGATTCCGATCGCTTTCATTCCTCGCTACCTCTCTGCTGGGGGGTCGATGACTCGAAGTCCGGGGGCTCCGCCGGCTCCCACAGCGGCCGCTCGGCGACCGCCAGGGTCGCCTTCATCGCGGCGAGGACGAGGCCGTCCTGGTTGCTCGCCTCGCCCTCCAGGACGACGATGCCGCCGCCGTCGAAATGCGGCTTCGGGATCAGCTCGGCGACGGTCCAGCGGCAGAGCACGGTGTCGCCGATGAAGGCCGGGCGGCGGAAGCTGGCGCTCTGCTCGAGCAGGGCGACGATGGTCGAGCCGAGCACGTTTCCGAGGCAGCCGCACATGATCCCGACCAGGAGCGGCCCCGGGGCGATCCGCTCGCCGAAGCGGTTGGCGGCGGCCTGAAGCCGGTTCAGGTGGTTCGGGCCAGGATCGTTGAAGACGGCGGTGCCGAGCAGCAGGTGTGCCTCGGTGACGGTCGCGGCGTCGTGGAGCTCGTCGCCGGTCGCGAGCTGGGAGAAGCGCAGCGCCGGGACGCCAGTGTGGACCCGCGGCGAAGCGGCGCTCATCCTTCCCCGTCCCAGTCGAGCCCGGGCAGGGCGCGGCGCGCCAGCCACTGCAGCTTCACCCGCGAGAGCTTGCCGGAGGCGGTGCGGGGCAGCGAGCCGACGATGCGGCAGTAGCGTGGGCGCCTGTAGCTGGCGATGCGGTCGCGCGTCCACTCGATGATCTGCTCCTCGTCGAGGCCCGGGTCCTCGACCGTTGCCCAGGCCATCGGCACCTGGCCGAGGCGGCGGTCGGGCACGCCGGTGACGGCGACTTCAGCAACGCCCGGCATCTCCTCGAGCCGGGTCTCGATCTCGCGCGGGTAGGCGTTGAAGCCGCCGACCACGAACATCTCGTCGGCGCGGCCGACGAACTGCAGGTAGCCCTCCTCGTCGAGCCAGCCGAGGTCGCCGGTGGCAAGCCAGCCGTCGCGCAGCTTGCGGGCGGTCGCCTCGTCGTCGTCGAGGTAGCCGAGCATGCGGTTGTAGCCGCGGGCGAGGATCTCGCCGGTCTCCCCCGCTGGCAGCTCCTGGCTGCTGCCGCGGCGGCAGATCTTCAGCTCGACCCCGGGGGTGGCGCGGCCGACCGAGCGCAGCCGGCGGGACGGCGGCGCGCCCGGATCGAGCTGGGTCAGGGTCGGCGCCTCGGTGCAGCCGTAGACGATCGAGAGCTTCGAGCCGAGGCCGGCCCCGGGATCGGCGACAGCTTCGCGGAGCTTCGCGGAGACGGGCGCGCCGGCCAGCAGGCAAACCCGGAGGCGGTCGAGCTGGCGCGGGTTTCGGCCCTGCGCGGCGAGGACTTCGCGCGCCATCGCCGGCACCATGTAGAGGATCGTCGCCCCCTCGGACTCGGCCAGGTCGAGCAGGCGCTCCGCTCCATAGGGCTCGCCGTTGACCAGGGTGGCGCCGCTCAGCGCCGTCTGTAGGACCCCCATGTGGAAACCGAAGACGTGCGCGAACGGGACCGGGCAGAGGACGCGGTCGCGCTGGCCGATGCCGGTCAGCCTGGCGGCGACGGTGCCGTTGCGGACCAGGGTGCGGTGGCTGTGAAGGCAGCCTTTCGGCTGGTCGGTGGTGCCGGACGTGTAACAGATGACGGCGACCTCGTCGGGGTCGGCAAGCGGCTCGCCGAGCTCGCCGGCGGCAAGGCGGTCGATCTGGACCGCGCCGGGGACTTCGCTGGCACCGACCGAGAGCAGGTCGCGGACGTTGGCGAGGGGGCGGCCGTGGCCATCGCGGATCGCGTTCTCGACCATCGCGTCGTAGTCGAAGCTGAGGAAGCGGGGCTTCCAGATCAGCGTCCGAGCGGCTGAGTCGACGAGGATGTGGCGCAGCTCCGGCGCCCGCAGGCGGGTCCCGGCCATCACCGCAGCGGCGCCGAGGCGGGCGCAGGCGAAGAAGGCAACCGCCCACTCGACCCCGTTCGGGAGCCAGAGCACGACCCGGTCGCCGCGGCCGATCCCGCGCCCGGCGAGGCCGGCGGCGAGGGCGTCGACCTCGCTCAGCAGCTCACGGTAGCTGCGGCTGCGGGTGCCGTCGTGGAGGTAGGGGCGGTCGGGCTCGGCGGCGGCGCGGGCGGCCAGCACCGAGTAGAAAGTGTCGCCGCTCGAGCTGCCGGCACCTTCCTCGACGACTCTCGCCTCGTTCGCCACGCCAGCGAGCGTAGGCGCGCACCGCCTTGCTCCACTATGGCGTCTGTGGAGGATGTCGGGCCCGATCCATGCGCCAGGAGTGTGCATGGATCGGGTCGCCGGTGCTCAAGCCTCAGGGGCGACGATCGCCCGCAGTTTCAGCGCCAGGTGGCTGGAGAGGCGGGCCATCGGGTCTTCGAGGTCGATCCCCTGGATCTCGGAGATGCGGCGGAGGCGGTAGCGCAGCGAATGCGGGTGCAGGAAGAGCGCCTTGGCGGCGTGGCGGGCGACGCCGGAGCAATCGAGGTATGTCTCCAGTGTCTGTGCCAGGTGGGCGTGTTTACGGCCGTCGTACTCCTCGAGGCGGCCGATCGTGCGCTCGATGTAGCGCTCGATCGCCTCGCTGTTGGTGATGTCGATGAGCGAAGCGATCAGCTGCACGTCGTCGAAGCAGATCAGGTTGCCTTCGTTGCCGAGGCGGCACATCGCCGCCGCCTGGCGGGCATGGGCGAGGCCCTCGCAAACCGCCTCGCCGGAGCAGGGGACCTCGCAGACGCCGAACCGCAGCTCGACCGCCTCGGCGCGGCGCCCGAGCTCCTCCTCGAAGGCCCGCACCCAGCGCTCGACGCTCTCGCGGCAGAGCGAGCGGTCGCCGGCCGCGAGCAAGGCCACCGCGTGGTCCTCGACGATCCCGAAAAGGCCGCGAAGGCCGACGCGGGCGACGGCGCGGCGACCGGCTGAGACGACCGCGCCGGGATCAGGCAGAACGGCGTCGCCGGCCGGGACGACGACGACGACCGCCTGCTCGGCGGTGAGGTCGTGGCCGAGCAGGGCCGCGCGCTCGCAAACGCCGGTGCCGGCGACGTCGCTGGCGATCAGCGCCTGCATCAGGTCGCCGTGCGAGCGCGCTTCCGCCTCGGCGACGCTGCGCTCACGCAACAGCTCGGTGGCGACGATCGTTGCCGCCTCCTCGAGGATCGCGACGTGGCCCTCCTCGAGGCAGTCGTGGTCGAGAACGACGAGGGCGCCGAGAGCCTCGCCGGCGGCGGCGACCGGGACCAGGCGCCAACCGGCGGACTTCGGGCCGGGCGCCGTGTGAAGCGGTCCGGGGCGGGTTCGCAGGGTGGCAAGCGCCGCGTCGAGCTCGCCGGCGCCGGCGCACTCCCGCCAGAGCGCTTCACCCCGCCCGTCTCCGAGGGCGGCGTCGGCGCCGAGGCGGGTGCCGAACTGGTTGACGAGGACGATCGGCGCCGGCACCAGGTCGCCGAGGACGCCGAGCAGAGCGCCGAGACCGCTGCCTTCGAGCGCCGCCTCGGCGAGCCGAGTGTGGGCGTCGCGGCTGCGGCGCATCGCGTCGTTCTGGCTGTTGATTCGCTGCAGCAGCGCCTGCAGTCGTTCGACCTGGTCGTGCTCGACCGCGTAGAGGCGGGCGGTCTCGATCGCCGCCGCGGCGTGGTCGGCGAGCAGCTGCAGGATGCCCTCGTCGCGGTCGCTGAACTCCCGCTCCTCGAGCGTCTCCACCCCGAGCACGCCGAGCACCTTGCCGTTGCGGCTGAGCGGCGCCAACATCGCGGCGCGGATGTGGCCGTCGCAGATGCCGCCGAAGCCGCAACGCTCGTCGAGGACGACGTCGCCGCTGCGGACCGGCATCCCGGTGGCGGCGGCGATGCCGGCGAGGTTCTCCCCGTAGGGGGTGGCGAGGCGGCGGGCGAGGTCGGGGTCGAGCCCGGCCGAGGCTTCGATCCGAAGCAGCTCGCCGCTCGGGTCGGGCATCAGGATCGTGCTCATCTCGGTGTCGAGCACGTCGCGGGCAGCCTCCACCACCTTGGCGAGGACCCGCTCGAGGTCGAGGGACTCGCCGAGGCCATGGGAGACCTCGAGCAGGCGCGAGAGCTCCTGAGGCGAGAGTTGCTCGAGCGGATCGCGCTCCAGAGGCGCAATCAGGCTGCTTGTCAATCCACGGCCCTCCTCTTGGTCGAACGTACGTTCAACAACTCCCCACGGCCATGGTAACGAGAACCCAGGGGGCCCGTCAAGGCATCAGCCGACCGGCGAGAGGCGCTGCCGCCGAGGTGCCGAGCGCAGGCGCGCTCAGTCGTGTGCGCCGGCCAGATCGAGGGCGAAGCGGCCGATCAGGGCGGCGGTGTGCTCGACCGGATGGGGGCCGCCAGGCTGCCACCAGTCGATCACCGCGGTGCTCATGGTGAGGATCGCGATGCCGGCGACGGCGACGTCGAGGTCGTCGCGGAAGCAGTTGCCGCGGCCAGCCTCGAGCACGTCGCGGAAGCGGCGCTCGTAGCGGTCGCGGCGGGCGACGATTGCCTCGCGGTCGGAGGGCTGGAGGGCACGCAGCTCGCCGTCCGCGACCCGCGCTGCCTCCGGGTTGACGAGATGGACGCGGACGTGGCGGTCGACCAGGGCGCGGAGCTGGGCGTCAGGTGCGAGCGAGTCGTCCCAGACATCGTCGGCACCGCGCTCGAGCCGGCTCAGCGCCGTGTCCATGATCGCCAGCAGGACGTCGTACTTGCTGCGGAAGTAGTAGTAGAAGGTGCTGAGGGGGACCTGGGCACGGTCGGCCAATTCGCGCATCGTCGCCGCCGCGTAACCGCGCTCGGCGAACAGCTCGGTGCTCGTGTTGAGGACGAGGTCGAGGGTGGCGGCGGCGCGCTCAGAGGTGGGATCCGCTCCACGAGGAGCCGGCGGCTGTTGCTTGTCGCTGGTCTGTCGTGCCATTAGGCGATCTTCACCCCGGGCCGGGCCAGCTCGGCGCGCCGTGGCAGCCCTGCCTCGCGCGCCGGTGGCTCCAGCGGCGGCAGGATCGGCGGCGCCCCGAACGATCGCTCGCGCCTCTCGTGGGCCGGCGTACCGTAGAGCGTCGTGCGCTGGCGCGGCTCGCGACCGAGCGAGACGACCAGCGCCTCGATCCGCTCCGGCGCCATCTCCTGCCCGTGCTCGGCGCCGGCGGCGCGGGAGATCGACTCGTTCATCAGGGTGCCTCCGAGGTCGTTGGCGCCGGCGGTGAGGGCGAGGCCGGCGCCGCGCTCGCCGAGCTTCGTCCACGAGGCCTGGACGTTGGTGATCAGCGGGTGCAGAGCGAGGCGGGCCACGGCGTGGACGAGCAGCGCCTCCTCCAGGGTCGGGCCGCTGCGGGCAAGGCCGCGCAGGGCGATCGGCGCCTCCATGTGGACGAAGGGGAGCGGCACCAGCTCGGTGAAGCCGCCGGTTTCCGCCTGCAGGCGCCGCAGCGCGAGCAGGTGACGGGCCCAGTTGCGGGGGCCGTCTACGTGTCCGAACATGATCGTCGCGGTGCTGCGCAGGCCCTGGCGGTGGGCGCACCGCATCACCTCCAGCCACTGCTCGGTGCTGACCTTGTCGGGGCAGAGAACCCGCCGCACCTCGTCGTCGAGCACCTCGGCCGCGGTGCCGGGGAGGGTGCCGAGGCCGGCCTCGCACAGCCGCGCCAGATAGTCCTCGAGCGGAAGCC
The DNA here is from genome assembly GCA_036489595.1 of Solirubrobacterales bacterium. Taxonomy (GTDB): domain Bacteria; phylum Actinomycetota; class Thermoleophilia; order Solirubrobacterales; family 70-9; genus VAYN01. The sequence continues at coordinate 20,541 of DASXFL010000099.1, forward strand.
CGAGCGTCTGCGCCCCTTGCCAGACCTCGAGCGGCGAGAAGGCGTGGACGTGGATCTCCGGCAGCTCGGCCTTGATCGCGGCGACCAAGCCGAGGTAGAACTCGCCGTCGAAGCCGGGGTGGATCCCGCCCTGCAGGCAGACCTCGGTGGCGCCGCGCTCCCAGGCCTCACAGGAGCGCCGCACCACCTCCTCGGCCGGGACCAGGTAAGGGGCGCCGCGCAGGTTGGCGGCGAGACGGCCCTTAGAGAAGGCGCAGAAGCCGCAGCGGAAATAGCAGACGTTGGTGTAGTTGATGTTGCGGGTGACGACGTAGGTGACCTCGTCGCCGTTGACCTCGCGACGCAGCCGGTCGGCTGCCCTCAGGACCCTGGCGAGGTCGGCGCCGCGAGCGCTTGCGAGCGCCGTCAGCATCGCCTCCTCGGGGTCCTCGCCGGCGGCGAGCGAGGCGAGTGCCGAGGCCACCTCCGTCTGCGGCGCCCGCTCCGCGATCGGCCCGGGAAAGGCGTCGGGTGGCGGCGCCCCGGCCCCGGCGTGCCAGTGCCAGCGCCGGGCGTAACCGAGCGAGTCGGAGGCGCGGCGGACGGCGGGGGCGACGGCACCCGGCTCGCACCAGCGCTCGGGCTCGCGGGCGTAGCGCGGGTAGAGGGTGAGCCGCGGCAGCAGGTCGAGGCCGCGCTCAAGCGTCTGCGCCTCGAGCGCGGCGAGCGCCGGCCAGGGCGCCTCGGGGTTGACGTGGTCGACGGTCAGCGGCGAGACCCCGCCCCAATCGTCGATGCCGGCGTCGAGCAGCGTCCCGAAGTGCGCATCGCTGAGGTTGGGCGGCGCCTGCAGGCTGATCTCGGGCCCGAGCAGGACGCGGGCGGCTGCCAGCGTCCAGAGCAGGTCCTCGAGCTCGGGCTCCGGCGCGCCGGCCATCAGGGTCCCCGGCTTGGCGCGGAAGTTCTGCACGATCACCTCCTGCAGATGGCCGTGGCGCTGGTGGGCGGCGCGCAGCTCCAGCAGCGCCTCCAACCGCTCGCGCCGGGTCTCGCCGATCCCGATCAGGATCCCCGAGGTGAAGGGGATGCCAAGGCGCCCCGCGGCTTCGATCGTCCCCAGCCGAGCCGCCGGCGCCTTGTCCGGGGAGCCGTGATGGGGCATCCCCGGCTGCAGCAGCCGCTCGCTGGCGCTCTCGAGCATGATCCCGACCGAGCCCGCAGCGCCGCGCAGCCGCGCCAGGTCCTCCTCGGTGGCGACGCCCGCGTTGAGGTGCGGCAGCAGCCCCGTCTCCTCCAGCACCCGCCCCGCCACCAGCTCCAGGTACTCGAGCGTGGTCCCGCAGCCGAGCTCGGCCAGCTCCTCGCGGACCTGCCGGTAGCGCAGCTCGGGCTTGTCGCCGAGCGTGAACAGCGCCTCGTGGCAGCCGGCCTCCGCCCCGCGCCGCGCCAGCTCCAGCACCTCCTCGACTCGCATGTAGCAGCGCTCCCCGCACTGCGGCGGCTGCGCGAAGGTGCAGTAGTGGCAGACGTCGCGGCAGAGCTTGGTCAGCGGCAAGAAGACGTTCGGCGAGTAGGTGACCGTGGCCCCGAAGGCCGCCGCGCGAACCGCCCGCGCCTCGGCCATCAGCTCGGCCAGGGGCTCGCCGCCGGTCGCGGCGAGCAGCCGCCGCAGCTCGCTCTCGCCGCCCTCTCTCACGCGCTGGCCGCCGTCCAGGTCCGCTTGATCACCAGCTCTGCGTTGCCTCGTGTGTACGCCTCGTAGGCGTCCTCGGGCAGCTCCAGCAGCGGCAGCTCCGCCTCCAACCGCTCGTAGCGCAGCATCGGCCAGTCGGTCGCCAGCAGCACCTGCTCCTTCACCTGGGTCCGCATCCAGTGGACCAGCGGCTGCCAGCCGCCGCGCGGGTCGGCCAGGTACTTCGGGGCGATCGCGCCGAACTCGAGGTAGACGTTGCGGTGCTTCCAGGCGACCGCCAGCGACTCGGTCACCCAGGGCCAGCCGCCGTGGTTGCAGACCAGGGTCAGGTCCGGGAAATCGCAAGCGACGCGGTCGACCCATAGCGGGCGGCCGTAGTCGATCGGGCAGGTCGGCGTGAAGTTGATGCCGGTGTGGATCGTCACCGGCACCCCGCGCCGCTCGCAGTAGGAGAAGAGCGGGTAGCAGCGGCTGTCGGTCGGCGACATCCCGAGGAAGCCGGGTTGGATCACCAGCCCACGCAGGCCGAGCGTGTCATGCGCCCATTCGAGCTCGTCGAGGGCGTCGTGCTCGCGCGGGTCGACGCCGGCGATGCCGCCGAGGAACAGATCTGGACGGCGGCCGATCAGCTCGGCGACCCGTTCGTTCCAGTAGCGCGAGCGGCCGCTTTCCTCGAACTCGGCCTGCATGATCCCGCGCACGCCGAACCGTTCCATCTCCTCGGTCAGGGCATCGAAGGGAGTGTTGAGACGCTCCTTCATCCCGTAGACCTCGTCGTAGCGCGAGAGGATCGCACCGAGCTCGACCGGTGGGTCGGCGTCCGTGTCCCGCACCGGCGGCTTCACCCTGAAGTCGATCAACTCACTCATCTCCCATCCTCCTGTCGTGTCGCGGTTTCAGCCGATCGCTCCCCTTGCTTGCCCCGCGAGCAGGCGCGGGACGAGGCGGTCCAGCACGACCGCCAGGACGACGCCGATCAGGAGCGGGTTGGCCACGAGCTGCAGTTGCTCGGAGAGCCGGTCGGCGAAGATCAGCCAGGCGAAGGTCGGGGCCACGGCGGGCACGACGACCAGCCAGCGGCGCCACCACTCGAACCCCTTCATCTGGCGCAGCCCCTGCTCGGCGAGCATCGCCAGCACGACCCCGAGCACGGCCGCGGAGACCGAGATCGGGATCCGCGAGAGGAGGTCGACTACGGGGCTGAGGAAGGCGAGGGCGAAGATGGCGGCGGCGGCGATCGCCAGCGCCCGCGGACGCGGGTTGCCGATCATCCGCACCACCGCCGCCGAGTCCAGCCGCGGCACGTTGCCGAGGACGTTGCCGAAGCAGGCGGCGACCGCCTGCGAGCCGCCGTGACAGGCGATGGCACGGCGGGTGGTCGCGACCGCCGGACGGTCGCCGGTGGCAACGGCAACCGCATCGATCGAGGCCATCAGGTTGAGTGAGGCGAGGACGCCGGCGATCAGGAACGGGATCACCGCGGCGGCGCTGAAGTCGGGGGCGCCCCAGGGGAAGAGGGTCGGCAGCGCCCAGCTCGATTCAATCGCCTGGCTGGGGAAGCCGGCGAGCAGGAAGTAACAGAGGGTGCCGGCGACGAGGCCGATCAAGAGGCCGAAGGAGCGAAGGGGCGCGATGCGACGGCCACCGACCGCGCAGGCGACGACGACGGCGCTGCTGATCCAGGCGGCGGAGCTCCCCCAGGAGTGGCTGCCGTCGCGGCCGATCGCCCTTTCGATCGTGTCCGGAGCGACCGCGATCGCGACGATCAGAACGAAGGAGACGACCACCGCAGGCCTGAAGATGCGGAGCAGGACACGGTCGAAGTTGAAGATGCCGAGGAGGAAGACGAAGACGCCGGCGGCCAGCAGGCCGGCGGTGACCTGGGCCGGGTGGGTACCGCCGGCACCGGCGGCGAGGACGGCGACGGCGCCGAGGTAGGTGCTGGCGGGGCCTTCGAAGATCGGCATCCGGTAGCCGGCCAGGACCTGGACCAGGGTGGCGAAGCCGAGGGCCAGCAGCGAGGAGAGGATCAGGGTCCGCTCGTCACCGGCCGGCACCCCGGCAAGGTCGCCCGCGACCAGCCAGAAGCCGAACGAAGGCGGCACCACGACGGCGACCCAGAGGAGGGCGCCGAGGGCGTCCGAGCCGAGTACCCCGGAGGAGCCGGCCGCGCGAATCGAGACCGTCGACACCTAGCTTCCCCGGCCGGCGATCTTCCCGTAGAGCTCCGGCCGACGGTCGCGGAAGAAGCCCCACTCCTCGCGCATGCGCCGGCTCAGCTCGGTGTCGATCTCGGCCTGAACGATCGCTTCGCCGTCGTCGCCTGCGGCGGCGACGACCTCGCCGTCGGGGGCCGAGAAGAACGAGGAGCCGTAGAAGTTGCTGCTGGAGCCGTCCTCGTCGCGGCCGACCCGGTTGACGCCGCCGACCCAGAGCAGGTTGGCGATCGCGTGCCCGCGCAGCTCGACGTCCCAGAGTTCGCGACCGGCGGCGGTCGCGGTGGGGACGAAGACGACGTCGGCGCCGGCGAGGGCAAGGCTGCGCGGGCCCTCGGGGAAGTGGCGCTCGTAGCAGATCGTCACCCCGACGGTGATCCCGAGGTCGGTCTCGAAGACCGGGTAGCCGAGGTCGCCGGGCTCGAAGTAGAACTTCTCCATGCCCATCATCACCGACATGCGGACGTCGGGGATGCTGTTCTTGCGGTACCGGCCGGCGATCTCGCCCTGGCGGTCTAGGAAGAGCGCCGTGTTGAAGAGCTTTCCCTCCGGCGTCCGCTCGTACATCGGATAGACGACATAGGCGCCGGCCTCCCTGGCGGCTGCCGCGATCGCTTCGCTGGCCGGGCCGGGGACGGGCTCCGCCCACTTGCGGTAGTCCGGGTCCTCGACGTAAGCCGGGTAGATGCTCGTCGCCAGCTCCGGCAGGCAGATGATCTCCGCCCCCTCGGCCGCCGCTTGGCCGACCAGCTCGGCCCCGCGGCGGACGTTCTCCTCGCGGTCGCGCTTGAAACTCATCTGCACCAGTGCGCAGCGTGCCTTCATGCTTCTCCTCCCTCGCTCCCCTGCCCCGCCTGGGAGGGGTCGCCGGCGTGTGGGTCGGCTTCCATCTCCGCCGCCGCGCTCTTCGCGTCGGTGCCGAGGTAGGAGGCAACGACCCGCGGGTCGTTGCGGATCTGCTCCGGGCCGCCGTCGGCCAACAGCCTGCCCTCGTTGAGGACGAAAATGCGCTCCGTCCCGCGCATGATCAGGCGCAGGTCGTGGTCGATCATCAGGACGCCGCACTCGACCGCGTCGCGGAGCCGCAACAGCGTTCCCAGCAGCTCGTCGGACTCGGCCTCGTTGAGGCCGGCAGCGGGCTCGTCGAGGAGGAGGAAGTCGGGGCGCCCGGCGACCGCGCGCGCGAGCTCCACCCGGCGCTGGAGGCCGTAGGAGAGGTTCTTCGCCATCTCCCCGGCGCGGTCCGCAAGACCGAGCATCGCCAGCGCCTCGCGACTGGCGACCCGAGTGCGGCGGAAGCCGCGGCTGCGCGGGCTGGAGGCGGCCGCCACCTCGACGTTCTCGAGCACGGTCATCTCCTCGAAAAGGCGGATCGTCTGGAAGGTGCGCGCGACGCCGCAGCGGGCGACAGCGTGGGAGGAGCGGCGGTGCCAGCGGTCCTCGCCGAGGCAGATCGAGCCGGAGGTCGGCGGAACGACGCCGGAGATGACGTTCACCAGCGTGGTCTTGCCGGAGCCGTTGGGCCCGATCACGCCGACCACCTGGCCCTTGTCGACCTCGACGCTGACCTCGCTGAGGGCGTGGACGCCGGCGAAGCTCTTGGTTACTGATTCAGTCGAGAGTTGCATGTCTGTCCTGCCTGGCCGATGCGGCCGGCGGGCCCGCCCC
>DASXFL010000138.1:0-19221 GCA_036489595.1 Solirubrobacterales bacterium
GTCCGCTCCCTGAAGGACGTCGCCGACGAGCGCATCCGGCTCTTCGTCTTCTACTACGTGGTCGAGGGAGACCTTCGGCCTTGGAAAGAGGAATCCGTGGACTTCGCGCGAGTCAAGCTCGTCACCGTGTTCCTCCCTACCTTCCTGGAATTTCTCAGACAGGCCTGGCCGGACTACCTCAAGATCGCGCGAACGGTCAAGACGGAGTCCTAGCCGCACAGCTCCGCGGAAGCAACCGTGCGCCGGGGGCCCTGGCGAACGCCCCCTGTGGTGCCCAGAAGCGCCCGGCCTTCCCGGCGGGCGTTTCCTGTTGTGAGGGCGGCCATCCTTGCTCTGTAGGCGGGCACGGGGACCGATTCCGTCGGAGCCGGGCTCGTCGGGCGCCGATCGGACCATCTGCGCAGCGATCTCGACGATCCCGCGCTTTGGCGGCCGCTGACGGACGGAGCCGTCATCGCCAGAGTCCCCTTGACCGCTGCGCCGTGCCTTTCGGCGCGGGCCGTATGGACCGGGCTCAGCGGGTGACGCGCTGGACCGAGCCGGCGCCGCCGTAGTAGCCCCACCGTTCGGCGAATTCGGCGCCGATGGCGAAGGTCAGCTTGCGGCGGCGGCTGCGGTCGCCGCGGAGATGGAGAGAGCCGCGGGGCAAGTTCAGCGTGACCTGCTTGGCGCGGGCGATGCCCTTGACGAAGACAGTCGTCTGCGGGTGCTGTGGGCGCGGCTTGGAGACGTAGATCTTCAGGCCTTCACCGGAGCCGCCGGCCCGCACCTGGAGCTTGGAGCGGGCGGCGCGGGTGAGGCGGAGGCTCCCGGGCATCGTCAGGGTTATGCCCTGGACGGAGGCCCAGGGCACGCTCGGGCGGACCCGAAGATGGAGCGAGGGCGGCCGGCCCGGCCGATCGGCGAGGCGCAGCTTGGCCCGCGGTACGGCGACGCAGCCCTGGCGCTTGGCGGCGGCCGTCATCCCTTCCGAGCAGGGGAATCGTGGTTCGGCGAGGCCGCCTTCGCCGAAGCTCGGGTCGTATCTGCCGTCCGGCTGCAGGCGGGTGACGAAGGGAGCGACGCTGGTGCTCGCGTTGGGGACGGTCCCTGAGACCAGCAGCTTCCCTTCCGGCAGGGCCACGATCTGCTTGATCTCGCCGCCGGCGAAGGTGCTGCCGTCCGGCCGGTGCAGGCGCAGCAGGCCGCCTTCGCCGAAGCTCGATTCGAGATGGCCCGAGGAGTCAAAGCGGGCCAGCACCGGCTGCGGGCAATCGCTGCAGAAGGTCCCGGCTTTGCTGGTGGCCCAGGTACCCCACTGGCTGGTGCCGCCACCGACGAGGATGCTGCCGCCGGAGGTAACGGCCAGTGCGTTCGCCCAGGTGGTGGCGCCTTCGAAGGAGAGCTTCGCCGCCGCGTCGGCGGGGCCGCTGATCGGCGGCGCGGTGAAGCCGCCTTCGCCGAAGGAAGCGTCGGGGACGCCGTTCTGGTCGAAGCGGGCGAGCATGATCGTCCCCGCCGTCTTGCCGGCGACCAGCAGCTTGCCGCCGCTCTCGAGGGCGGCGCTGGCGACGGTCGAGCGACCTTCGCCCGACCTGTAGGAAAGCTGCACCAGCCCCGACCCGCCGCCGAAGGCGGAATCGAAAATAACTCCCGAGCCGGGCACGAAGCGGGCCAGGAACCCGAGCACGAGGTGCGGCGCGTTCGGGTATTCGTAGCCCCAACCGGTGCCGAGAATAGAGCCGTCAGGCGCTTCGATCAGGTCGGTCAGCTCGGTGCCGGAGATCGCGCTGCTCGGGAGCGGGACGTGGCCGGGGGTTTCGATCAGGCTGCCGCCCGAGTCGTAGCGGCGCAAGTAGGCGTCGGTGGCGCCGCCGCCGACCGCGTCGCGGTTGACCCCGGTGACGATCTGGCCACCGGGCTGAATCAGCAGCGCGACCGGGCCACGTTCGTCGTAGGGAAAGTGGACCTGGCCTTCTTCGTCGGTGCCCCCCACGCCGCCGCCGGCGAAGCTCGGATCCGGCGAGCCGTCCGGCAGGTAGCGGGCGAGCAGGTCGCCGCCGACCGCCGCGGCGACGACGTCGCCGTTCGGCTGCAGGGCCAGGGAGATGAAGCTGGGGAGGCGGCGGTCGACCACAAAGCCGCCTTCGCCGAAGCTCTGGTCGAGCTGCCCATTCGGTTCCAGCCGCGCGATCTCGCCGGCCTGCGGCCACGCCCGGCCGAGCAGGACGATCTTGCCGTCGGGCTGGACCGCCATCGACTCGGCGGCGGCGAGGGGGGCCGTCGCGGCGGCGAGCGCCAGCACCGCGACCAGGGCCACTATCCCGCGGCTCACGGGACCGCCGATCTCGCTCTCCCCATCACGGATCAAAAAACCCGAGCGCCGGTTGGCAGTTGCGGTGTCCGGTCAACCGAGGCGGACGCCCAAGGGGTCGAGGGCCTGCTCGTGCTCTGGGCGGCTTCAGCACGCCCAGCCTCGAGCAGGACCGGACGAACAACGTGCTTAAGAGCTACAGCTAGCGGCTCAACGCCACGCCGAGCCGCTTGCGCACCGGCCGCCCGCCGCCCGCCGGCTCGAAGCCGACCGAGACGACCAGCTTGGCGCTGCCCTCGGCAACGAGCTGCCGCTGCTTGCGCCCCGCCGCCCTCACTTCGAGCCGCAGCTCGCCAGCGCCGGCGATCGACTTCGAGAGGCGCGAGGCGACGAGGTGCCGCGAGGGGAGGATCCGAGCCCGGAGGCCGCCGCCGGAGATTCGCAGCTGCCCGGGGCCGGCGACGGTAATCGGCAGGATCGCGCCGCCGGGGCGACCACTTGGGCGCGGGTCGCCGAGGACGATGCGGGTGCCCCGGGCCATCGGTTCGCGCGGCTGGGCGCTCGAAAGCGCCTGCAGGTTCCTGACCGAGGCGGGCTCGGTCCCCTCCGCCCCCGATGCCGGGGCCGGTTCGGACCCTGCGGACGACGGCGGTTCCAGCACGCCCGGGATCGGCAGCTTGTGCAGCGGGGTCATCGCCGGCAGGGCCGAGAGGTAGGTGCTGCTCTGGATTCCTTCGTGGAACGCCTGCTGGGCTGCGGGCGAGGACTCGATCGGCCAGTCCCATTTGCCGAGGCCGCTGCCGTAGCCGCCCTGTTCGACGTTCCAGTCGAACCACAGGTAGGCCTTGATCGAGGGCTGCGAGGGCAGGTATTCGCCGAGCATTTCGTGGATCCAGAGCGCCTTGCTTTCGTTCGCGGCACCTTCGCCGATCTCGGTCGAGGCGCTCTCGCAGATGCAGACCGGCTTGCCCGGGGCGATCCCTTCCAGCACTTCGAGGGTCGGCTCGATCGATTCTTCGGCGTCGAGCCAGCGGTCTGGCTGCAGCGGGTTGCGACCCCAGTTGTAGGCATCCATGCCAACCCAGTCGACGTACTGAGCGCCCGGCCAGTATTCGTGGGGGTCGTCAGCAACCGTGCCGTTCTGTTCGTAGATCGTGTTGATGATCCAGGCCCAGGTGACGTTGGTGGCGCCCGCTTCGACCACCACCTGGTGGAAGTGCCGCCAGGCGGCGACGAAGCCCGCTTTCTGCCCCCAGGGGTACCAAGCGCCGTTCATCTCCCACCAGGGCCGGAACAGGAACGGATAGCCGAATTCCTTCGCCGCCTTCGCCCATTCGCGGATCTGCTGATCCTGGTCGCCAGCGGCGACTTCCGCGAGGCTGATGTTTTCGGGGAGCGGCATCGTCACCAACGGCACGGCGCCGGCGGCAATCGCCGCATCCATCGTGCCGCGGTCGAAGCTGACCCAGCTCTGACCGGTGTTGACCATCGTGATTTCCTTGCCGGCGTCACTCTCGAAGCGGTTCAGCACGGCGGCGCTGGTGGGCGCTTCGCCCGACAAGTTGAATGATTCGCCCTTGATCAGCCCACCCCAGTACATGTCGGCGCTCGCCGCCGCGGGCGCGGCCAGGAAGACCGCGGCGAGGAGCGCCAGGCCGAGGTGACGGCCCCGTCGCATAAGGTTTCCAAATGGAACGTCCCTGGTTCTCATTTGCCTCCGTCGACGAGCGATTCTTTGAGACGGCGCCGGTGCGATTGGTGGCCCGCTTCGAGGTCCCACGTCCGGCCGCCGAGGTCTGGGGCGAACTGACTGGCGATGACGCCCTGTACTGGTGCCGAATTCTACAGGAGGTCCGCTGGACCTCGCCACGGCCGTTCGGGGTCGGGACGACGCGGGCGGTGACGGCGCTCTGGGGGGCCGCCCTCTTGCGCGAGCACTACTTCCGCTGGGAGGAGGGGCGCCGGCATTCGTTCTACGTGGTCGAAGCGAGCGCGCCGCTGGCCCGCAGCCTGGCCGAGGACTACCTGGTCGAGCCGACCGGCGAGGGCTCTTGCCGCTTCACCTGGACGATCTGCTTCGAGCCGCAGCCGCTGACTGCGCCGGCGGCACCGCTCAACAAGCGGCTGCTGCGGACGCTCTTCACCGACACCCGCAAGCACTACGGGCTGAGCTAGATCCGGCCCAGCATGCTGCGGTAGTAGGGCCCGAAGCCGGCGCGCTCGTAGAGCCGGGCAGCGCCCTCGTTGGCCTCGATTACGGCGACGCTCCACCACTCGAAGCCCTGCTCGCGGAAGCGCTCGCGGGCGGCGTCGAGGAGGGCGGTGCCGACGCCGAGGCCGCGCGCCTCCGGCAGCACCGCCAGCGACTCGACCTCCCCCACCCGGTCGCCGAGCTCCCAGGTGGCGCCGACCGGGTTCGGCATCAGCATCGCGTAGCCGAGCGGCGGGCCGCCGGGGTCGGCCGCGGGGACGGCGGCCAGCATCGTTCCGTCGCCGGAGGCGAGCCACTCGACGTACTCGGCCCGGCGCAGCCGCCAGGCGCCCTCCTCGTCGCGCACCGGGAAGGCGCCATCGACCACCTCGCGGTGGTGGGCGACCATCGACTTCCAGAGCGCCTCTACCCGGTCGACCTCGGCCAGGGTCAGGGCGACGACCTCGAGCTCGCTCAGCGCGGTCAGTCTTCCTCGTCGGGGTCCTGGCCGGGCCAGCTGCCGGTGGCGCCGGCGAAGGCGCGGCGGGCGCCGTAGTCGGTCATCCCTTTGACGAGGCGAAAGATCGCCCCCTCGATCGCCAGCGCAGCGATCAGTTTCACGGTCGGCGCGTCGCGCTGATCAGGCTCCGGCGGGTCCTCCTCGTCGATCACCGCCCAGAGCCTTTCGAAGGCCTTCTTACCGACCATCCCGGCGACCAGGCCGAGGCCGATACCGACGGGTGCGAAGAGGAGCTTCATGCCCGCCACCTTACCCGGGTTGGCGCTTTTGTCTCGCATGGCGAGAAGAAACGCCATTCGGTTGACAGATAAAAAAGCGATCTGTTACGATATATCGCGTTACTTAGCGATAGAAAGGCTTCATATGCACCACAAGCACCCGCACAGAGATCCCCGGATGCACCGCGATCCCTGCGTCCACCGCCGGCCCGAGTTCGGCCGCGGGGCGTGGGGCGGCCGCGGCGGAGGCCGGCGCGCCCGCCGGGGCGACGTCCGCGCCGCCGTCCTCGCCCTGCTCGCCGAGCGGCCGATGCACGGCTACGAGATGATCAAGGAGATCGAGGAGCGCACCCAAGGGGCCTGGACCCCGAGCCCCGGCTCGATCTACCCCACCCTGCAGATGCTCGAGGACGAGGGACTGATCCGCGGCGAGGAGTCCGAGGGCAAGCGCCGCTTCGCCCTCAGCGAGACCGGCGCGGCCGAGCAGAAGGAGAAGGCCGGCGAGGAGACGCCCTGGGACGCGATCCGCGAGGGCGTAGCCCCCGAGGGCCTGGAGCTGCGCAGGTCGCTGCACAAGCTCCTGCATTCGGTGCGGCAGGTGTTCGACGCCGACACCGCCCAGCAGAAGCAGGTCCGCGAGCTCCTCGACGCGACGCGGCGCGAGGTCTACTCGATCCTCGCCGAGCAGGAGTAGCTGCCCAGGGGCGCGCCCGCAGGCGGGCGCGCCTCGCGGCCCACTCCGCCTAGGCGGGGGGCCGCGAGAGGTCCGTTCCCCTTACGGACCCATATACCGAGATACGCATCTCTCCTCCCTGTGGTGACTCCCCCAGAAGCGCGGTCCAAGGCCCATCGCTTCTCCTGTTCACCGAAGAGACAGCGGCAGGCTAGTGGATTGCGCGAATTGAGGCAATCCCGAAAATCGAGGAGGGAAGTCGTCCCTGCAAAAGCCGGGATACCAGCGGATTCCAGGCCGCGGAGGGCTCAGCCCAGGACCGGCTGGCGGAAGGGCTGGGCGGCGAGCACCCGCTCGGCGACCGCCTCGCCGGTCAGGCCCGCCTCGGCCCGCAGCAGCGCCGGCTTGCCGTGGGTGACGAAGCGGTCCGGCAGGCCGACCCGCAACACCCGCGCCCGCTCGCCCGGGCCCTCGGCAAAGGCGTCCTCGAGGTGCTCGAGCACGCCCGAGCCGAAGCCGCCGGCGAGCACGTTCTCCTCGATCGTCACCAGCAGGTCGTGGTCGTGGGCAAGGCGCTGACATAGGGCGGCGTCGAGCGGCTTCGCGAAGCGGGCGTCGGCAACCGTCGCCTGGACGCCGTGGTCGGCGAGGATCGCCGCCGCCTCCAGCGCCACCGCCACCCCGTAGCCATAGCCGAGCAGCGCCACCCGCTCGCCCTCGGCCAGCACCTCGCCCTCGCCGATCGAGAGCGGTTGCGGCGACGCCGGCAGCTCGGCCCCCTCCCCCGCCCCGCGCGGGTAGCGCAGGGCCGCGGGGCCGTCGTGGGCGATCGCGGTGTGAAGCATGTGGATCAGCATCGCCTCGTCGCGCGGCGCCATCACCACCACGTTGGGGACGGCGCGGAAGTAGGAGACGTCGAAGGCGCCGTGGTGGGTCGGGCCGTCGTCGCCGACGAGGCCGGCGCGGTCCATCGCGAAAGTGACGTCGAGCTGCTGCAGGCAGACGTCGTGGATGATCTGGTCGTAGGCGCGCTGGAGGAAGGTCGAGTAGATCGCGCAGACCGGCTTCGCCCCCTGCAGCGCCAGCCCGGAGGCGAGCAGGACCGCGTTCTGCTCGGCGATCCCGACGTCGTAGTACTGCTCGGGGCGGATGTCGGCGAGCTCCTGCAGGCCGGTCCCCCCCGCCATCGCCGCGGTGATCCCGATCACCCGCTCGTCGCGCTCGGCCTCGGCGACCATCGCCCCGGCGAAGACCTTCGTGTACTGGGGGGGCGCGCCAGCCGGCTGCGGCTTCTCGAGCCGCTCGATCGCCTCCGGCGAGTCGGTTTCGACGACCGGCACCGGCTTCGGCGCACCGGCTGCCGCCGGGCGGCCGTTGACGATCGAGTTGGGCTTCGCCGCGTGCCACTCCTCCATCGAGGAGAGGCCGCCCTCTTCGGCCGGCGCGAAGCCCTTGCCCTTGTCCGTGTGGATGTGGACGACGACCGGGCGGTCGGCGTCGAAGGCCTCCGTCAGGGCCTGGCGCAGGGCGCGCACGTCATGACCGTCGATCACCCCCATGTAGGCGAGGTCGAGCTCCTCGAAGAAGAGGCCCGGCGCCCAGTAGGCCTTGATCGCCGACTTGATCTCCGGCCCCAGCCGCTCGATCCGCCGCCCCATCCCCAGCGGCAGCCTGGTCAGGCGGTCCTCCATCCCCTCGCGGGCATGGTAGAGGCGCGGGTTGAGGCGGATCCGGTTGAAGTAGCGCGAGAGGGCGCCGACGTTGGGCGAGATCGACATCCCGTTGTCGTTGAGGACGATCACGATTGGGGTCTGCAGGCCGCCGGCGGCGTGCAGCGCCTCGTAGGCGACGCCGCCGGTGAGGGCGCCGTCGCCGATCACCGCGGCGACCTTGCCCTCGGCGCCGATCCCCTTCCGCATCGCCTCCTTCAACCCGACCGCGTAGCCGATCGAGGTCGAGGCGTGGCCGGCGCCCATGACGTCGTGCTCGGACTCCGGGATCGAGCAGAACGGGGCGAGGCCACCGTACTGGCGGATCGTCGAGAGGCGGTCGCGGCGGCCGGTGAGGATCTTGTGGGGATAGGCCTGGTGGCCAACGTCCCAGAGCACCTTGTCGCGAGGCGAGTCGAGCAGGCTGTGGAGGGCGACGGCGAGCTCGCAGGTGCCGAGGTTGGCGCCGAAGTGGCCGCCGATCTCGCCGATCGTGTCGATCACGTATGTCCGCATCTCCTCGGCCACCTGCTGCAGCTCGGGCTCATCGAGCTCGTGCAGGTCCTGTGGACCCTCGATGCGGTTCAGCAGCTGTTCGGTGCGGTCCTGGTCCTCGTTGCCCTGGGTGGGGGGCTCTTGGCTCATGAGTTCCTCGTGAAGATGTGGTCGGCGACGCGCCTCAGGTCCTCGGTCTCCCCTCGCGCTTCGGCCAGCGCCGCGGTTGCCTTCTCGTGCGACTCGGCCGCCAGCTCTCGCGCCCGCTCGAGCCCGAAGAGGCTGACGTAGGTGAGTTTGCCGTGTCGCTCGTCGCTTCCATGTGGCTTGCCGAGCCGCTCGTCGCTCTCGGTGACGTCGAGGATGTCGTCGACGATCTGGAACAGGACACCGAGCTCTTCGGCGAAGCGCCTGTAGGGGATTGTCTCAGGTTCGACGGCTCCCTCGAGGATCAGGGTCACCTTGACGCTGGCGGCGATCAGGCGGCCGGTCTTCAGCGCGTGCAGCGCCCGCAGGCCGGCGGCGTCGCGCTCGGAGCCGACGACGTCGACGTACTGGCCGCCGACCATGCCGTCGACCCCGGTCGCGCCGGCCAGCTCGGCGAGCGCCGCCAGCACCCGCTCGGGCGGACCGGGCTGGGTCGCGAACAGTCGCACCGCCTCGGCGAAGAGGCCGTCGCCGGCGAGGATCGCAACGTCCTCGCCGAACCTCACGTGCGAGGTCGGCTTGCCGCGGCGCAGCTCGTCGTCGTCCATCGCCGGCAGGTCGTCGTGAATCAGCGAATAGGTGTGGACCAGCTCGATCGCACAGGCAACCGGGAGCAGGCGGGCGGGCTCGGCGCCGAGGGCTCGGGCGGTGGCCAGGGTGAGGACCGGGCGGATCCGCTTGCCGCCGGCGAGCAGCGAGTAGCGCATCGCCTCTTCGAGGCCGGCGGTGTTGGCGGCGGCAGCGAAGCGCAGCCGCTCCAGCTCCTCCTCGACCAGCGCCCGCAGCTCATCCGGGTAGCTCACCCCGAGCTCGAAGCTTCGCGCGCCTCGCGGTTGGCCTCCTCGACCGCCTCGCCAGCGAGCTCCGCAGCTTCCGCCGCCAGCTCGGCGGCGCGAGCGTCGGCGAGCTCCTCGCCTCCCTCGAGCTCGGTCGAGATCTCGCGCAGGCGGGTGGCGATCTCGCGCAGGCGGTCGGTCACGCCGTCTCCCGCTCGCGGGCGATCGCTCCGAGGACGCCGTTGACGAAGCCGGGCGCATCGGCGCCGCAGTACTCCTTGGCCAGCTCGACCGCCTCCGAGATCGCCACCTCGACCGGAGTCCCGGCGTGCTCGATCTCATAGAGGGCGACCCGCATCACGTTGAGGTCGAGCGGCGCGATCCGGTCGACCGACCAGCCCTTGGCGTGGGCTTCGATCTCGTCGTCGAGCTCTTCGCGGTGCTCGTCCACGCCCTCGGCCAGCTCCCGGGTCAGCGGCCGCGCCTCGGCGATCAGCTCGTCGAGGGGGCGGCCGGTGACGTCGCGCTGGTAGGAGGCGAAGACGGCGTCGCGGCGCTGGTCGGATCTGCGCATCGTCGGCATTCTCGCAAGCGGAGCGGCTCCGACTGCGCCCGCCCCGGTCAGCCCCCTAGCGGAGGATCTCGACCATCAGCACCCAGGCGCCGGCGACGGCGCCGCAGGTGGCGAAGACGGTGCCGGCGAGGATCCAGTAGAGGCCGCCGCCGGTTTCGAGCAGCAGCGAGAGACCGCCGAGGACGAAGGGGACAATGCTGAAGGCGCGGACCCCCCAACGGCTGAGCCTCCATCCGACCGGTTCCTCCCCGGTCCTTTCGTCGACCGCGTAGACGGGGATCCGCGCGGAGACAAGGCCCATCAGCAGGCCCAGGACAAGCACCTCGATCCCGACCGCGGTGTGGGCCTGCCCTGGGGCGAGGCCCATGAAGGCGACGATGAGGACGCTGAGCAAGAGCAGCAGCGTCTCCAGAGCGCGCTCGGGCAGGCCGTCGTACTCGAGGATGCGCTGCAGGTTGATCGAGACGGCGACGAAGAGGAGGCCGAGCAGGGCGGCAGAGGCGCCGGCGACGGCGACGAAGAAGTCGCTCCACTCGCCCGGGTCGTAGGCCACCATGGCGCCATCCTGGCGGCGCTGTCGGACACGCCTGCAAGACCACGGCGCGCCCTGAACCGGCGGGCGGCGGCTGCCGCAGGCGCAGTATGGAAGCGAGCTTGAGACGGGTCGCGGCGGCGGCCCTCGCCATCGCGGTGATCGCAATCGTCGACCGCTCGCTGGCCTTCGACCACACCGCGCCGCGCGGGCGGCGCGCCGATGGGGCGTGGCCCGCCGGGACCTCGCCCTACGCCCGCGAGACGTACTCGCCGGAGCGCGTATCGACGCGGATCGTCTCGCCCTCCTCGATGAACAGCGGCACCTGGACGACGGCGCCGGACTCGAGCGTCGCCGGCTTGCTGCCGCCGCCGGAGGCGGTGTCGCCTTTGAGGCCGGGATCGGTCTGCGACACCTTCATCTCGATCGCGCTCGGAACCTGCACGTCGCTCGGCTGCTCGTCGACGAACAGCACCTCGACCTCGCTGTTCGGCAGCACCCACTTCATCGCCTCGCCGAGGGCCTCGCCGGGGATTTCGATCTGGTCGTAGTCGCGACTGTCCATGAAGACCGCCGCGTCGCCCGAGTCGTAGAGGTACTGCATCTTCTTCGATTCGGTGCGGACCGAGCGGAACTTCTCGCCGGCGCGGAAGGTTTTGTCGATCACCGCCCCATCCTCGAGCCGCCGCAGCTTCGTCCGCACGAAAGCGCCGCCCTTGCCCGGCTTCACGTGCTGGAACTCGATGATCTTCCAGACCTTGCCGTCGATCTCGATGTGCGACCCGTTCTTGAACTGGTTGGTGGTTACTGACATTTCTCTGAGGTGGGATGCATTCAGGGTTGACGGCTATATCCGTAGAGCCGCGTTGGTGGTCGGAGGGCGAAGGTTACATTTCGCCGGAGGTCCAGCGAGGCCTCATCGTGGCCGCCTCCGAGCTCGGCCCGGCTACTTGGCCAGCTCCCTGCTTCCGCTGACTGCCACGACGCGGGTGGCCTCAGCGAGCCGTCGGTAGGCGTCGCGAACGATCGCCTAGGACTGAAGCGGGACGGCTTCGTCCTCGCGTGCGAGCAGGACGAAGGCGACGGCGGAGGCGGCGGCAACCACGGCGTTGAAGACCAGGCCGGCGGCTTGGAGGCTGGTCAGCTCGGCGAGGACGCCGATGCCGACTACCGGCAGCGAGAGGCCGACGAAGGCGACGACGAAGAAGCTGGAGGCGACCTCGGCACGGCGCTCGGTCGGAGCGGCGGCGTTGACGGTGAAGAGTGCGGCGCGGAAGCCGAGGCCCTGACCGGCGCCGGCGATGATGCCGCCGGCGATCAGCAGGGCGAGTGACTCGAGGGCGAGGGCGAGGGCGACCACCGTCAGGCCGAGGACGAGGCCAGCGCAGGCGCGGCGCATCCCCGCCAGTGGCTCGGTCCGGCCGAGCAGGAGCTGGCCGACGGTCGAGCTGACGAGGGCGAGGAAGACGACGAGGCCGATCATGAAGTGGGAGTCGACGCCGAGGACGGTCGGCAGGAAGGCCGAGGCGACACCGGCGAAGGACCCGAGGACAGCGAAGCCGACGAATCCGACCAGGGCCGCCTTGGCGAAGATCGCCCGCATCGGCGGCGGCACGCCGAGCGGCTGCAGGCGCAGGCGCAGGCGGCCGGTGACGGCAACCGGCTCCGGGATCGCCCAGATGCAGAGTGCGGCGGGGGCGAGAAGGGCGAGGTCGACCCAGAAGGGAAGGCGCAACGGCAGCGTCGCCCACTCGGCAAGAGCGCCAGCGAGCAGCGGGCCGAGCGAGAGGCCGCCGAGGTTGGCGAAGGTCGAGGCGAGGGTCCCCCTCGACTCCTGGGCGGGGCCGGCGAGCTCGATCAGCGCCGCGGTGGCAGCTCCGGTGACGACGCCGATCGAGAGGCCGGAGAGGAAGCGGCCGGCAAACAGCGGCGCGAGCCCATGGGCGAGCAGGAAGACCATCGCGCTCGCCGCCGAGAGCGCGATCGCCGGCAGCAGGGTGCGGCGACGGCCGATCACGTCCGAGACGCGGCCGAAGAGCAAAAGCCCGGAGATCACGCCGACCGCGTAGGTGGCGTAGATCACGGTCACGATCAGCTCCGAGAAGCCGAGCTGTTCGCGATAGATGCCGTAGAGGGGCGTCGGCAGGGTGGTGCCGAGGGCTACGACGGCGAAGGAATAGGCAACCGCCCAGAAGGCGGCGTCGCGCCCCAGTCGCCTCAACTGGCGTCGCCGGCGAGCTCGCCGTCGCCGCCGGTGCCGGTGGTCAGCGAGCTGGCGGCGCCGCCACCGAGCACGCGCCGAACGAGGGCCGGCGAGATGACCCGCAGCACAGCGACGAGGGCGTAGGGACGCGGCGCGTAGCGCTCGGCGCGGCCGCCCGGGCCCACCTGGTGGATCGCCTCGGCGACCTTCTCCGGACTGGAAAGGAGCAGGCGAGTGAGCGCCTTCTCGCGCAGCTCGGTCGCCGGGAAGCCCTCGGTGGGAACGAACCCCGGCAGGACCATGCCGACGTGCACCCCGTTCGGGGCCTCCTCCAGCTGTAGCGCCTCGGTCCAGCCGATCAGCGCGAACTTGCTCGCCGAGTAGGCGCCGGTGCGGGCGCGGGCGACCCGGCCGGCGGTGCTGGCGACGTTGACGATCGCGCTCGGGGCGGAGCGGCGGAGCAGCGGCAGTAGCGCCTCGGTGAGGCGGACGACGGCATCGAAGTTGAGCTCCATGTGGCGGTGGACGCTGGCGTAGCCACCCTCGGCGAAGGAGCCGCGCCAGGACGCGCCGGCATTGTTGACGAGGAGGTCGAGGCGACCGTGAGCGCGCTCGACGTGCTCCAGCACCTGCTGCGGGGCCTCGGGGGCGGTGAGGTCGACGGCGACGTGGGTGGCCGGGCACGGCAGTGCCGCGGCGAGCTCGCGCAGCAGCTCCTGGCGGCGGGCGACGAGCACCAGCTCGGTGCCGGGGTCGCGGGCGAGCCGCTCCGCCGTCGCCCTCCCAATCCCGGTCGAGGCACCCGTCACCACCGTCACTCCGCCCGTCCGCATGAAGCCCACGCTATCGCCCTCACCCGAGCTGTTCCTTTCGCATGCCATGGCGGGCAAAAGGAGCAGTTCGCGGACGGGGCTAGGAGGAGCCGCAGTCCTAGAGGGTGGCGGCGCTCGATTCGAGGGCGGAGCTGGTGGCCGCTTCGCAGGTTTCGACGACCTTGGTCAGGGCCGATGCGCTGCCGGTGCGGCTGTCGCCGCCCGTCGGGCTGGTGCTGCCCAACATCGGGCCGCCCAATGCTCCGCCACCCTGGCCACCCGGGCCGGAGCCGCCGCTGAGGATCCAGCGGATCTGGCCGCCGGCGATCCGTTCTTCCGGCCATTCGGCGCTGAGCGAGCTCTCTCTGCCAGAGAAGCCACCGATGCCGGCCACTTCGGCGTTCGATTCGATGATCGCGCTCGCCGCCTCGGACTGGCTCTCGACCGCGAGGTTGCCGCCAGACGGTCAGAGGCCAGTAGCAGCGCCGTCGCGACAGCGTCGCTCACGATCGCCGGCACCAGCCAGCCGAGCTCGGTGGCGCTAATGCCGATCACGACGATCTCGGTGACCGCGCCGATCGCCAGCGCCCCGAGCAGCGAACGCGCTGGCGCTAGCCCCCACCCCCCGGCGACGGTCGAGCTCGCGGTCCTGGTCGCCGCCAACCTCCTCGCGACCGCCCTCCGCTACGCCGCCATGCGCCTCTGGATCTTCGGCCCCGCCCAGCGTGGTTGTCCTTTGTCCGGCTATCCCGGACAAAGGACAACCACAGCGCGGGGGGTGGGAGGGCGAGTTGCAAGGATTGCCGACGTGGAGGGCTCGTCCAAACCCCAGCTCTCGCGGCTGAGCGCTGCCCGCCGCCAGGGCGAGCGGGTGACGCCGCTCGAGCTCTTCTTCGACCTCGTCTTCGTCCTCGCGATCACCCAGTGCACGGCGTCGATGGCCCACCACCCGACCTGGCAGGGCCTTGCCCAGGGCCTGCTCGTGCTCGGCGTCCTCTGGTGGGCCTGGGTCGGCTACGCCTGGCTGACCAGCGTCATCGACCCCGAGCAGGGTGCGATCCGCCTCCTCTTCTTCGGCGCGATGGCGGCGATGCTGGTCGCCGCGCTCTGCGTGCCTGAGGCGTTCGGCAGCCTCGGCCTGGCCTTCGCGCTGGCAATCGGCGTCTTCCGCACCCTCCATATCGCTCTCTTCATCCTCGCCAGCCCCGACGACCCGGAGCTGCGCCGCAGCGTCATCGGTCTCGCCGCCAGCACCGCGATCGGGGTCGGCCTGCTCGCCTGCGCCTCGCTCTTCGACGGCATCGCCCAGGCCGCCTTCTGGGTGCTGGCGCTGGCCTGCGACATGGGCGGCCCCTACTTCTTCGGCAGCGAGGGCTGGCGCCTCGTCCCCGGCCACTTCGCCGAGCGCCACGGGCTGATCGTGCTGATCGCGCTCGGCGAGTCGATCGTCGCGGTCGGCGCCGGCGCCGCCGGCCACCTCGACCTCGGGATCGGGGTCAGCGCCGTGCTCGGGGTCGGGATCGCCGCCGCCTTCTGGTGGATCTACTTCGACGTCGTCGCCCTGGTCTCGGCGAAACGGCTGACCGAGGCGCTGCCGGGCCGGGTCCAGAACGCCATGGCCCGTGACTCCTACTCCTACATCCACCTACTGCTGGTGGCGGGGATCGTCCTCGCCGCCTACGGGATGAAAACCGCGATCGCCCACACCGACGCCCACCTCCACGACGTCCAGGCCTTCGCCCTGCTCGGCGGCACCGCGATCTACCTGCTCGGCCTGGTCAGCTTCCGCTACCGCCACGTGAAGACGATCAACCGCCATCGGCTCGGCCTGGCGATCGTCCTGCTGGTGCTGTTCCCGGCGGCGACCGAGGTCCCGGCGCTGGTCAGCGAGGCGGCGGTCTTCGTCCTCCTCTGGGCGCTGGTCACGGTCGAGCTGCACGGCTACGACGAGCGCCGCGACCGCCTCCGCGATGAATTCTCGGTCGCCCACGGCGACTAGACCGAGATGACAAAGCGGTGCGGAGAGGTCGACCGGCGTCGCACTCCGTAATACTCCCGAGCCTTGACGACCCCGGCTCTTCTCGACGAACTGCTGCGTGCCGGCGCCCCCTCGGGCTACGAGGGGCCGGCCGCTGAGGTCTGGCGCAAGGCGGCGTCCTTCGCCGACGAGCAGGCAAGCGACGGCCTCGGCTCCTCGATCGCCCGGGTCGGGACCGCGGCGCCGCTGCTGGCGATCGTCGGCCACATCGACGAGATCGGCCTCGCCGTCACCCACATCGACGACACGGGCTTCCTCTGGTTCACCTCGATCGGCGGCTGGGACCCGCAGATCTTGGTCGGCCAGCGAGTCAGCGTGCTGACCAAGGACGGCTCCGTTCCCGGCGTTGCCGGCCGCAAGCCGATCCACCTGCTCGATCCCGACCAGCGCAAGAAGGTGGTCGAACTGAAAGGGATGCACATCGACATCGGCGCCGCCGACGGCGAGGAGGCCTCCTCGCTGGTCCGAGTCGGCGACCCGGTGGTGATCGCCGCCGAGCCGCAGCCGGTGCTCGGCGACCGCCTCGTCTCGAAGTCGATGGACAACCGCCTCGGCGCCTACGTCGCGCTCGAGAGCGTGCGCCGATGCGCCGAGGGCGCCGGTCCGAAGGGCTCGATCGCCGCGGTCGCCGCGGTCCAGGAGGAGATCGGCCTGTTAGGCGCCCGCACCTCCGCCTTTCAGCTGCGCCCCGACGTCGCGATCGCGGTCGACGTCACCCATGCCACCGACGCCCCCGGCGTCGACGAGAAGGAGCTCGGTTCCAGCCCGCTCGGCTCCGGCCCGGTGATCGGCCGCGGCTCGACCCTATCGCCGCACGTCTTCGAGCTGCTGGTCGAGACCGCCGAGGCAGAGGGAATCGAGTACTCGATCGCCGCCAGCGGCCGCGGCACCTCGACCGATGCCGACGTCCTCCAGATCTCCCGCGCCGGGATCCCCACCGGCCTCGTCTCGATCCCGCTCCGCTACATGCACTCGCCGGTCGAGATGTGCGACCTCGGCGACGTCGAGGCGGTGATCGCGCTGCTCGCCGCGGTCGGCTCGCGGCTCGACGCCGACTACGACCTCAGCCGCTGAGCGGCCCGCGCCGATGGATGCCCCCGCCGACGGGAGCCCGCCGGCGATCCACATGCGCGGCGTCCAAGTCTGGCGCTGGGTGGCCGCCGAGGAGCGGCGGGCAGTCCTGCTCGACGAGATCGAGTGGACGGTGGCGCGCGGCGAGCACTGGGTGGTGCTGGGGCCGAACGGAGCCGGCAAGACGACGCTGCTGAACCTCGCCGCCGCGGTCTCCCACCCCTCCGAGGGCGAGGTCGAGGTGCTCGGCGCTCGGCTCGGCGAAGTCGACATGCGAGCGCTGCGGGAGCGGATCGGCACCGTCGAGGCGAAGCTGGGGCGGGCGATCCGCGGCCGCGCGAGCGGGATCGAGGTCGTCCTCACCGGCGCCTACGGCTCGATCGCCCTCCAGCACAAACGGATCGAGGCGGCCGACGAGGAGCGGGCCGAGCGGCTGCTGGAGGAGATCGGCGCCGGCCCCCTCCACGACCGCCGCTACGAGGACTGCTCGCAGGGTGAGCGCCAGCGGCTGCTGGTGGCTCGGGCCTTGATGGACGAGCCGGAGCTGCTGCTGCTCGACGAGCCGACCGCCGGCCTCGACCTGCCCTCTCGCGAGCGCCTGATCGCCTCGCTCGACGCAATGGCGGCCCGCGACCCCGGCCTGCCGACCGTCACCGTCACCCACCACCTCGAGGAGATCCCCTCCTCTTCGAGCCACGCGCTGCTGCTCTCCGGCGGGCGGGTCGTCGCTCGGGGGCCGATCGCCGAGGCGCTGAGCGCGGCGAACGTCTCGCGCTGCTTCGAGATCGAGGTCGAGGTCGCCCGCCACGGCGACCGCTGGGCCGCCCGCGTCGCCTAGCGTCCGCTTTTTCCACCTCAGATGAAGTAGAAGAAGCGAATGGCTAGTCGACGATCTGCAGGTCCTTCGGCAGCCTGCTGAGGTTGTCGCAACCGTCGTCTCGAACGACGACGAAGTCCTCGATCCGGACCCCGAGCTCGCCGGCGAGATAGATCCCAGGCTCGACGGTGACGACTTCGCCGGGGGCGAGGACGTCGTCGGATTTCTGCGCCAGCCGCGGTCCCTCGTGGACCTCGAGGCCGACGCCGTGGCCGACCGCGTGGCCGAACGCCTCGCCGTAGCCGGCCTCGACGATGACCTCGCGGGCGATGCTGTCGATCTCCTCGCCGTTGCGGCCTGCCTCGATCGCCTCCAGCGCCGCCAGCTGGGCGCGAAGCACGGTGTCGTAGACCTCGCGCGCCTTCTCGTCGACCTCGCCGGTTGCGAAGGTCCGCGTTCCGTCGGAGCAGTAGCCGTCGAGCTTGGCGCCCATGTCGAAGACGACCAGCTGGCCCGTCTCGATCACCCGCTCGCCCGGCTCGGCGTGCGGAAGGGCGCCGTTGGGGCCGGCGGCGACGATCGCCGGAAACGAGGGCTCGCCGCCGAGCTCGCGGATCTTCGCTTCGGTGGCGAGGGCGACGTCGCGCTCGCTGCGGCCGGCGAAGCCGCGCTCGATCGCCCACAGCCAGGCCTCCTCGCCGAGCTTCGAGGCCTCAGCGATCGCCCGCAGCTCCTCGGCGTCCTTGACCCGGCGCAGCTTCTCGACCTCGCCGCCGGCCGCTGCCAGCTCGGTGCCCTCCCCCAGCTTCCCCTTCAGCTTCTCCGCCATCCGCACCGACATCTGGTCGTCCTCGAAGCCGACCTGGCCGCTGAGGCGCTCGGCGATCCCGCCCAGCCAATCGGCCGAGACCGTGATCGTCTCCCACTCCGAGACCTCCGCCTCGGCCCGCTCGGTGTAGCGGAAGTCGGTGAGGAAGAGCCGCGTTCGAGGTCCGCAGATACAAGCCCCATTGGTGCCGGTGAAGCCGGTCAGGTAGCGGACGTTGACGAGATCGGTGACCAGGTAGCGATCGAGCTCGCGCGCCGCCGCGGCCTCCTCGAGCCGGTCGCCGCGGCCACGCATCAGCCCGCCCCCAGCGCGCTCGCGAGCACCCCGAGCGCCTCGCGGTAGCCGTCGGCTCCCTTGCCGGAGACCTTCGCCAGCACCAGCCCGTCGAAGACCGAGACCCGCCGCCAGTCGTCGCGGCTGTCGACGTCGGAGAGGTGGACCTCGACCGCCGGCATGTCGACGATCGCCAGCGCGTCGGCGATCGCCCGGCTGTAGTGGGTCCAGGCACCGGCGTTCAGCAGCGCTGCGTCTGCCAGCTCGCGCAGCTGGTGCAGCTGCTCGACGAACTCGCCCTCGTGGTTGGTCTGGAAGAAGAGCGGTTCGAGTCCCAGCTCGTTTGCCCAGCGCTGGATCTGGTTTTCGAGCTGGCTCAGCGAGCCGCCACCGTAGAAGCTCGCGTCGCGGCGCTCGAGCACGTCGAAGTTGACCCCGTGGAGGACGGCGACGCGGTTGCGGGTGATCGGGCTCACCCGTACAACTCTTCCACCGCACCGCGAACTTCGTCGGGCGGGACGAGCTGGTGCGGCCGCGGCTGGCCGGGCTCGGAGAGGAGGACGAAGCCGACCCCGGCCGCGGTCCGCTTCTTGTCGCGTTCGAGCGTGGTCAGAATCTCGTCGACGCCGGCCTCGCGTTTGAGCGTGGTCGGGAGCCCGTAGCGACGGAGGATCTCCTCCACCTCGGCACGGAGGCTCTCGGCGCCGGAGAGCCGCAGTACTGCCAGCAGACCAAGGCCGACGGCCTCGCCGTGCTTATAGGCGTAGTCGGTGACGGTCTCGATCGCATGCCCGACGGTGTGGCCGAGGTTGAGGACTTGCCGGATGCCCTTGTCCTTTTCGTCTGCAGCGACGATCCGGCACTTGTACTGGGCGCAGCGGAAGATCACGTCGTCGACCGCCCCGGGATCGACGATGTCCATCTCGCGGACCAGCTCCCAAAGGCTGCCGCCCTCGAGCAGCCCGGTCTTCAGGACCTCGACGAAGCCGG
>DASXFL010000141.1:0-2683 GCA_036489595.1 Solirubrobacterales bacterium
CCGGCGTAGTTCTTGCCCTCCGGAAGATCGACCCCGGTCTTCCCCCCGTAGGCGGAGTCGACCTGCGAGACGAGGGTCGTCGGGACCTGGACGACGGAGACCCCGCGCTGGTAGAGGTGGGCGCAGAAGCCGCCGAGATCACCGACGACGCCGCCACCGAGCGCGACCACGTGATCATCGCGAGTCATCCCGGCCTGGGCGAACCGCCTGAGGATCGAGTCGGTTTCCGCCAGGCTCTTCGAGCGCTCCCCCGGGGGGATCTCGACGAGCAGCTCGACGGCAGGTGCCAGGTCGCCAAGCGCGGCGAGGATGTTGCGGTCCGAGATCGCGAAGCGGCGTCCCTCCAGCGGCCACCAGGTGGCGCCGAGGAGGCCGCGGCCGACGAAGATCGGGTACTCGCCGGAGTCGCTCGCCGCCCACAGCAGCTTAGTCCCGGCCGGCAGCTCGGACAGGTCCTGGATCGCCGCCAGGGCCCGGCCGATGACGCCGCGGGCGCCGGCCGGGACGACCACGTCGGCGAGCGATTCGTAGAGCGGCAGGCGGGTGGCGAGCAGGCGCTCGACCTCGGCGGCGCTGGTCGCAAGCGGCCGCGCCGAGCCGGCGATCCGCCGCCAAGCCTCGGCCGGGTCGACCTGGAGCCAGACGACGGTGTGGCGGCCGAGGGCCTCGCGGATCCGCGGCGAGAGGATGCTGCCGCCGCCAAGCGCGATCGCGCCGCCGTCGGTGCGCTCGAGCAGGCCGCCGACCACCTCGGTCTCGCGCTCGCGGAAGCCATCCTCGCCGAAGCGCTCGAAGGCAGCCGTGATCGGCATCCGCATCTCGCGCTCCATCAAGTCGTCGATCTCGGTGGTGGCGAGGCCGGCGTCGCGGGCGGCGGCGAGCGCCGTCGACTTGCCGGCGCCCATGAAGCCGATGAAGACGATCGCCGGGGCGAGCGCTCCCTGGCCGTGCACCGTTACCGCCGCCAGTCGATGCGGGCCTTATAGGCCGTGATCGCGCCGCGCACGTCGTCGATGTGGTCGCCGCCGAACTTCTCGCGGTAAGCGCGGGCGAGGGCGAGGCAGACCATCGCCTCGGCGACGACGCCGGCGGCGGGGACGACGGCGGAGTCGGTGCGCTCGCGCAGCGCCTGCGCCGGCTCGTGGGTGGCGGTGTCGACCGAGCGCAGCGGCTTGGTCAGGGTCGAGATCGGCTTGATCGCGGCGCGCACGCGGAGCGGCTCGCCGGTCGTCATCCCGCCCTCGAGGCCGCCGGCGCGGTTGGTCTCGCGGTAGTAGCCGCGCTCCTCGCTCCAGAAGATCTCGTCGTGAGCTTTGGAGCCGGGGCGGCCGGCGATCTCCCAGGCTTCGCCGATCGCGACGCCCTTGACCGCCTGGATCGAGGCGACGGCGGCGGCAAGGCGACCGTCGAGCCGGGCTTCCCAGGAGATGTGCGAGCCGAGGCCGGGGACGAGGCCGAAGGCGATCACCTCGAAGCTGCCGCCGAGGCTCTCATTGGCCTTGCGCAGGCGGTTGATCTCCTCGACCATCGCCCTGCTCGCCTCGGGGTCGAGGCAGCGGACCGGGTCATCGTCCACCCCGTCGAAGTCCGACGCCTGCAAGTTCTCGCGCTCCTGCGCGTGCACCGAGGCGATCTGCAGGACGTGGCTGCGGACGTCGACGCCGAGCGCGGCGAGGAAGCCGCGGGCGACGGCGCCGGCGGCGACGCGGGCGGCGGTCTCGCGGGCGCTGGCCCGCTCGAGCACGTTGCGGATGTCGGAGTGGCCGTATTTCCAGGAGCCGATGAGGTCGGCGTGGCCGGGCCGCGGCAGGTGGACCTCGTCGGGCTCGAAGCCCTCGACCGGCCAGGGGTTCATCCGCTCTTCCCAGTTGGCGTAGTCGCGGTTGGCGACGAGGAGGGCGATCGGGCTGCCGAGCGTGCGCCCGTGGCGGACGCCGGAGCGGACGTCGGCGGTGTCGGTCTCGATCCGCATCCGGCCGCCGCGGCCGTGGCCGAGCTGGCGGCGCGCCATGTCGCGGTTAAGCGCCTCCCGATCGAGCTCGAGGCCGGCCGGCATCCCCTCGACGATCGCCACGAGCCCGGGCCCGTGCGACTCCCCCGCGGTGGTGAAGCGGAACGTGGTCATGAGCAGCGAAGGCTATAGGTCCACCTTGGGTGGAGCATGGGCGAGGCTGAGGGCGGTGCTCAGCCTCGGGCGGCGGCGCGCATCACCGCCAGCGGCGCCTTGCGGCCGGTCCAGATCTCGAGCGAGAGGGCGCCCTGCTGAACGAGGATCTCGAGGCCGTCGACGGTGGTCGCCCCGCGGGCGGCGGCGGCCGCGAGTAGGGCGCTCGGCCGCTCGCCGTAGACCATGTCGACGACCACCTGCTCGGGCTCGAAGCGCTGCGGGGCGAGCGGCAGGTGCTCGAAGGGGTTCTCGCCGCGGAGGCCGGCGGCGGAGGTGTTGACGATCAGCTCGTAGGCGGCGGGATCGGGGTCGTCGACCGGGTCGCCGCCGAGCTCGGCGGCGAGATTGCCGGCTCGCGCCGGCTTCCGGTTCCAGATCGCGACCTCGGCGACCTCGCCGGCCAGCGCCCAGACCACCGCCCGGGCGGCGCCGCCGGCGCCGAGGACCAGCGCCCGCTTGCCCCGCGGCGAGCTCGGCAGCGCCGCCAGGAAGCCGCCGGCATCGGTGTTCTCGGCG
>DASXFL010000087.1:0-17772 GCA_036489595.1 Solirubrobacterales bacterium
CGAGGGGGAGACCATGCTCTGCATGACGACCGGAGTCGGCATCGCGGTCGAGCTGACGGTCGAGGTGATCCGGACGTAGTCGGTGGCGGAGGTTTCGCCGTTGCAGACGATTTCGTTGTTGGCCGAGCCGACGAACCTCCCTTCCGAGCTGACCGTGAACTTGGTCCCGTTCAGTTCGACTTCCTTGGGCGGTTCTTCGAGCCGCTGGAGCTGGGAGAGCCGCATCGTCCGCATCCGCGCCTGGTCTTCCTGCGCGAGCGCCGCCGCCTGGGAGCGCATCCGCTCGGAGGCGGCCGAGTGGGTGGTCGAGCTGAGCACCGCCAGCACCGCGGCGGCGACGATCGCGAGGATCAGGGCGCTGACCAGGACCTCGATCAGGATGAAGCCGTCCTCGCGGCCGGCGGTTCTTCGAGCAGGGGCGATACTCACCGCATTTGCATCGGACCCGGCAGCGCCGGCGTTGAGCCGGGACCTACCTGAAATTGGGACTATCTGCGGCTTTCCGCCATAGCTTCACTTTCTGAAGCAATATGGCTACACTTGTTGAAGCACCGCGATTGATCACGCGGGTTCTCCATGAGCGCTGAGTCCAACTCGACCTGCCCCGTCTGCGCGACCGCTGAAGTGGTCTGCGGCAAGTGGACGCTGCTGCTGATCCGCGACCTGGCCGAGGGGAACAGCAGATTCTGCGAGCTGGAGCGGAGTCTTGAGGGGATCAGCCCGCGGACGCTGTCGCTGCGGCTGCGGGCTTTGGAGGAGGACGGGATCGTCGAGCGGCACACCTATCCGGAGGTGCCGCCGCGGGTCGAGTACGCCTTGACCGAGAAAGGCGAGGCGCTGGTTCCGCTGATCGACGACATGCGCGCTTACGGGACCCGGTGGCTGCTGGCCGTGGCCGGCGAGCCCGCCGCCGCCTAGATCAAAGGTCCGCTCCCGTCGCCCAATAGTTGGGTCGGCTTGAGGCCTGCAAGGCCTCGTGCATACGCAGGAGCCGTGCCTGGGAGAAGGAAACCGGGGCCGTGCGCGACTTCCTGCTCAGCGAGGCCCTGAAAAGGCTGACCACCGAAGCCGCGACCCGTCTCTCGACTCGGGTCGCCGAAGGGGACGAAATCCCGTTCGACGTCTCGTCGGAGTCTGGAGACGAATCGAGCTTCTTCAGCTACGTGCCGTTGACCGGCACGTACGTGATCGCTCACGCCGAGGAGCTGTGCGCTCTGCCCGGCTTCGGCCCGGCCCGCGAGGCCGTGGTCGAGGCCGGGGCGGCGGCCGGCTACCTGGAGCTGCGCGGCGAGGTCGTCCCCGCCGACCCCGGCGAGCGCGCCGAGCTGATGCTCACCTGCTTCCTCGCCGAGCTTTGGGAGGGCAGCGCCGGCTTCGCCCTCGACCGCGAACGGCTCGAGGACCAGATCGCCCTGCTCGACGCCGAATCGCGGGACGCCGACGACGCCGACGTGCTGCTGGTGCCGCTGGTCG
The DNA here is from genome assembly GCA_036489595.1 of Solirubrobacterales bacterium. Lineage (GTDB taxonomy): Bacteria > Actinomycetota > Thermoleophilia > Solirubrobacterales > 70-9 > VAYN01. Next base: position 1,474 of record DASXFL010000087.1, read on the forward strand.
GCCTGCGGATGTCGACCCAGCGTCTGCAGCTTCCCCACGGCGTCCGCCTCGTCCGCGCTGACTCGATCGAAGCCCCGGTCGAGGCGATGCGCAGCGAAGGCATGGGCCGCGCCGCCTGGGAGCCCCAGTTTCTCGCCGTCGCCGACCAGGACCCCGACGGCGGCGCCGACTCGGCGATGCAGCAGCTGCAGGAGCTGGTCAGCGTCATGCGCCTCTTCAAGGGCGGCGGCCTCGGCCTCGGCCCCTACGCCTTCGCCCCGACCGGCGAGGACACCTGGCGCCGGATCGCCACCGGTGCCCCCTCGACCCGACCCGGCGGCTACCGCCTCAGCGACGAGGAGGCGGCCGAGCTCGCCGACTTCGCGGCCGAGCTGGAGTCCCGCCCCGATCCCGACAGCGCCCTCACCTGGGCGGTTGGCCGCTTCGAGATGGGCTGCGAGCGCGAGAGCTCGCTCGACGGGCTCAGCGATCACCTGCTCGCCCTGCGCGCGGTGCTGGAGGGTCACGGCCCGGTCGGCGCCTCGCTGCCGATGCGCGCCGCGGCGCTGATCGCCGACGGCTCGATGGACCGGATCGAGGCCCGCGAACGGGTTGAGGAGGCGCTCGAGCTGGAGCGCGAGCTGATGAACGGCCGCTCGCTTGCCAACGCCCTCGAGCTCGCCACCTGGACCGAGGAGGGCGTGCGCCGGCTGCTGCGGGAGGCCGCTCTCGGCGAGCTCGGCGGCGACCTGATCGGCGCTGCCGACGAGACCCTGATCGCCACCGGCCTCGCCGAGGGCGACGCCGAGATCACCGTCTCCGCCCTCTCGCACGAGGCGGAGGAGGAGGCGGACGAGCCGGAGCCTCGCTTCGCCGAAGAGCCGCTGGCCGAGCCGGCGCCGCTGCCGCGCGACGGTGCCCCGGTCGAGGAGCGCTCGCCGCTCGACCCGCCCACCTTCGATGCCCCGATCGAGGTCTCCGAAGCCTCCTCGGAACTGGAACTGCCGAACTTCGAGGTCCCCGACGACGTAGAGGACTACGAGGAAGTGGAGGACGAGATGCCGCAGGACACCCGGATCATGGAGCCGATCCCGGCCGAGGACGAGATCAAGATCACGGCGACGCCGTGGCTCGACGAGGTCTCCGAGGCGCGCCGCGGCGAGTCGCTCGAGTGGCCGGCGCCGCCGCACGACGCCGACCGTGACATCCAGCACCGCGAGCGGATCGACACCCCGCGCGTCCGCCACCTCTTCCCGGTCCCGGACTCCAACTGGGACGTGCCGCACCTCGAGTTCGACTACGACCGCAAGCAGTAGCCGTTCGTCGCTTGTAGCCCTCTGGGCAACAAGCGACGAACGCTAGGCCCGCCCCGCCGCCATCGCTACCCGCTCCTCGCTGCTGGCGAACAGGTAGCGATTGATCTCGACCAGGCCGCCGAGGTCGTGGACGTCTTCGTCCATGTAGGGGACGCGGATCACGCCTGAGGTTCGCAGCTCCGCCGCCAGGTGCTCGATGTTGCGGGCGTCGCGCTCGGCCAGCGCCTGGTAGTCGGCGAAGTTCGCCGCCACCCTCCGCGCCAGGTCCTCGTCGCCGACCTTCCCGGCCAGCGCCGCCGGCAGGTCCTCGGGCTCGGCCCCGCGCAGCTTCTCGGCCGGGTAGTGGACCTTGTTGACGATGACGCCGCCGAACGGCAGCTTCGCCTCGACCAGCTTGCGGTGGAAGTAGACGGCCTCGTCGATCGGCTCGCCCTGCGGCCCGCAGACGACGAGGAAGCAGGTGCGCCGGTTCGCCAGCAGGTCGTTGACCCGCTTCGCGCGCGCCGCGAAGCCGTCGACCATGCCGCTGAAGGCGTTGAAGAACTCCGCCAGGTCGGCGATCAGGTCGAAGCCGACGATCCGCTTCAGCACCCCCAGCGCCACGTTCGCCCCGCGGCCGGCGACCCGCGCCGCGAACCCGGTCGGCTTCATGAAGACCCGCAGCGATTTGCCTTCGATGAACTGGGTCAGTCGTTTCGGCGCGTCGAGGAAGTCGAGGGCGTTGCGGGTTGGCGGCGTGTCGAGGACCAGCAGGTCGAACTGGCCTTCGCTGTGGAGCTCGAACAGCTTCTCCATCGCCATGTACTCCTGCGATCCTGCGAGGGCGCTCGAGATCTGCTGGTAGATGCGGTTCTGGAGGACCCGGTCGCGCGCCTCCTCGTCCGGCGCCTGGCGGGCGATCAGATCGTCGAAGGTCGCCTTGGCGTCGAGCATCATCGCCCACAGCTCACCCTCCATCTCGATCCCCTGCTGCTCGAACAGGGCCGGGTCGACCCGGCTCGCCTCGTTGCCGAGCTCCTCCAGCCCGAGCGAGTCGGCCAGCCGCTTCGCCGGGTCGATCGTCAGCACGCAGACCTTGAGCCCGCGCATCGCCATCCCGGTCGCGATCGCCGCCGAGGTCGTCGTCTTGCCGACCCCGCCGGAGCCGGCGCAGATGCAGATCTCCTTGCCCTCGAGGATCTCGCCGAGCTGCGGGCCGCGCTCCATCAACTCAACCAACCCGCTTCGACAGCGCCCGCGCGCCCTCGCGCCCGAGCTCGGGCTCGAACAGAAAGGGCAGCGTCTTCACCGGCGCCTCGACCCGGCGCCGCAGCCGCGACAGCTGCGCCCGCTGCGAGCGGGCCCGGCTCTGCTCGGAGATCGCCGCCCGCGCCGCCGCCCGGGCCGAGCCCTCCTCGCCCTCGGCCAGCGCCGCCAACCGTGCCGCCTCCTCCTTGCTGAAGCGCTCCGGATAGAGCCCGTTGAGGTAGACGCGGTCGACCGCGACGCCGACCTCGTCGCGGAGGTCGCGCTCCAGCGCCGCCGTCTCGTTCACCGGCATCTCCTCGGGCAGGGCGACGATCGCGGCCCCGGTCTGCTCCTGGTCGGTGATGAAGCGGTCGAGCGTCTGCGCCTGGCTGTGGATCGGCCCGACCCGGGCGATCGAGGCGAAGGTGCGCGGCGTCTGCAGGAAGCCGACCCCGTGCCCGGTGGCCGGCGCGTCGACGATCACCAGGTCGTACTTGCGCCCCTGCTTGACCTTGCGGTCGAGCTGGGCGAGCTCCCAGATCTTGCCGATCGTCACCAGCTCCTTCAGCCCCGGCGTCGCCGCGGCGAGGTAGTTGAAGATGCGGCTGCGGAAGAGCAGGTCGCGCATCGCCCGCACCTTCAGCTGCAGCAGCACGTACTCGCGCATCGACTCGTCGGGGTCGATCGAGATCGACCACAGGTTCTCCTCCATCTCGACCTCGTGGAAGCCGACCTGGGCGTGGTCGAACATCCGCGAGGTGTTCTCCTGGGCGGAGACCTCGCAGACGATCGTCCGCTTGCCTTCGGCCGCCGCCCGCAGCCCCAGCGCCACCGCGACGGTCGTCTTGCCGACGCCGCCCTTGCCGGTGACGATCACTAGTCGCTTGTCGAGCAGCTCGGGTATCGGGCAATTCCTAGCAATTTCCGGTGAGGGCAGGAAAAACGGGTCTGCATCCGAATATCCGCGCAATGGGATTCCTAAGCCGCAAGAAGAACAAGCCGAAGCCCGCCGAGCCCGAGCGCGTCGAGCCGGAGGCCATCGACCACGCGCCGGTCGATCGCGGCCCCGCCCTCGCCGAGGAGCCGCACCCGATCGTCGAGGAGCTGCAGCAGATGGAGCGCGTCGTCCCCGAGCGCCCCTTCGAGGAGGACGTCTACGGGGACGAGCTCTACGAGGACCAGCACGAGGCCGGCGGCGACGAGGACCAAGGCGGCGACGACGAGGCCTACGCCGAGGAGCCCGAGCCCGAGCCCGCCCTCAACGCCGAGGCTGCCAGTGCCGAGGCAGAGGAGGCCGAGGAGGACGACGGGCGGATCAAGGCCGTCGACCTGATCGCCCCGACCCGACTCGACTTCATCCGCCGTGAGGAGGAGGTCGAGGAGGACGAGACGGTCCACGCCGAAGTGATCGCCTTCGCCAACCAGAAGGGCGGCGTCGCCAAGACGACGACCACCCTCAACCTCGCCGTTGCCTTCGCCGAGTCTGGCTACCGCGTCCTCTGCATCGACCTCGACCCACAGGGGAACCTGACGATGAGCCAGGGCATCGATCCCGACAAGGTCGAGCGCAGCCTCTACGACGTGCTCGTCAACGACGTGCCGATGTCCGAGGTGATCATGCACCGCGAGATCGACATCGCGGTCGCCTCGATCGACCTGGCCGGCGCCGAGATCGCGATGAGCACCAAGATCGGCCGCGAGCGCTCGCTGGAAAAAGCGCTGAAAGAAGTGATCGCCGACTACGACTTCGTCTGCATCGACACGCCGCCGAGCCTCGGCCTGTTGACGATCAACGCGCTGACCGCGGCGAACAAGGTGATCGTCCCCGTCCAGTGCGAGTATCTGTCGATGCGCGGGCTGGTCCAGCTCCAGAACACGCTCCGGATGATCCAGGAGAACCTCAACCCCGACGTCCGCATCGAGGGCATCCTGCCCACCATGCTCGACACCCGGACGATCCACGCCAAGGAGGCGGTCGAGATCCTCGAGGAAAACTTCGGCGACCTCGTCTTCCGCTCGCGGATCCGCAAGGCGATCAAATTCGCCGAGGCACCGGTGAAGGGGTCCAGCGTACTCAAGTACGATTCCGGCTCGAGCGCCGCGAACTACTACCGAGAGCTGGCTAAGGAGGTCCTGGCGAATGGCTCGGCGTAACAAGCGGGCGAGCATGCGCGAGGGCCCGCTCTCGGACCTCTTCCGCTCAACCATCGACGACGCCCCGGCGGACCCGCCGGAGCTGGCCACGCCCCGCTACGGCCGCGACGACCCAGCCGACGCGAAGAGGGCCGCCGAAGAGGCGCGACCGGTGGAAGAGGCGCCCGCCCGCGAGTCGCGTCCCGAGTCGCCCGCGCGTGAGCCCGAGGAGTCGCCGCGCGAGGAGACCATCGCCGAGTCCTTCTACGACCAGGAGGCCGAGCCGGGTCGCGGCGAGTCCGCCGCGACTGCGCCGGAGCGCCTGAAGAAGGTCTTCGCCGAGGAGCCGCGGCCGCGGATGGACCGGGAGGACTACCTGCCGGGCTCGCCGCGCTACGGGCGCGAGGAGCCGGCCTACGAGCCGCCCGGCTCCGGTGAGCCGCACCAGCCGGTGATCAAGGTCGTCGGCGTTGGCGGCGCCGGCGTCAACGCGGTCAACCGGATGGTCGACGCCCGCATCCCCGGGGTCGAATTCATGGCCGTCAACACCGATCTGCAGTCGCTGCAGCTCTGCGTCGCCGACGTCACCGTCCACATCGGCGACGAGCAGACGCGCGGCCTCGGCGCCGGCGCCGACCCCGAGGTCGGCCACCGCTCCGCCTTCGGCGAGCAGGACAAGATCAAGCGGCTGCTGAAGGGCTCCGACATGGTCTTCGTCGCCGCCGGGGCCGGCGGCGGCACCGGCTCCGGCGCCGCCCCAGTCGTCGCCCGCCTCGCCCGCGAGGTCGGCGCACTGACGGTCGGGATCGTCACCAAGCCCTTCAGCTTCGAGGGCAGCCGCCGCGCCGACCAGGCGCAGAAGGGGATCGACGCGCTGGCCGAAGAGGTCGACACCCTGATCGTCGTCCCCAACGACCGCCTGCTGCAGGTGCTCGACCAGCAGACCTCGATGATCGAGGCCTTCCAGGTGGCGGACGACGTCCTGCGCCAGGGCGTCCAGGGAATCTCCGACCTGGTGACGCTGCCGGCGGTGATCAACCTCGACTTCGCCGACGTCCGCTCGATCATGTCCGACGCCGGCCGGGCGCTGCTCGGGATCGGCATGGCCTATGGCGACGAGCGCGCTGTCCTCGCCGCCGAAAAAGCGATCTCCTCGCCGTTGCTCGAGACCTCGATGGAGGGGGCGCGCTCGATCCTGCTCTCGATCACCGGCGGCTCCGACCTCTCGCTGGTCGAGGTCTCCGAGGCGGCGAAGGTGGTTGGCGAGGCAGCCCACCCCGACGCCAACATCATCTTCGGCGCCAACGTCGACGACGAGCTCTCCGACCAGATCTGGGTCACCGTCGTCGCCACCCGTTTCGACGGCCGCCCGCAGGCGCCGCGGCGCGAAGCCGAGCCGACGATCCGCCGCACCACCGGGAGCGGCCGCGGCCGCGGGCGCGGCGAGCAGCGCGACACCGAGCTCGGGATCGACGTCCCCGAGTTCCTCCCGGGCTAGCCCGGGCCCGGCGTAGGGGCGCCGAACCTTGCAGGGGGTCGTAGCAGCCGGCCACCCGGAGACCGCAGCCGCCGGGGCCGAGGTGCTGCGCGAGGGCGGCAACGCGGTCGACGCCGCGGTGGCGGCGGTGCTCGCCTCGTTCGCGGTCGAGAGCCCGCTGACGGGGTTCGGTGCCGGCGGCTACATGATCGTCCACCGGCCCGGCGACCCGGGGGCGACGCTGATCGACTTCTTCGTCGCTGCGCCGGGGCTGGACGGGATCGAGCGCGGCGCCGAGCTGGTGCCGGTGCCGGTCCACTTCGACGCCGAGACCGTACAGACGTTCTACGTCGGCCCCGCCTCCTGTGGGGTGCCGGGGACGCCGGCGGGCCTCCATCACGCCCTGCGGCGGTTCGGCTCGATGCCGCTCGCCGCGCTGGTCGGGCCGGCGGTGCGGCTGGCCCGGGACGGGGCGCCGCTGAGTCGCCAGCAGGCCTACCTGCTGCAGATCCTCGAGCCGATCCACGAGATCATGACCGGAACCCGCGAGCTCTACGCGCCGCGCGGGCGGAGGCTGGGGGAGGGGGAGCGGCTCGCCTTCCCGGAGCTCGCCGAGGCGCTCGAACGCTACGGCGCCGAGGGGGCCGAGCCGTTCTACCGGGGCGACGTCGCGGCGGCGATCACCGACTTCGTCGTCGCCAGCGGAGGGACGCTGGGGCCGACCGACCTGGCCAGCTACGAGCCGGTCGAGCGCGAGCCGATCGCGGCGAGCTTCCGCGGCGCCGAGGTGCTGACGAACCCGCTGCCATCGGCCGGCGGGACCCTGATCGCCTACTCGCTGGCGCTGCTCGAGCAGCTCGGGCCGAGCAGCGGCCCGGAGCAGCTGGTGGCGGCGATGGAGGGCGCCAACGAGCAGCGCGCCGACCTGCTCGGCTCGACCACCCACATCGCGGTGATCGACGCCGCCGGCAGCTGCGCCAGCGTCACCTGCTCGAACGGCTCGGGCTCGGGCGTGCTCGTCCCCGGCACCGGCGTGATCCTCAATAACATGCTCGGCGAGGAGGACCTCAACCCGCTCGGCTTCCACCGGATCGCGCCGGGGCGGCGGGTGCCCTCGATGATGGCGCCGACCGTGGTCCTGCGCGACGGCGAGCTCGTTCTCGGGCTCGGCAGCGCCGGCTCCAACCGGATCCGCTCGGCGATCCTGCAGACGGTGGCGCGGGCGGTCGAGCAGCGGCTGCCGGTGGCGGCGGCGATCGAGGCGCCGCGCCTCCACTTCGAGGCCGGCGCGGTCCAGGCCGAGCCGGGGATCGACCCGGCGGCGCTCGACCGGCTCGAGGCCCGCGGCCTGGCGGTCGTCCGCTGGCCGGCGGTCAACCTATTCTTCGGCGGCGTGCAGGCGGTGGCGCGGGATCCGCAGACGGGGGAGCTGAGCGGCGGGGGAGACCCGCGCCGCGGCGGTGCGGTGGCGAGCGCGTGACCGACTTTGCGGCCGAGGGCCTGCTCGACGGCCTCGAGGGCGAGGCGCGGGCGGCGCGGCGGGGGCTGCTCGAGCGGCTCGAGTCCGAAGGGGTGCCGCTGGAGGAGCTGCGGAACGCGGTCGCCGCGGGGCGGCTGGCATTGCTGCCGGTCGAGCACGCGATCGCCGGCGACGGCGCCCGCTACTCGGCACGGGAGATCGCCGCGCGCAGCGGCCTCGACGTCGAGCTGCTCCGGCGCTTCCGGGCGGCACTCGGCGTTCCCTACGCCGACCCCGACGAGCCGGTCGGCACCGAGGCCGATCTCGAGGCGGCGCTGCGGACGAAGGCGATCCTCGACGCCGGCTTCCCGGCCGAGGAGCTGCTCCGCAATGCGCGCACGATCGGGATGGGGATGGGGCGAATCGCCGAGGCCAACCGCGAGCTGGTGGTCCGCAACATGACTCAACCCGGCGATACCGAGCGCGACGTCGCCGACCGCCTCGCTCTTGCCGCCGAGCAGCTGCTGCCGCTGGTCCGCGACACCCTCGCCTACGCCTTCCAGGCCAACCTGCTGGAGCAGGTCAAACGCGACGTGATCGCCGCCGCCGACCTCGAATCCGGCGCGCTCGGCGGCGCCGTCGAGCGCACCGTCTGCTTCGCCGACCTGGTCGAGTTCACCAGGCTCGGCGAGGAGATCGCCCCCGAGGAGCTCGGCCTCGTCGCCGGCCGCCTGGAGGAGATGGCGACGGCTGTCGCCGAGCCCCCGGTGCGCCTGGTGAAGACGATCGGCGACGCGGTGATGCTGATCTCGCCCGAGGCTCGTGCCCTCGCCGAGGCTGCCCTCGCCCTGATCGCTGCCGCCGAGGCCGAAGGCGAGGAGTTCCCCTGGCTCCGCGCCGGCCTCGCCACCGGCCTGACCCTGCCGCAGTCGGGCGACTACTACGGCCGCGCCGTCAACCTCGCCAGCCGCATCACCGGCGTCGCCCGTCCCGGCAGCATCCTCGTCGACGAGGTCACCCGCGGCGCAGCCGGTGAAGACGGCTTCGCCTACTCCTTCGCCGGCGAGCGCCGCCTCAAGGGCATCGACTCCCGCGTCAAGCTCTTCCGCATCCGCTCGGCCGAGGACGCCCGGCGCGGCCGCGGCTGAGCGCCGCCGTCCCCGCCCAACCCCGCACCGACCGCCAACCCACCTCCCGAGGGGGCGAATCCACCCCCGTTGGACCTTTGGGGGGCTATGGCAACCCAAAAGTCCAACGCGGCGAGCTTGGCGGATAGGAGTCGCGCGGCGTGGCGGCTGGCGCGGGCGCACCACGGGGTGTTGACGCGCACGAACTTGCTTGCGCTCGGCTTCACACCCGAAGCGATCAAGCACCGCGTCAGGGCAGGTCGCCTGCACCCGGTGCACCGCGGCGTCTATGCGGTGGGGCGCAGCGAGTTGGATCGTGAGGGGCGATGGATGGCGGCGGTCCTGGCTTGCGGGACGGGGGCGCTCCTCAGCCACGGCAGCGCCGCGGCGCTCTGGGGGATCGGCTTCGAGCGCAAGGAGACGATCGAGATCAGCGTCCGCCGCCATGGCCGGCATCGTCGCCGCGGCCTCGTGGTCCGCAGCCGCCCCTCCCTGCCCAGCCAGGACCTGACGGCCCGCCACCGCATCCCGCTCACCACCCCGGCCCGGACGATCCTCGACCAGGCCGCAACCCCGATCTCCGACGCCGTCCTCGAGCGCCTCGTCAACGAAGCCGACGCCAGCACCGCCATCGAACTTGACCCAGGGTCCCTGCGCCGCTTCTGCGATTGCCGCACCGGCGAACCTGGCGTCAAGCGCCTGCGAGCCCTCCTCGACCCCGAAGCCTTTCGCCTCTCGGACTCCGAGCTCGAGCGCCGCTTCCGCCCGCTCGCCCTTGCCGCCGGCCTTCCGCAGCCCGAAACCAAAGTCTTCGTCAACCGCTTCGAAGTCGACTTCTACTGGCCCGACCTGCGCCTCGTCGTCGAGGCCGACTCGCTCCGCTACCACCGCACCGGCGTCAAGCAGACGCGCGACTTCCGCCGCGACCAGGCCCACACCGCCGCCGGCCTCACCGCCCTCCGCTTCACCCACTGGCAGGTCCGCTACGAACCCGGCTACGTCAAAGGGATTCTCAGGGCAACGCTGGCCTCCGTCCGCTGACCAGCAGGTTGTAGAAGAGCTCGGCAGGCAGGTGCGGCTCGAGCATGGCGGTGTCGACCTTCTGGAGGGTGATGTAGCTGCTGAACGCGAACCGTCGCCAGCGGAACGGCACCGTTTCCGGCTCGGCGCTCGACTCGACCGTGCGCAGGCCCCAGCCCCAGGCGTTGGCGAGCAGCTCCTCGCCGCCGACCCGGCGCTGCTCGAAGCCGGCGCTGCGGAGCAGGCGGCGGAGGTCGGTGGGGGCGAAGGCGTGGACGTCGACCTCGCCCTCCAGCGAGTGGCCCTCGGATTGATCGGAGTCGGCGACGCCGCGCGGCGAGGCGCCGAGGAGGCGCCGCCAGACAGGCGCGGCAAGGAGGCCGGCGCGCTTCGGCAGCGCGGCCAGGCGATCGCCGTAGCGGGAGGGCTCGCCGGCGAAGGCGATCATCCCGCCCGGCCGTAGGACGCGGCGGAACTCGGCGAAGGCGCGGTCGAGGTCGGGGATGTGGTGGAGGACGGCGTGGCCGAAGACAAGGTCGAAGCTCTCGTCGTCGAAGGGGAGCTCCTCGGCCTCGGTGACGACGGTCTCGACGTCCTCGAGCCCGAGCGCCTCCGCCGTCGCCCCGAGCCGCTGCAGCATCCCCGGCGAGATGTCGGTCGCGGTCAGCCGCTCGACCACCCCGAGCTGGACCAGGTTGAGTGAGAAGTAACCGGTGCCCGAGCCGATCTCGAGGGCGTCGCCGAAGCTCTCGCCGGTGTCGCCGCCGAGCGCCTTCACCAGCTTCAGCTGCACCTGGCGCTGACCGATCGCGCCGAAGTCGATTCCCCACTTCGCGTCGTACTCCTCGGCGGCCGCGTCGTGGTAGCGGGTGTTGACGTCCTTGATGTGCTCCGGACTTGCGGTCGGAGAGGCGGGCATCGCGCGCGGACTCTAGTGGTCGTCCGCCCTTCTATACGGTGCCGCACAGTGGAGGAGGATCGCTACGTCCAGCGCGACCAGCCGTCGGGGGTGCCGCCGCTGCCGTTGACGGGCGAGCGGACGCTGCCCGACGTTCCCGACGAGAACTACTGGTTCCGCCGCCACCTCGTCGTCTACGAGTGGATCGCGGCCCGGGTCGGCGGCAGGCGGGTCGTCGACATGGCCTGCGGCGAGGGCTACGGCTCCGAGGTGCTCGCCGCCGCCGGGGCCGCCGGCGTGGTCGGGGTCGATGCCAACCCGGAGGCCCACGAGCACGCCCGCCTCCGCTACCGCCGGCCCAACCTGCGCTTCGAGCGCGACCTGGTCGAAACCTTCGCCGAGCCCTGCGACGCGGTCGTCTTCCTGCAGACGATCGAGCACGTCCAGGACCCCGGCGCGATCCTCGACCACTTCCGCTCGATGCTTGCGGCGGACGGCGTCGCCTACGTCTCGACCCCGAACCTGCTGACCCTCGCCCCGCCCGGCGCCGAGAAGTCGGAGAACCCCTGGCACCTGCGCGAGTACCGCGCCGCCGAGTTCGGCGAGCTCTGCCGCGCCCACTTCACCAGGGTCGAGCTGCTCGGCCTCTTCCACGCCGGCAAGCTGCGGGCGCACGAGCTGGCACTGCGGCTCGGCTGGGACGGCGTCCACAAGCGGCTCGGCCTGACCAAGCCCTTCTACGACCGCTTCACGCCGGCGATCGCCGTCTCCGACTTCGCCCTGCGCCCGGGCAATCTGGACGCGGCACTCGACTTCCTCGCCGTCTGCCACCCCTGATGGCGGCCGCGCGGGGGGAGACCGCCGGCGACCTCGCGATCGTCCTCCACAGCCACATGCCCTACGTCGAGGGCTTCGGCACCTACCCCTTCGGCGAGGAGTGGCTGTTCGACGCGGTTGTCCGCTCCTACCTGCCGGTGCTCGAGGTGGCGCGGGACCTGACGATGACTGTGACCCCGGTCCTCGCCGACCAGCTCGAGGACCGCGGCGCCGCGGCGCGGCTGCGGGAGTTCCTGCGTGAGTGGCGGATCGGCGGCGCCGAAGCCGACCTCCGCGACGTCCCCCCCGAGTTGCATCCGGCCGTGAGCTCAGAGCTCGAGCGCTACGAAAGGGCGCTGGCGCTGCTCGATGCCGCCGCCGGCGACCCGCTGCGCCCGTTCCGCGAGGCCGCTGCGGCAGGCCGGATCGCCCTCGCCGCCTCCGCCGCGACCCATGCGGTGCTGCCACTGGTCGCGACTCGGGCGGGGCGGCGCCTGCAGATCGACGCCGGCCTGCGCTCGCACCGGCGCCGCTTCGGCTGGGGCGGCGGCTTCTGGCTGCCCGAGTGCGCCTACGCGCCGGGGCTCGAGTGGGCGCTCGCTGAGGCCGGCGTCGGCTGGTTCTGCGTCGACCAGAGCGCCCACCTCGAGGACCCGCTCGACGCCCTCGCCCCGATCGCCACCGCTGCCGGCCCGGTCGCGCTGCCGATCGACTGGGAGGCGATCTCCTGGCTCTGGGCGCTCGACGGCTACCCCTCCGACCCCGCCCACGCCCAGTTCGACGGCAAATCGCTGCGGGGGATGCGGCTCTGGCGGATCGGCGGCGGCGCTTATGACCCCGATGCGGCAGCCGCCGCGGCGCGGCGCCAGGCCGCCGAGCTCCTCGCCGCGGCCGCCGCCCGCCTCCGCGCCTACGCCGAGCGCCGGGGGCGCCGCGGCCTGCTCGTCTTCGCGATCGACACCGAGCTGCTCGGCCACTGGTGGTCGGAGGGAGTGCTGTGGCTGCGGGCGGTGCTCGACGGCGCCGCCGCGGCCGGCGTCCGCACCGTCGACCTGCCGACCGCGCTCGCCGAGCACGAGCCGGTCGAGCGCCCACTCCGCGCTTCGAGCTGGGGCGAGGGCAAGGACCTCCACACCTGGGACTCGCCGCCGGTCGCCGACCTCGCCTGGGCGGCGCGCCGGCTCGAGCTGCGCCTGCTGCGAGCGCTCGGCGCCGGCCTCGACGGCGACGCCGCCGCCCGCGCCGCCCGCGAGCTGCTCGCCGCCCAGGCCAGCGACTGGGCCTTCCTCGACGCCCGCGGCGAGGCCGGCGACTACGCCTTCACCCGCGCCGCCGGCCACGGCGAGGCCCTGCTGCAGGCAATAGAGTCCCGATACGACACCGATCCGCGTATGCGTTCGCTCGCGCCGGACCTCAGCGTCGCCCCGCTCCTGGAGCCCTAGAACAGCCGCCCGCCGCCCTTGACCCGCGCCCTCGTCCTCTCCTGGGAGTATCCGCCGCTGATCGAGGGCGGCCTCGCCCGCCACGTCCACAAGCTCTCCGAGGGGCTGGTCGAGCGCGGGCTGGAGGTCCACGTGCTGACCCGCGGCGGCGAGGAGTCACCGGCGCAGGAGCGCAGCAACGGCGTCGTCGTCCACCGCATCCTCGAGCCGCAGCGGCCAACCGACCTCGGCGAGTTCGTCGCCTGGGTCGAGCGGATGAACTCCGACATGCTCGCCGCCGGGGTCGAGCTCGGCGACACCCACGAGTTCGACCTCGTCCACGGTCACGACTGGCTCGCCGCCAACGCCTGCGACCACCTCGCCCGCCGCTTCGGCACGCCGCTGGTGACGACGATCCATGCCACCGAGTACGGCCGCCACCAGGGCTGGGTCGAAAAGCACCCGCAGTCCTACATCCACGGGGTCGAGCGGTGGATCGCCAACCGCTCGCAGCGGGTGATCGCCTGCTCCCACTACATGCGCGAGCAGATCGCCGACGTCTTCGGGGTCGAGGAGGAGCGGATCGCGGTGATCCCCAACGGGATCGACCCCGGCGACCTGCCGAGCCAGGACGCCGCCACCCTCGCTCGCCTCCGTGCCGACTTCGCCGCCCCGGACGAGCGCCTGGTCCTGCTGATCGGGCGCCTGGTCTACGAGAAGGGGTTCCAGCTGGCGCTGGAGGCGATGCCGGAGGTGATCGAGCGGGTGCCCGGAACCCGCTTCCTCGTCGCCGGCTCCGGCACTCACGAGGCCGAGTTGCGCCGCCAGGCGCGGAAGCTGGGGCTGATGAAGCACGGCACCTTCCTCGGCTGGATCGGCGACGACGTCCTCCGCTCGCTCTACCGGATCGCCGACCTCACCGTCGTCCCCTCGATCTACGAGCCCTTCGGCCTCGTCGCCCTCGAGGCGATGGCCTCTGGCTGCCCCTGCATCGTCGCCGACACCGGCGGCCTCCGCGAGGTGGTACCCCACGAGGCGGCCGGCCTCCGCTTCCGCGCCCGCGACCCCGAGGCGCTGGCCGCGGTCGCGATCCGCGTCCTCGCCGACGAGGAGCTCGGCCGCCGCCTCGTCGTCGAAGCCTACGAGCACCTGCGCCGCTTCGACTGGGCCGACGTCGCCGAGCGGACCGAGGCGGTCTACGACGAGCTGGTCGGCGCCCCGGCGGCGTAGAGCGGGCGTCCCACCTCAGGCAGGCCTAGCTCGAGCGGCCGCGGCGGGGTGGCTGCGGCGGTGGGCCACTGACGTTGAAGCGGCCGCGGCTGGGTCCGCCGACGGTCCAGTTGATGCCCTCGAGCAGGTCGAGCGGCGAGACGCCGAGCGAGCTGGCGATTTTGATCAGGGTGTCGATCCGGGCGACCCGATGGCCGCGCTCGATCAGCCCGATCTCGGTCCGGTGCAGGGAGGCGCCGACCGCGAGCTGCTCCTGCGACATCGCCGCTCGTTTGCGCGCGCGGCGCAGGTTTTGGCCAAACCGCCGCGCGATTTCTTCGGACTGTTTCTTGTCCTTCGCCACAGCGGCAGCATCCACTATGAGATTTTTTATCTGACAGACAATCGTCTCTAACATTAGTCATCGGTGACCGTTAGCTCACCCTCGGTCATCACGGCCGGTTTCCATTCGAGACCGGTCAGCAGCTCCTCGGGTCTGATCCCGAGCGAGCCGGCGAGCTTGACCAGGGTGTCGGTGCGGGCGACCCGTTCGCCCCGCTCGAGTTGGCCGACAGCGGTGCGGTGGAGGCCGGCACGCAGCCCGAGCTCTTCCTGGGAGAGCGTGGTGCGCCCGCGGCAGCGAGCGAGGTTGTGGCCGAAACGGGTCGCGAAGTCCAAGCCGTGAGCCTGCCTCCCGCGTGCCGGATTCGCAACGCGATCGGCAATTTTCGGCTCGGACACCAGCTCCAAGCGAATTCGCTGCCGTTTTCCCCTAAGAGCGCGAGAACCCTGGGGGTTCGCTATACGATGGAGCGTGGACACGTCTTGTCGACATATACTTGAGCGAGTCAAAAGCGTCACGAAATCCCCCACGTCTGAGAGGAATCTGGCAATGACGTACTCGTTCAGCGACCCGAAGCTCGAGAAGGACCTGTCCTGGGTCGCCGGAGCCACGCGTGATTCCAAGGTCGCGATCCTGCGGCGGCTGGTCGAGGCGGAGAAGAAGCGGCTTCGGCGCCGGTCCAAGGACGGGTAACGACCCCGCGATTGGCGCCTTCCTCTCGGAGGCCCGAGAAGAAAGCGCCAATCGGCGGGGCCGCCGTTGGGCGGCTACACCGTCCGCTGGTAGGTGCGGAAGGCGCGGACGGCGAAGACGCCGCAAAGGACGAGGAAGGCGGCGAGGAGGCCGCTCTTGCCGGCGATCGAGCCCCAGTCCGGGTTGGCGGTGACCGCGTCGCGGCCCGCTTCGACCGCCCAGTTGAGCGGGTTGAGCTCGGCCACGGTCTGCATCCAGCTCGGCATCAGGTCCTTCTGCATGAAGGTCGCCGACATGAAGGAGAGCGGCAGGACCAGGAACTGGACGGTTGCGATCAGCGTCTCCTCGCGGCGGACCAGCAGCGCCAGCCCGATCGAGAGGCAGCCGAAGGCGGAGGCGACGAGGATCGTCACGACCAGCAGCGCCAGCACGCCGAGGACGTTGTTGTCGAAGCTGGCGCCGACGAGCAGCGCCAGGACGACGATGATCAGCGACTGGATCGTCGTCGTCAGGGCTCCCGAGGTGAGCCGCCCGGAGATCAGTGAGGAGCGGCGCACCGGCGAGACCAGGAAGCGATCGATGACGCCCCGCTCGATGTCCTCGATCACCGGCATCCCGATCCAGCCGGCGCCGAAGAAGGCGGTCATCACCACCACCCCGGGGGCGAGGAACTGAATGTAGTTGTCCGAGCCGAAGCCGGGGATGTCGATCACCGAGTGGAACAGCGCTCCGAAGAGGAGCAGCCAGATCACCGGCTGCACCAGCGAGACGGCGATCCACCAGGGCTGGCGCCAGAGCGCCATCAGGTGGCGGACGGTCATGTGGCCGGTGTCCCTGAGCGCCTTCATCGGTTGGCCTCCTTGCTCTGGTCGGGTTTCTCGGCGTGCTCGGCCTCGGCCGAGCCGAAGGTGCGACCGGCGAAGCACAGGTAGACGTCGTCGAGGGAGGGACGGGCGACGGTGACTGAGGCGACCTCGAGCCCCGCTCCCTCGAGCGCCCCCAGCACCGCTGGCACGGTGCGGGCGCCGTCGGCGGCGCGGGCGTGGACGGTGCCGTCGGTCATCGCCACATCGGTGAGGCCGTCGATCCGCTCCAGTGCCGAGCGCACCGCCGGCTCGTCGAGCTCGCCGCCGAGCTCGACGTGGATCGCGTCGCCCTCGAGGCCGCGCTTGAGCTCGTCG
>DASXFL010000139.1:0-5928 GCA_036489595.1 Solirubrobacterales bacterium
CGCAGGCGAACATAACCCGGCGCCTGACGCTCGCGAGCGGGCCGGCGACCGGGTCCTCGGAGTTCCCCCAAAGGGCCCGGCGGCTGTCGCGCTCAGCCGGCGACCGCGGGCACCACCTCCAGCTCGGGGGGCGCCGGCGCCTCCGCCGGCGCCGTGGCTAGGCCGGCCGGCAGCCGGCCCTGCAGCAGCAGGACCAGCAGCGAGAGCCGCGCCCGCAGCTGCGCGTCGGGGTCGTGCATCACGGCCAGCCCGGTCAGCTCCTCGATCCGCGAGAGCCGGTAGCGGATCGTGTTCTCGTGGACCTCGAGCGCCGCCGCCGAGCCGCGGATGCTGCCCATGTTGTCGAAGAACGAGCAGAGCGTCGTCAGCAGGTCGGCTTTCGAGTGCTCGCGCACCAGCTCGCCGACCGTCTGCTCGGCGAAGCTCGCCATCGCCTCGCCGTCGGAGCTCGAGAGCAGCAGGCTGCCGACCCCAAGCTCGTCGGCGCAGAACAGCGCCGGCCCGCCGGGCGGCGAGAAGCGCCGGATGCACTCGACCACCTGGCGCGCCTCGCGGTGAGCGGCGCGGTAGCCGTCGGCGCCGCTGCGCACGGCCGAGACGCCGGCGATCAACCGCCCCGCCGGCCGCAGCGAGGCCCGCACCGCCTCGAAGCGCTCGCGGTTGTCGAGGGCGAAGCCGCACGCATCAGCCCCGGCCGGCAGCTCGACCAGCACCGCCACCGCGCCCTCGAGCGCGGTCACCTGGACGCTCAGCTCCGGTGCCTCGCGCTCGAAGGAGGCGGCGACGGCGCGGAAGTCCGGCGCCTCGCCCTCCTCGCGCGAGCCGACCACCATCACCAGCCGCGCGGCGTCGAGGCTGACCCCGAGCCGGTCGGCGCGACGGCGGGCGATGGCGGCGTCGGAGCCGCCGTCAAGCAGCTCGGCGGCGAGCGAGGCACCGGCGTTCCAGTCGGCCTCGGCCGCCTTGCGCTCGGAGCTCACCTGCAACGAGATCAGGGTCGCCGCCCGCCGCACCGCGACCACGTCGCCGCCGGTGAAGCGGGTCTTGTGCTCCATCACCACCAACCGCCCCCAGAGCTCTTCGCCGAGCAGGATCGGGGCGACGACGTGGCGGTGGAGGATCCCCGCCGCCGGCGCCGGGCCGGCGACGAAGGCGCGGTTCGAATCGTTCTCGGCCAGCAGCTCGGCGATCTCCGGCAACGCCGCGACCTCCGGCTCGAGCAGCCGCGGCACCGCGCTCTCGGGCGCCGTCTCGGGCAGCGCCGCGGCCACTCGTTTGCCGTCGGGACGGAAGATCGCGCAGGGCTTGGCGAGCAGCTGCGCCAGCGTCGTCGCCAGCTCGGCCAGCGAGCGGCCCTCGAGCACGAGGTCGGAGAGCCGCTCGTCGACCGCGGTCGCCCGCCGCAGCGCGTTCAGCTGCCGGCTCGCCGCCCCCAGCTTCGACTGCAGCTCGAGCCGGGTCTGGGTCTGGGCGATGAGGCCGCCGGCGAGGTCGGCAAAGGCGCGCGCCAGCTCGACGTCCTCGGCCCCGAACTCGTGCTGGCGGTCGACGTCGTCGAGCAGCAGCAGCCCGATCACCTCGACGCCGACCACCATCGGCACCGCCATGATCGAGCGGATCTGCCAGTGGCGGACCGTCGCCTTCACCATCCGCGGGTCCCGGCGGGCGTTGGCGACGACGACCGGCCGCCGCGTCTCCAACATCTCGCGGGTGACGCCGTCGGCGGGGACGCCGGCCACCCAGCGCTTGATGTCCTCCGGCAGCGGGCCGCCCTTGCAGCAGCCGACGCAGCCGCGGAACAGGTTCGGTCGCTCCTCGCGCATGTAGACGGAGCAGCGCTCGACCCCGACCAGCCCGGTGGCGCGGTCGGCCACCAGCCGCAGGACGTCGTCGATGCTGGTCACCCGGGCGGCGACCGGAGTGACCTCGGACAGAGCCGCGAAGGCGCGGCGCATGGGGCTATCTGACATCGCTCTCTCCTCCTTCTCAGCTGAGCAGGTCCAGGGTTGCGGCGGCGTAGATCTCGGCCGCCTCGGCGACTTCGGCCAGCGGGATGTGCTCGTCGACGGCGTGGGCGAGCTCGAAGTCGCCGGGGCCGAAGGTGATCGTGGCGGGGACGTCGTGGCCGGAGCCGTCGGCGTGCATCATCTCCACGGCGTCGACCCAGCCGCCGTTGAACTTGCCGACCTGCGGCTCCCTGCCGGCAGCCCGGATCGCCGCCTCAAGCGCCTTGATACCAGGCGCCTCGGGGTCGGACTCGCCGGGGTGGAGCCACAGCCGCCCTGCCCCCATCGGCAGGATCTTGCGCTCGAAGCGGACCTCGCCGTCCTCCTGCTCGTGGGCGCGGAGGAAGGCGTCGATCGCCTCCCGCACCTCGGCCAGAGAGGCGCCGGCCGGCGAGAGCACCGAGAGCACCGCGTCGCAGCGGGCCGGGATCGCCCAGCCGCCGCCGGGGCGGGTGCGGATCGCGTTGGTCGTCACCCGCGGCTCGAACCACTCCGAGTTCCCCTGCGGCAGCTCCAGCCGGCCCTCGGCGACCGCGGTCACCAGCTTCGCCATCTTCGTCACCGCGTTGATCCCCTGCTCGGGCTCGGTCGGGTGGGCGGTGCGGCCGATCGCGGTGATTTTCCAGGCGGAGATGCCTGGATAGGCGATCTCGACCCGGGTGTTGGAGGTCGCCTCGGCCGACCAGACGGTGCCGATCCGCTCGACGATGCCGAGGTCGCGCATCATCGCGGCGCCGCGGAAGCCGTCCTCGCCGTCGGAGTCCGACATCAAGTAGAGCGGGCCGCTCCGCCGCTGGCCCGACTCGGCGACGGCCTTCGCCGCCATCAGCATCGCCACCACCGTCCCCTTCGAGTCGACGGCGCCGCGGCCGTAGAGGACGCCGTCCTCGACCTGCGGGTCCCAGGGGTCGTGGGTCCAGTCCTCGGGAACCGCGTGGACGGTGTCGAAGTGGGCGTCGAAGAGGACCCCCGGGCCGTCGCCGTCGCCCTCCAGGACCCCGAGGACCAGCGGATTCGGCTTGCCCTCGACGGGATAGTGCTCGACGGTCATGCCGATCTCCTCGAGCCGCCGCGTCATCCACAGATGCCCGGTGCTGACGTCGCCGTTGACGCTGGGGATGGCGACGAGCTCCTTCAGCAGCTGCTCGGCCCGATCGACGCTGATGCCGGCTGCTCGGGACTGTTGCTCGGTGGCCATCGTGGTGGGGGTCCTTTCGTGTGCTCGTTGTCAGCGCAGCTTCGGGTGCTCGGTCAGCGACATGCCGCCGTCGACCGGGATCGCCGCGCCGGTGATCCAGCGGGCGGCGGGCGAGGCGAGGAAGGCGACGACGTCGGCGACCTCGGCGGCCTCGGCGACGCCGCGCAGCGGGGTCTGGGCGAGAAAGGCCTCTTCGACCCCGGGCCGCTGCAGCTGCTCCGCCATCAAGGGCGTCCGCACCAGCCCCGGCAGGACGGCGTTGCAGCGGATGCCGGCGGGGCCGAGCTCGAGCGCGGCCGAGCGGACCAGGGCCTCGAGGCCGGCCTTCGAGGCGCAGTAGTGGGCGAGGCCGTCGACCGGGGACTGCGAGTCGATCGAGGAGATCGCGGTGAACGAGCCGGCGGCAGGAAGGTGCGGGGCGGCGGCCTGGAGGACGTGGAAGGCGCCATCGAGGTTGACGCCGGTGACCAGGTCCCACTCGCGCTCCTCGATCTCCAGCAACGGCGTCACCCGGGCGGTGCCGGCGGCGTAGACGACGGCGCCGAGGCCGCCGTGCTCGCCGGCCGCTGCGCCGAGGGCGGCGAAGACCGCTTCGCGGTCGCGGACGTCGAGGGCGATCGCCTCTTCGCCGGGTGTCGGCTCGAGGTCGGCGACCACCGTCGGCCAGCCGGCGGCGGCCAGCGCTTCGACGCAGGAGCGGCCGATGCCCGAGGCACCGCCGACCACCAGCGCAGCGCCGCTCAGCGCGGCCACCCGAGCCCCATCTGCGGCACGACCACCCCCGTGATCAACGGTCCAGCTCCCTCTTCCCCAACGACTCTCCCCCGGGCAACCTCCTCCGGCGCCCGTTCGTTATCGTCAGACTATCGACCCTACACGGACGCACTCTCCCGGTCAAATCGAAATTTCAGGCTTATAACAATCGGACACTCTGACATTTAGTCAGGAGACAATGAGCACAAACGATCTCCGCCCCGCGCGCCCGCCAAAGACCCTGGACGGGGCCTTGTTGCCAATCTCCAAAGCCGCCGCGACGGGGCCCGTGGCGCGCTTGAGCGCGGGATAGGCTTCCCCCCATGCCGTTGCCGCAGGGAACGCCATGAGCACTCGGCCGAGCCTCGTCCAGCCGATAAAGATCGCCAGAGCGTACGAGCAGCTGGCGGCGCTGCTGCGCGAGCGGATCACCTCCGGCGACCTCCGGGTCGGCGACCGCCTACCGTCGGAGAGCTCGCTTGCCGAGCAGGCCGGGGTCAGCCGCTCGACCGTGCGCGAGGCGCTGCGAATCCTTGAACAGGGCGGCCTGGTCGAACGCGCCAGCCCGCGGATCATGGTTGTCGCCGACCGCAGCGAAGACCCCGGCTTCCGCGAGCTGCGGCGGGCACTGCGCCAGCACAACGTCACCTTCCACCACCTGCACGAGGCGATGATGGTGCTCGACCCCGAGCTGACCCGCTTCGCCGCGATCCGCGCCGACCGCAGCGACATCCAGGAGCTGAACCAGGCGCTGGCGACGCAGGAGGAACATCTCGACCACCTCGCCGAGTGGAGCCGGCTCGACGTCGAATTCCACAGCATGCTGGCCGAGATCTCGGCCAACCCGGCGCTGATCATCGCCCGCGAGCCCGTCTCCCAGGTGCTGATCCCGGCGCTCTACCGCTTCATGGACACCCGCGACATGGCCGAGCACGCGACCAAGTACCACCGGCGCATCGTCGAGGAGATCGAAGTCCGCGACCCCGACACCGCCGCCGCGGTCATGCGCAGGCACATCAACGACTGGCGCACCGCCTGGGAGAAACGCGGTTTGGACCTCCACCAAGAGATCCTCGATCTCTCCTACACCACCGATCCGGAGCCGAATACGGTCATCTCGACCGACCCGGACGAGGAGGAGGAGAAATGGGATTCGTCAAGAGCTCCGAGGAGATCGCCCGCATAGAGCACGCGCTCAGCTCGCCGCGGTTCGTCGGCGGGCAGATGCTGTCGGTGGAGTTCGTCACCGACGAGAGCGTGGTCGCGGAGCTGCTGCCGCCGCCGCTGGAGCCGGCCGCCGCCCCCAACGTGAGGGCGATGGTCGGGCGCTGGCAGTCGAACTGCGTCGGCGACTTCTACGGCGGCTCGATCTACGTCGCCGCCCGCCACGACGGGATCGACGGCGAGTACGTGCTGGCGATGTTCATGGACAACGACGTGCCGACGATCTACGGCCGCGACCTCTTCGGCGAGCCGAAGAAGATCGCCGACTCGGCCCTGCTGCGCCGCGGCGACGCCTTCCGCGGCTGGGTCGACCGCGGCGGCGTCCGCATCATCGAGCTGCAAGGGGAGATGAGCGAGGACACCGGCGGCTTCGACGCCGAGGGCTACAACTTCAACTTCAAGGCCCGCCCGGCCGCCGACGGCCACGGCCTCGAGGAGGACGCGATCCTCACCCGCGCCAAGTTCGACGTCCACGCCACCGCCTCGCTCGCAGGCGCCGGCTCGGTCGTCCTCCGCGGCACCGTCCACGACCCGCTCGACGAGATCCCGGTCCGCTCGGTGGCCAGGGCGACCTACATGGAGTGCGACCTGATCGGCCGCTGCGAGGCCGTCGCCACCACCCCGGCCGACGTCTTCCTCCCCTACCACCACGGCCGCCACGACGACTGGAGCGCCCTCGACACCGAATCCGCCCGCCTCGTCCCCGTCGCCTGAGGGCACTTGGCGTTAGCCGTTCGTCGTTTTTTT
>DASXFL010000157.1:0-6430 GCA_036489595.1 Solirubrobacterales bacterium
CCCACGCGGTGGCCGTAGCACAATTGGTAGTGCTCCAGCTTGTGGTGCTGGCGGTTGCGGGTTCGAGTCCCGTCGGCCACCCCTCCCTCTTCTTCTCTTGTCGACAGTCTGAGGTGGGCATCGCCCGACGCACCGTCGACAAGCACCTGCAGCACGTCTACGCCAGGCTCGGGGTCTCCGAAGCGTCACAGGCTAGCGCCACCGCATGGGCGGCCGTAGGTGTCGAACACCCCGCCAGTGATTTCCGATCCGAGGGTGCTCGGTGAATCCGAATCAGGGAGGATCTCGAAACTGGAGCACTTTGCATGGTCCTGGACGGTCGATCGGTAGACGGGCGCCTCCCGGCAATCACGATCCGTTCGATTAATGACGAGTGGCAGAGCTCTCCCCTCCCCGGCGCAGATCCCTCCGCTCGCGGGGCCGCTCTGATCGCCTTCGCCGCCCTCGTCTCCACTCCGTGACCGGCCTCGGCGGAGAAACCCTCTTCGAGACCTGGGATCTACGACGGTGTGATGCTGGGTGCGGCGGGCTCCTGCCTGACGCGGGCGGCGCTGGTGAGGCGCGAAGGGGATGGCCTGGCTCCCGATCGGCGGCGGCCTGCTGGTCTGGACCAACGGGGGAAATCTACTATGAGGCGTCCCTTACGGCGTCCGGCTCGGTGCCGATCCCCTCCCCACAACGCCGGCCACCTGCTCTTCTCCCCCTTCACCTACGCCGGCCTGATCGTGCGGCTGCGCGAGCGGATCGGCACTTCCCGGTCACCCGCTGGCTCGACGGGCTGATCGCGGGGTTCGCGGTCGCCGCGCGGACCGCGGCGCCGGCGCTCGGACCGATCGCCGAGGCGTCGATCGGCGGCTCGAGCCTCGAGGTCGCGACCGACCTCGCCTATCCGATCGCCGACCTGACTCTGCTGGCCCTGGTGGTCAGCGCCGCCGCCTTCACCGGCTGGCGGACCGGCGCCACCTGGTCGCTGCTCGGCGCGCTGATCGTCCTCGCGATATCGGACGTCACCTACCTGCTCCAGTTGGCGCAGGGCTCCTACTTCGAAGGCGACCTGCTCGATGCCGCCCGGCCACTTGGCGCCCTGCTCCTCGTCGGGGCCGCCTGGGTCGCGCCGGGCCACGGCGCCGGGTCACCCCCGCGGCCTGCGGGTGGCGGCGCTCCTGGCGATCGGCGTCCTGGCGGGTGAACGGATCGAACGGATGCCCGCCGCGGCCGAAAGTCCTCGCCTTACTCACGATCGCACTCGTGATCGGACGACCGGCACTGCGGGGCAGCACCGCCCAGCCTCGCGAGCTCCGAGCCCGAGGCGCTCCGCGACGAACTGACCGGGCTCGCGAACCGCCGTGCCCTGATGGCAAACCTCTCGGCAGCGGTCGTGCGGGAGCCGAAGGGAGGCGACGCCCACCTGCTGGTGATGTTCAACCTCGACGGCTTCAAGGCCTACAACGACGCCTTCGGGCATCCGGCGGACGACGCCCTCCTTGCCCGACTCGCTGGAGCGGCTCGGGACGTTGGCCGGAGAGCGCGCCGAGACCTACCGGTTGGGCGGGGACGAGTTCTGCCAGCTGGCCGAATGCTCGCCCGGTCAGGTCGAGCCGCTGGTCGCGGGCGCCGGTGCAGCACTCGCCGAGCATCGGGAGGGCTTCGATTGCAACGGCAGCGCGGCGCCTCGGGAAGGCCTCTCCGGCGACTTACGGGATGGAGCGAGGATGCGCGCGAGGCCGACCTCCCGGCCCCGAGTCAGAATAGGGTTGAAGCTCTGCGGCGTGACTCCAACTAGGCGTGCTTGGCGTTGAAGCTCAGTTTGGTGGCTCCGCAGGTGCTGATGAAGCCGGGCTCGGGTTCGGTGGTGAAGGCGGTCACGGACAGCGTGCCGACGACCTTTTCGGCAGATTTGAAGGTGCCGGCGAATTGGATCGTCGGATGGGTCAGGCCGATATAGAGCGGGCCCTTGTAGGAGAACTTTGCGCTCCTGACCGGCATCGGAAGCCCTTTTTCGTGTTCCTTGAAGGCTTTCGAGCTGAGCGTCGTATTGAGGGGCAGCGTGCCCTCCGGTGAGCTGCAGCTGAATTCGATCGAAATGGATTTGAGTTCGACCTTGCGGCCGGCCCCGGCTTTGGAGACGGCGAGAGTCGTGGTCAATTTCTGCGACGTGGAGCCGCTGAACGGACCGCTCGACGGAGTGACCGGCTTGGCCCCGGCGACAGCGGCAACAGCGAGTCCGGCAAGCACCAAGACAAAAGCAAGACCCAACGTTCTCCCGCCCATTTCAGCCTCCCTCGACGATTGACCGACAGCCCAAGCTATCCGGCCTCCGGGCGCTTGGCAACCCACTCCTGAGACGCGGGGGCCAGACCCCGGCCTGAGACGCGGGGGCCAGACCCCGGTCCTGGCTGGCCGAGCGCGGCCCATGGTCCTCGCCGGAGGGCTCGCGCGAGGATCTTCAGAGTTCGGCCACTGGCAAGCACTTCGGCGTTTTGGACCGTGCCGATCGAGCCGCCGACCGCTCGGCGCGTCTCGCCACTCGCCACTTTGAAAGCGAGGGTTGTGCCGTTAGCATCCCGAGCATGGGCTGGTTGAGGCTTCCCCAGCGGGCCGGGCACACAAACCATTGGGCTGTTTGGCTTGCGATCCTCGCCGTCGTGGCGATTACAAGCGTGACGGCCGCTGCCGCAACCGCCGCCTAAAGCGGCGGCGCGGGCGGCGACAAGCTGGCTACTGCGAGCTCGAAGAACCCGCTCTGCTCGTCGATCGTCTCCCTCGGCGCTATCACGCGCGCTACCGGGCTGGACGGGACTCGACTCGACCAGAGGCTGAGCTTCAACCAGGAGCACGGCTTCTTCTGGCAGGTGACCGCGGCCGGGTCAGAGGTTTGGCGGCTTGATGACTGGCGGGAGCAGATCGGCCTCGTCTCTGGGGGCCCTCAGTACGCCTCGCGGAGGATCGCCCGCATGTCGCCGACCGCCTCGAGCGTGCCGCGCACCGTGCCGGTCACCTTCGAACGGCCGCGGCGCTCCAGATAAGGGACGCCCCGGTCGACGACCGTCCAGCCGGCCGCCGCCGCCTTGACCACCATCTCCAGTGGCCAGCCGCTGCGGCGGTCATGGAGGTCGAGGGCGATGAGGGCCTCGCGTCGCGTCACCCTCATCGGTCCCAGGTCCTCGAGCGCCATGCCGGTGCGGCGACGCAGTTCCCAGGCGAGGACGCGGTTGGCGATCCGGGCGTGTACCGGCCAGGCCCCGTGCCGCGGGCGCCGGGCTCCGAGCGCCAGGTCGGCGCCCTCGTCGAGCAGCCGCACCAGGGACGGCAGGTGGGTCGGGTCGAGCGAGCCGTCGCAGTCCATGAAGCAGACCATCTCCGCCTCCGCCGCGAGGAGCCCGGCGAAGCAGGCCGCCCCGAAGCCTCGGCGCGATTCCCGCACCACCGTGGCGCCGAGCTCGGCGGCGATTTCGCCGGAGCCGTCGGTCGAGCCGTTGTCGACGACGATCGGCCGGAAGCCTGTCGGCATCAGCTCGAGGACAGCGGGGATCGCGGCGGCCTCGTCGAGGACCGGGAGGACGACGTCGGGCATCAGCCGGCCTCCGTCTCGCCGGCCTCGTCAGGGCGCCGCCCGGCGATCCGCAGACGGACCGCGTAGAGCAGCGCCGAGCCGACGAGGAGCGCTGCGCAGAGGCCGAGCCAACGGTCGAGGAAGACGCCGGTCCCGATCCTGGCGTCGCGTTCGTAGTTGCGCGAGTCGAGGCCGAGGACCAAGGGGAAGAACATCAGCAGCGCCAGCGCCGCCAGGCCGATCGGGATCCGGACGTGGTTGACGAGCGGGACCCGGCGCGTCGACTCGCGCGCCGCGCCCGAGCCGGCGAGGGAGCGGTAGGCGATCAGGTTGAGCGCCGAGTAGAGCGGGAAGGCGATCAGATCGTGGGCGACGATCGCGCCTGCGAACCAGGCGAACGTCCCCAGCGCCGAGGGGCTTTCGACGATGCGGAAGAAGCCGTACCCGGCGACGGCGAAGCTGGCGAGGACGGCGAGCAGGTGAAGCGGCGAGTCGCCGTAGGCGGAGCGCAGGCGTCGCATCAGGCGGCCTCGAACTCCATCGTCGCGACCCACTTGGTCTGGTGAACCCCGGGCGCGCCGGGCACGATCACCCGCGCCGGATAGCCGTGGTCGAGCGAGAGATCGACCCCGTTCACCCGCAGGGCCAGCAGGCTCTGGTCGGCGGCCACCTGATCGGCGCTCAGGGTTACCTGGCGCAGGGCGCCGCCCTGCTGAAGGGATTCGACCAGCACCTCGGCGCGACCGGGGCAGCCCGCCCGGGCTGCCAGGTCGCGCAGCCGCACCCCGGTCCAGCGCTGGGTCGTCGACCAGCCTTCGACGCAGGCGATCGGCAGGTCGTAGCTGTGCTGGGGCATCGCCAAGAGGTCATCGCGGGAGAGCCGAAGGGTGCTCGGGCCGGCGAGCCGAAGCCGCCAACCGGGCCCGGTCTGCTCGGCGCCGACGCCGACCGCGGCGGCGGTCTTGTTGATCTGGAACCCGTTCGGCCCGTCGCCGAGCTGGGTGCTGCGCGGCGTCAGCAGGCCGAGCTGGCGCAGTGGCCCGCCGACCGACTGGGCGAAGGCCATGAATGCGGCGCCGAGCGAAGCCACGCCCACCGTCGCCAGCAGGGCGCGGCGCGAGATCGTCGGCGTCGCCGGCTCGCTCGGGACCAGGTAGCCCGAGTCGACAGCCTCGGGCACGGTGTCCCCGAGGCCGGCTCGCAGCGGCCGCAGGACCCCGCGTTCGCGGAAGGTCCGCAGCGCGACCGGCACTTTCAGGACGAGGTGCAGGACGAAGGCCGCGAGGAAGACGAAGGCGCCGTAGTAGTGGGCGGTGAGGAAGCGGAAGGGCCAGGGGTAGAAGACCTGGATGTTCAGCAGGCCGGTGCCAAACACGAAGACCGCGCCGCCGACCAGCAGCGCCAGCGAGGCACGCTCGAGCGCGTGCGAGAGCGAGCGCAGCGGTGGCCACTCGAAGAGCTTCGGCATCACCGACCAGAGCTTCGCCAGCAGGATCGGGATCGCGGCGAGGCCGCTGATCACGTGCAGCCCCTGGGTCAGCGCGTAGATCCAGGCCGGGCTGGTCGGCCAGGAGAAGAAGTAGAGGTCGAGGCCGAGCCCGCCCGCCGGGAGCAGCGAGTTGTGGCCGAGCCCCGGTTCGTAGGCCGCCTGCGAGAGGAAGCCGGTGACGGCGCAGACCAGGACCAGCGGCAGGAGGGCCGAGCCGAGGATCGAGGTCAGCCAGGGACCGCGCAGGGGGCTGCGCCAGAACGAGCGGCGCGCCGGTCCTGGCGGCGGCTCGGCGGGGATCCGCGGAAGCCTCATGGCGCACCTCGAGGCGGCGAGATCCGCTCCAGCCGGCCGGCGTCGCGGCCGGCAACGAAGACCTGCCCCGTCGCCGGGTCGACCGCTGCCGAGTTCGGTTGGCGCAGGGTGGGATAGGAGGCGACCCGCCGTGGCAATTTGGTCAGGGTCGAGTACTCGAGCAGGCGGTTCGAGGCCGTCGCGGTGACCCAGAGCCGGTCGCGGGACCGATCCGCGGCCAGGCCGTAGGGCGTTCCGGGTGCGGCGGTCCTGCCGAGCAGGCGAGGGTGGCGACCGATTTCGTAGACGAGGATCCGGTCGCCTTCGGTGTCGGCGACGTAGGCATAGGGCAGCCCGTTGACGATGTGGGTTGGGCCGACCCCGGCGGGAAGCGTGGCAACGGGTTTCAGCGAGAAGACGCCGTAGACCTCGAGCTCCCGAGCCGACACCGCTACGAGGGCGACCCAGCGGCGGGAGACGACCGTGATTCCGCCGGGCTGGTGAGGGGTGCGCAGGGTCCTGAACAGGCGGCCCTTGCGCAGGAGGGAAACCTGATCGGAGTGCTCGTCGGCGACGAAGATGTTTTCGCCGACCGAAGTCGCGTCGTGCGGGTGGTTGCCGACCCTGGTCGCGGCGACGACACGGTGCGGGCGGACGACGAGCAGCTCGTCGGCAGCCTCGGCGGGGACGAGGATCGTTCCCGCATCTTCGTCATAGGTGAGATGACGGGGAGGAGCGGGCAGCGGCACGCGGCTGACCACCCGCAGGCTCCGCGGGTCGACGAAGACGATCTGGGCCGGCCGCCTCACCCCGACCGCGACCAGCTGCGCGGCGGCGTCCCAGGCGACGCCCTCCGGTTCGTTGCCGACGGCGACGCTGCGTCCGGCCGGCGCCGCGCGGAGTTGCGGCGATTCGGCTGGCTCGGCGGCGCGGCGCGGCGCCGCCGCGGTCGAGGGGATCGACGCGGTCAGCCACCAGGCGGCGATGGTCGGGCTCGGTCTCGACTTCGCCGAGGTCGGCGACTACGTCGGCGCCAACGATCTCGGCACCGCGCGCCTGCTCGCGGCGCTGGCCCGCGCCGATTTCCGCGGCCC
>DASXFL010000180.1:0-31194 GCA_036489595.1 Solirubrobacterales bacterium
GCTTGGTCGGAGAGAAGCCAGCAAACCGCGTCCGCTACCTCTTCTGGTGCGCCGTACCGTCGGGACGGATCGGGGCCGTCCTCAGGAGGCTTGGCAAGGCCTGTCACCCCAATCCCGACGGCGGTCATGCCGGGGGCGACGGCATTGACGCGGATTCCCAGCTGGGCATTCTCCGCCGCTGCGACCTGAGTCAGCGCGATCACGCCGGCCTTTGACGCGCAGTAGGGGCCAAGCTGTCGGAAGGCATGTGTGCCCGCGATCGAAGCGGAATTTACGATTGCGCCGCTCATCTGCTTCCTCATCTGTGCCAGGGACCGGCGCAGCACGAGCCAACACCCCTTGAGGTTGGTGCGGATCACTCGATCCCACTCCGCCTCGGATAGCGAATCGATGGTACTCGGGGCATTTGTGACCCCAACGTTGTTGTGCACTCCATCCAACCGGCCCAGATCGGCTGTCAGCTCAGTTACCACGCGGTCGACTTCGCCCCGAAGTGACATGTCGCCTGCGTAGAGTCGATGCCCTGCCCCGGGTAAGCCTTCAAAGGCCTCTCGGCCTGCCTCCTCATCGAGGTCACATATCGCGACGACGGCGCCATGTGCTGCCAGCGACCGCGAGGTCACCCTGCCGATGCCCGCGCCCGCCCCGGTAACCAAGATCACCTTTCCCTCTAGTGATGAAATCATCGCTTCCCCACCCTACAGTCACCGTTTGGATCGGAACCGCACTGGTGTGGGCGGCTCGCGTGTCGCGAAACCGCGCCCCTCGCGTCGTCTGCTGATCTGCTCCCGGCCGACCGCCGCCACTGCCAACGATCGCCGTCGGCTCGCCAAGCTGGACGGGGCCGCGCCGTCGCTAATCCGGCTGGGGGCTGTTCGCCCGCATCGCCGCGCCGACCATCGCCGCCAGGCGCTCGGCGTCGGCGCCCTGGCGGGTCGCTCCCGGGGCGAGGCCGCCGATCACGGTGCGGCTGAACTCGTCGGCGATCTCCGCCGCCGTCTTGCGGCCGCCGGGGACGAACCAGGTCCAGGCCCAGTTGGTCATCCCGAAGATCTGCAGCGCGGTCAGGCGCGGGTCGACGGCGGCGAAGGCGCCGCTCTTCACCCCGCGCTCGAGGATCCCGATCAGGACCGCGGAGAATTCGTCGCGCAGCTGGCGCACCTCGGCCATCAGCGGCTCGGAGGCCGAGCGGACGATCTCCCGCGAGAAGGCGACGGTGGCGGCGCGGTCGTCCTGCTGGGAGAGCATCAATTGGCAGATGTAGGCCTGCAGTTCCTCGACCGGGTCCTCCAGCCCGGGCAGGTACTCCCGGGCCTCGGCGAGACGGCGCCGCATGTAGTCGTTGTTGATCTGCTCGAGGATCGCTTCTTTGGAGCCGAAGTGGTGCAGGACGGTGCCCTTGCTGATGTCGAGCGCTTCGGCGATGTCGCGGACGCTGACCTCGTCGTAGCCGCGCTCGGCGACCATCTTGGCGAAGCAGCGCAGGATCTCGTTGCGCTTGCTCTTGCGGGGCGCCCCGGGCATCGCGGCAGCATAGCCCTCGCCGCAGCTCACGCGCGCAGAGTGCGCTGGGTGATCGAGCGCCGAAATCGCGCCGATGCCGTCACCGACCCGCCGCGGTGGACATCATCGCCATCAAGCGGGCCGAAAGCGCCCGGGAACGGCGCCCGAGCAGCGTGGTGGGAGGAGCCTACGCGCCGCGATCGCGGGGCAAGAAACGGGGCAAGGTGCCCCACGTATCTCAGCCGAGCTGCGGGCTCGGGCTACTCAGCGGAAGTCGTCGCCGTAGGAACCCCGATGGCACTCGGGGCTCCTCGCTCGCATAGCAGCGCCCGTGTCGACGGGGCAGGTCGACATTCCGAGTCTCTGTATGTAAGTATACAACCATGCTGGTAGCGAGCCCCAGGGAGGCCAGATCGTGACCCAAGCGCAGCTGCGTCCGCTCGCGGGACGTCGTGTGCTCGATTTCAGCCACGTGCTTGCCGGTCCCTACGCGACGATGATGCTGGCCGACCTCGGGGCCGATGTGATCAAGGTGGAGCGGCCCAGTCATGGCGACGAGACGCGCGGGTGGGGACCTCCCTACATCGACGGGTCGAGCGCCTACTTCCACGCCGTCAACCGTGGCAAGCGCAGCGTCGCCCTCGACCTGGTCAGCGAGGAAGGGAAGGCGGCCGTGAGAAGGCTTGCCGCGAGCTCCGACATCGTCGTCGAGAACTTCCGGCCGGGCGTGCCCGAGCGGCTCGGAATCGACTACGCCTCGTTGGCCGAGGTCAACCCGCAGCTGATCTACGCTTCGATCACCGGCTTCGGCTCAGTCGGGCCGATGGCGATGATGCCCGGCTCTGAGGTGGTGGTCGAGGCTTACTCAGGCCTGATGGAGATCACCGGCGAGGCTGATGGCAACCCGGTCCGCTTCGGCGTCGCGATGGTCGACCTGGCGACCGGGATCACTGCCGCCGCCGGGATCCTCGCGGCTCTGCTCGATCCGGCGGAGGCCGGAGGCCGCAAGCTGGAGTTCTCGCTCTACGGCACGGCGCTGAGCTGCCTCGGCACCCTGATCGCCTCGACCAGCGCCGGCGACGACGGCCCGGCCCGGCGCTGGGGCACCGGCCACCCGACGATCGTCCCCTACGCCGCCTTCCGTGCCGCCGACGGGGAGGTCGTGATCGGGGCCATCAACGAGCTGATGTGGAAGCGCCTTTGCGCGGCCCTGGAGCTCGAGCGGGCCGAGCAGAGCGCTGGCTGGGCGACGAACGACGGCCGGGTCGCCGACCGTGCGGGCGTCGACGCGGAGGTGGCGCGCAGACTGGCCGGGCTGCCGGTCGCCGAGGTCGTTGCGCGGCTGGAAGCGGCGGAGGTCCTGGTCGCGCCGGTGGAGTCGGTCGAGACCGCTGCGCGCAGCGAGCAGGCCCGCGCGATCGACATCGTGTTCGAGCAGCAAGGGGCGCTGTTCGCGCGTAGCGTCCTCGACACCGGTGTCGAGCCGCCGGAGCAGGCGCCGGCTCTGGGCGAGGACACCGCCGAGGTGCTGGCAGAGCTGGGGCTCTAAGGCGGCGCATGACGGCCGAGCACGTGACATCGAGGCTAAAACGGAAGAGAATGCACCGACTCCGAAGCGTGGCTTGCGCATACAAGAATACAATCAACCCGATGGCAACGAGCAAAGGCAGATTGGTACTGAGCGAGGTCGCCTACGAGGAGATCCGCGCGGCTCTGGTCCGCGGCGACATCGAGCCGGGGGCGAGACTGGCCGAAGTCGGCCTCGCCGAGCGCTTCAAAATGAGTCGAACCCCGATCCGCGAGGCGCTGCGGCGGCTCGAGGCGGAGCACCTCGTCGTCCGCGAAGGGGCCTCGCTGGTCGCCTCGCCGTACGACCCGACCGCGGGGATCGAGCTGATGGTGATCCGCGAGCTGCTCGAGCCCCGCTGCGCCGAAACCAGCGCCCCGCAGCTGAGCGGGTCCGACATCCGCCGGCTGCGCCTGATCGCCGCCGAGACCTCCGGCGACGACGATCCGCTGGTCCAGGCGGAGCTGAACAACGACTTCCACAACCTGCTCTACTCGCGCTGTCCCTACCCGCGCCTGCTCGGCGACGTCAACGCGCTGCGCGAGCACCTCGTGACCTACCGGCTCTACGCCGGCTATGAACCGGCCGACCTGGTTGAGTCGAATCGCGACCACGAGCGGCTTGCGGCGCTCGCGGGGAAGGTGGCTACGGGTGCCTCCCAGCCGCGAGAGATCGGGCTGTTGATCGCCGCCCATATCGTCCGCGCCCGCGAGTCGCTGGAACGCAACCTGAGTCCCGACGGGGGCGTGGAGTGAGCGCGGTGAGCGTCGCCGGCGAGGCGCGGCCGCTCGACGCCGCGATGGTGATCGGGGGCGAGCGAGTCGAGCCGGAGGCCTGGCTGGAGAACTTCGACCCCTCGACCGGTCGCACCCTGGGACGGGTCGCAGCCGGTGGCGCCGCCGAGATCGACCGCGCCGTCGCCGCTGCCAAGCAGGCGGCGCCGCGCTGGGCGGCGGCGAAACCGGTCGAGCGATCGCGGCTGCTGCACCGCCTCTCGCGGCGAATCGAAGAGGCGCACGAGGAGCTGTCGCTGCTCGAGACCCGGGACACCGGCAAGCCGCTCGCCCAGAGCCGGGCCGACATCACCGTCACCGCCCGCTACTTCGAGTTTTACGGCAACGTCGTCGAGGCCTACCTCGGCGGCTCGATTCCGCTCGGGGCGGAGATGCTGGCGATCACCGAAAACGTCCCCTACGGGACGACTGGGCACGTAATCCCCTGGAACTACCCGGCGCAGATCACCGCCCGCTCGGTCGCGCCCTCGCTCGCCGCCGGCAACACGGTGGTCGTCAAGCCGGCGGAGATTGCGCCGCTGACGCCGGTCCGCTTGGCCGAGCTGGCGCTCGAGGAGGGGCTTCCCGACGGTGTCTTGAACGTGGTTCCCGGCGAGGGGGCGAGCGCCGGCCAGGCACTCGGCGACCATGCCGGCATCGGCCACATCTCCTTCACCGGCTCGGTCGCCACCGGCCGCACCGTCGCTGCCCGCTGCGCCAACCGAGGCCGCCCGGTCACGCTCGAGCTCGGCGGCAAGTCGCCGCACGTGATCCTCGAGAGCGCCGATCTGGACCGGGCGATCCCGCTCGTCGTCTCGACCTTGATCCAGAACGCCGGCCAGACCTGCGTCGCCGGCACCCGGACGATCGTCCACCGCTCGCTGCGCGAGGAGCTGATCGAGCGGCTCGTCGCCGAGCTCGAGTCGATCAGCATCGGCCCCGGCCTCGAGGACCCTGACCTCGGCCCGCTGATCTCCGCCGGTCAGCTGGAGCGCGTCAATGGCTTCGTCGAACGCGCGGTGGGCGAGGGCAACGAGCCGCTGCGGGCGGGCTCGGTCCCGCCCGGACTCGGTGGCTACTTCGTCGAGCCGATCCTCTTCACCGAGGCGGCGCCCGAGTCGGAGATCGCCCAACAGGAGGTTTTCGGTCCGGTCCTGGTGATCACCCCGTTCGACCGTGCGGACGAGGCGGTCGCGCTGGCGAACGCCACCGACTACGGACTGACGGCCGCGGTCTGGTCGCGCGACGTCGACCAGGCCCTTGGCGTCGCTCGCGCGATCGAGGCGGGCCAGGTTTTCGTCAACGGTTACGCGGCAGGCGGCGGCGTCGAGCTTCCCTTCGGCGGCTTCAAGGACAGCGGCTTCGGCAGGGAGAAGGGCTTCGAGGCGCTCGGCGAGTACACGCAGACCCGGACCGTCCTCGTCCGCAGCGAGCTGCCCGCGGGATCGTGATGGCGACGGCAAGCGCCACCGGCTCGCGCCTCTGGCACCCGTTCGCCGACATGGCCGCGGTCAGCGGCCACGAGTTCAACGTCGTGCGCGGTGAGGGCGTCTGGCTCTGGGACGACGAGGGCCGGCGCTACCTCGACGCCACCGCCAGTCTCTGGTACACCAACGTCGGCCACGGCCGCGCCGAGCTCGCAGCCGCAGCCGCCGCCCAGTTCGCCGAGCTCGACGCCTACTCGATCTTCGGCGACTTCAGCAATCCGCCGGCCGAGCGCCTGGCGGAGATGCTCTCCGACCTGGCGCCGATGCCCGACTCTCGCGCCTTCCTGGTCAGCGGCGGCGGCGACGCGATCGACAGCGCTGCGAAGATCGCGCGGCGCTACTGGGACGTGGTCGGCGAGCCGGAGAGGGTCTACCTGATCTCCCGCGAGCAGGCCTACCACGGCACCCACGGGTTCGGCACGAGCATCGCCGGGATCGACGATAACCGCGCCGGCTGGGGTCCATTGATGGGCGAGACAGTGCGCGTTCCGGCCCACTCCGCCGAGGCACTCGAGGCCGAGATCGAGCAGCTCGGGCCGTCCCGGGTCGCGGCCTTCTTCTTCGAGCCCGTAATGGGCGCGGCTGGCGTCTTGCCGCCGGCCCCCGGCTACGTCGAAGCGGTGGTCGAGGTCTGCCGGCGGCACCGGGTGCTGGTCGTGGTCGACGCGGTGATCGCCGCCTTCGGCCGCCTCGGCACCTGGTTCGGGATCGAGCGCTGGGACGCCGAGCCCGACATGATCGCCTTCGCCAAGGGCGCGACCAGCGGCTACCTGCCGCTGGGAGGCGTGATGGTCTCCGGCCGGGTCGCCGAGCCGTTCTGGAGCGAGCCCGGGAACCCTCTGCGCCACGGTCCGACCTACGCCGGGCACCCCGTCTGCTGCGCCGTCGCGCTCGCCAACATCGAGCTGCTCGAGCGCGACGGCCTGCTGGCCCGCGCGGTCGAGCTGGAGGGCGACCTGCTGGCGGCGCTGGAGCCGCTGCGCGGGCACCCGCTCGTTGCCGATGTCCGCGGCGGCGTGGGAATGATGGCGGCGCTCGAGCTCGACTCCGAGGCTGGTGCGTCGACCTCGGCGGTCGCCGCCGAGGCGCGCGAGCGCGGCCTCCTGGTTCGGCCGCTGATCAATTCGCTGGCGGTCTCGCCGCCGCTGACGGTGGGGCGCGAGGAAATCGCGCAGATCGGCGAGGGCCTCGCCGATGCCCTCGACGCCGTCGCTTCCTAGGAGCGCCCGCGAAACCTCCCCGCCCACGCCTGGCGGCGGCGGGCACGGCGCGGCGCGCTCCAGTCGCGGACGTGAGCTTCGCTAGTCCCTCCTAGGAATTGCCGGGCCCTCGGACCCACCGCCGGGGACGCTTTTAGCGCCTCCGGCGAACCCTTCTCGGGGCCACCAGCACTCAGAAATCCCCATTGCAGAGCCACTTGACAGGTTTTGGCACACATGTATACTGCGCGCTCGTGACGCGGATCTCGATCGACACCGGCGGCACCTTCACGGACGCCGTGCTGCTCGACGAAGAGGGTGCGCTGTGGCTCGGCAAGAGCCCGACCCGACCCGACCGTGGGTGGCTCGGGGTGGAGGGGGCGCTGCAGGCAATCGGCGACCAGCTGGGCCGTGACGTCCCCGCGCTGCTGGCCGACTGCGAGCTCTTCCTCTACGGCACGACCCGCTCGACCAACGCAATCCTCACCGGCACCACCGCGAAGACGGCGCTGCTGACGACCGAGGGCTTCGCCGACATCCTGGTGATGCGCGAGGGCGGCCGGCTCGAACCGTTCAACCTGCGGATCGAGTACCCGTCACCCTACGTCGACCGCAACCGCACGCACGAGATCCGCGAGCGGGTCGACGCCGAGGGAGGGGTGCTGACGCCGCTCGACCTCGACCGCACTCGCGCGACGATCGAGCGAGTGCGGGACGACGGCACCGAGGCGGTCGCGGTCTGCCTTCTCTGGTCTGTCCTGCGGCCCGACCACGAGCTGCAGATCGGCGCCCTGCTGGAAGAGATCGCCCCCGATCTGCCGTTCACCCTCTCGCACCAGATCAACCCGATCATGCGCGAGTACCGGCGCGCCTCCTCGGCGGCGATCGACGCCTCGCTGAAGCCGCTCATGGAGCGCCACTTCGCCGACCTCGAGCGCGACCTGCGCGACAACTCCCTGGCCGGCGACCTGCTGGTCTTCACCTCGCTCGGCGGCGTGATGCAGATCGAGGGCATTCGCAACCGCCCGGTCTTGACCGTCAAGTCCGGCCCCTCGATGGCGCCGATCGCGGCTCGCGCCCAGACCGCGCTGGAGGAGAGCCTGGACGGCCGTGACCTGATCGTCTGCGACACCGGCGGCACCAGCTTCGACGTCTGCCTGGTCCCCGACGGCGAGATCAAGTTCACCCGCGACACGGTCCTCGGCCGCAACTTCACCGGCTACATGACGGGGCTCTCCTCGGTCGACATCCGCAGCATCGGCTCGGGCGGCGGCTCGATCGCATGGGTGGACTCCGGTGGGCTGCTCCGGGTTGGGCCCCAAAGCGCCGGCGCCGAGCCCGGTCCCGCCTGTTATGGACGCGGCGGTGAAGAGCCGACGGTTACCGACGCGGCGGCGCTGAGCGGCTACCTCGACGCGGAGAGCTTCGCCAATGGCCGAATGCCGCTCGACCTCGACGCCGCCGAGGCGGCGATGGAGCGGCTCGCCGACCAACTGGGCCTCTCGGTTGCCGAGGCTGCGCACGGCGTCCTCACGGTGGCGACCGAGGACATGATCGGCGCGATCAAGGACATCACCATCAACGAGGGTGTCGACCCGCGCTCGAGCCTGCTGGTGGCGGGCGGCGGCGCGGCGGGGCTCAACATCGTCCCGATCGCCCGCGAGCTCGGCGTCCGCCAAGTGCTGGTGCCGCGGACCGCCGGCGCGCTGAGCGCATCGGGCGGTCAGTACGCCGACATCGTGCACCAGCTGAGCCTGACGATGCTGGCCGACACGTCGTCCTTCCCGGTCGAGGAAGTGAACGGCGTGCTGCGCAAGCTGGAAGCCGAACTGCGAGCGCACGCGAAGGAGCTCGGTGCGGGCGATGGGGATCGCTACGAGATCGACTACTCGGTCGAGGCCCGCTACCCGTTCCAAGCCTGGGAGATCGAGGTGCCGCTGCGGACGCACGAGTTCGCCACCGGTGGGGACGTCGAGGCCTTGGCCGAGGCCTTCCACACCGCTCACCTGCGGACCTTCGCGATCAACGAGCCCTCGCAGAGCATCGAGTGCGTGCACTGGAAGGGCCGACTGACGCTGCCGCTGGAGAAGCCGCGGGAGCGAAGCGGCGGCGCCGGCGCCGCGGTCGCCGAGGCAACCCGGACCTCGCGGGCGTTCTTCCCGGGGGTCGGTGAGACCGATTTGCCTCGCCACGAGGCCCACAACCTCAGCGTCGGCGAGACGATCGAGGGCCCGGCGGCGATCGACGAGCCGACCACGACCCTGGTCCTCTTCCCTGGCTCCTCGGCGCTGGTAACCGCCAACCGCAACCACCTGATCTCGGTGGGGGAGGAGTGAGGGTGGCGGCAAGCGCGCCGAAGGAGGCCGAGGTGGAGACGATCGACCCGATCCTGCTCGCGGTGCTCGGCAACCGGTTCGAGAGCATCGTCCGCGAGATGACCAACACCTTGCTGCGGACCGGCCGCTCGGCCGTCCTCTCGCTGGCTCGGGACTTTTCCTGCTCGCTGGTCACCAGCGGCAACGAGTTGTTGGCCTCGGCTGAGGGCTGCCCGGTGCACGTGATCGGCTCCGAAGCGCTGACTACCGCGATGCAGGAGCTCCAGCCGGACTTCGCCGAGGGCGACGCCTTCCTCCACAACGACCCCTACATGGGCAACACCCATGCCGCCGACCACACGATCATGGTGCCGGTCTTCTTCGAGGGCGAGCACATGTTCACGGCGTGCGCCAAGGCGCATGTCGCCGACTGCGGCAACAGCCAGCCAACCACCTACATGCCGGCCGCGCGCGACGTCTACGAAGAGGGCGCGCTGATCTTCCCTTGCGTCCGCATCCAGCGGGACTTCTCCGACGTGGCCGACATCGTGCGAATGTGCAAACGGCGGATCCGCGTCCCCGGCCAGTGGTACGGGGACTACCTCGCTCAGCTCGGCGCGGCGCGGATCGCCGAGCGCCGGCTGAAGGAACTACTGGAGAGGTACGGGCGCGAGGCGATCCTCGTCTTCATCCGCGAGTGGTTCGACTACTCCGAGCGCAAGATGGTCGCCGCGATCGGCGAGCTACCGAGCGGCAGCTTCGAGGGGCGGGGGATGTACGACCCCTTTCCGGCGGTGCCGGAGGGCGTGGCGCTGCGAGTCGGAATTCGGGTCGACGCCCAGGAGGGCCGGATCGATGCCGACCTGACCGGGAATCCCGCCAACGTCGCCGCCGGCATCAACCAGTCCGAGACGACCGCCCGCAATCACGTCATCACCGGCATCTTCAACTCGCTCGACCCGGACATCCCGCACAACGCCGGCAGCATGCGCCGCATCTCGGTCGAGCTCGAGCAGGGCTCGGTGGCCGGCGCCCCGATCTTCCCGGCCTCCTGCTCGGTGGCAACCACCAACGTCGGCGACCGCCTCGTGAACATGACCCAGGCCGCTTTCGCCGACTTCTCGCCGAACGGCGGATCGGCGGAGGGTGGTACCGGGATGGGAGCGGGCTTCGCGGTCATCTCCGGCACCGACGAGCGCCACGGCGATCGCTCATACATCAACCAGGTGTTCATCGCCTCGCAGGGCGGCGGCGCCAATGCCCACACCGACGGCTGGCTCACCTATCTCGTCCCTCCGAGCGGGGGCGTTATGTACAAGGACAGCATCGAGATGGACGAGTTGAAGTACCCGATCCTCGTCCGCGAGCTCAGCGTGATCCCCGACTCGGGCGGGGCCGGCCGCCGTCGCGGCGCTCCCGGCTCCCGCTGCGTCTACGGGCCGCGCGGCAGCGCGATGCGCGCCTTCTACATTGGCGACGGCCACGTAACCCCGCCGCGCGGCGTTGGCGGCGGCCGGGACGGCCGCGGCAGCGCCGCCGAGTGGATCGACTCCGCCGGCGAGCGCCACGAGCTGCCCTCGGCAGGCGAGGCGGCGATCGGCCCGGGCGCATGGCTGGTCGGGATCCAGGCCGCCGGCGGCGGCTACGGAGACCCGCTCGAGCGCGAGCCGGACCGCGTCGCCGAGGACGTGCGCCAGGGATACGTGACGGAGGCGGCGGCCCGCGAGCTCTATGGCGTGGTCGTGTCGGTAACCGGGGTGGAGATCAGCGTCGATCTCGAGGCCACTGAGGAGCTGCGCGCCTCGCTGAAAGCGGGCGGAGGGGGCGGGCCGGATGCCTGAGAGCGTCGAGGCCGATCCGATCACGCCGGCCGAGGAGCTGGAGCCGGACGAGCGGCGCACGCTCGCCGGCCAGGCCACGCTCTCGAACCTGGCGGAGCGGTTCGGGCTGGTGGTCGCCTGGCTCCTGATCTGCATCGTCTTCACGATCTGGCTGCCCGGGACGTTCGCCACCTGGACCAACTTCCAGACGATCTTTGGCTCGCAGACGGTTCTGCTGCTGCTGACGATGGGGCTCGTCG
This sequence comes from Solirubrobacterales bacterium, assembly GCA_036489595.1. Classification (GTDB taxonomy): domain Bacteria; phylum Actinomycetota; class Thermoleophilia; order Solirubrobacterales; family 70-9; genus VAYN01. Next base: position 10,925 of record DASXFL010000180.1, read on the forward strand.
TCAGCCTCAGCGCCGGCGAGTTCGACCTCTCGATCGCCTCGGTCGCCGGCTTCGTCGGCACCCTGTTCGCCGTTTTCACCTTCCGCGATGGCTGGGCGACGGTGCCGGCGCTGGTCGCGGTGCTGGCGATCGGGCTCCTGGTCGGCCTGATCAATGCCTTCTTCATCGTCCGCATCAACGTCCCCTCGCTGGTCATGACCCTCGGGATGAGCACCTTGCTGGTCGGGGTCGGGATCGGGATCGCCGGGCCGGAGGCGATCTCGCTCGGCGAACTGAGCCTGGTCACGACCGCCAACGAACGGCTCTTCTCGCTGCCGCTGGCCTGGTACTTCGCGATCGTCCTGGTCCTGCTCCTCTATTACCTGCTCGAGCACACGCCGATCGGTCGCTACATCCGCTTCGTCGGCGCCAGCCACGAGGTCAGCCGCCTCTCGGCGATTCGGGTCGGCGGAGTCCGCACCCTGGCGCTTGTCGGCTCCTCGATGTTCGCCGCGGTGGCGGGCGTGGTGATGGTGCTGCTGCAGGGCGCAGCGGAAATCAACGCGACTTCGAGCCTCCTGCTTCCCGCCTTCGCGGGCGCCTTCCTGGGGGCGACGGCGATCGCTCCGCGGCGCTTCAACGTCTGGGGCTCGCTGATCGCCGTTTATTTCCTTGTGACGGGCACCACCGGTCTGCAGCTCGCCGGCCTTGCCGGTTGGGTCGAGCAGACCTTCTACGGAGTCTCGTTGATCGTGGGGGTGGCGGTGGCGCAGCTCTTGGTTCGGAGCGCGCGTCTATCTCGCTAGGCCATTGGCCACAAGCCGGGCGGCAAATCAGGAATTAGATGAGAGGAGAAACGATCGTGAAGAGGTTCGTCGGGCGACTGTTGTTCAGCCTCGCCGCCGTGCTCGTGCTAGCCGTCGCCCTAGCCGCGTGCGGGGGAAGCAGCAGCAGTGACAGCGGGGCCACCACCGCGGCAGAAGGGACGGAATCCAGTTCGGGCTCCGGGGCGCAGGCGGCCGGTATCAAGGAAGCGGGTGAAACCTTCGACTCGCTGCTCGCTCCGCCCGAACTGAAGCTGGTTGGCGAAAAATTCGACGCCAAGAAAAGCGCCGGCAAGACCGTCTACTACATCAACACCGACGACTCGATCCCGATCACGACGATCTGGCGTGAAGTGGCGATCGAACAACTCGAAAGATATGGCGTTCACGTCGTCAGCCTCGACGGCAAAGGCAGCACCACGGAATACAACAAGGACATGAACACCGCGATCAGCCGCGGCGCCGACGCAATCTTCACGATGGCCGTCAATCCGCCGCTGATCTCCCAGCAGATCAAGGCGGCGAAGGCCGCCGGGATCCCCGTGATCACCGGTGCCGAAGGCCTGCCGAACGTCAAAGAAACCGCTACCTACGTCGAAGGCGTCACCGCCGGTGTCTCCTACGACTACCACGAGGTCGGCAAAGTCGAGGCGGACTGGGTGGCCGCCGACTCGAAAGGCTCGGCCCACGTCCTCTTCATCAGCAACGAAGACCAGCCGAGCTCCAAATACGTCGTCGCCGAATTCGAAAAAGAGCTGTCCCGGACCTGCCCGGACTGCACCGTCGAATTCAAGGACGTGCCCGCCGCGCAGGTGACGACCACCCTGCCGACCCTCGTCCAGACCTCGTTGCAACGCGACCCGGAAATCAACTACGTGGTCCCCGGCTATGACTTCAACGTGCCGGAGATCGAAACCGGACTGCGCCAGGCCGGCCTCACCGACCGGGTGCGGATCGGCTCCTGGAACGCAGTTCCGGCCGTGATGCAATCGCTCCAGAACAAGCAGAGCCCGATGTCGATGGAGCTTGGGGCTCCGAACAACTGGTTCTCCTTCGCGATCGCCGACACCGTGATGCGCACGCTGAGCGGCGTCGAACCGGTCGTCTGGGGAACCGAAGAAAGCGCCTTCATGGGCTTCAGGGCTTTCGACAAGGAATCGGTCGAAGGGCTCGACGTCTCCGAATACGACGACGCCGAGTTCTACGAACTCCCCGATTCCAAGGTGCAGGCGGCATTCGAAGGGCTCTGGGGCAAGCCCTAGGGGCCCGACGGAGTGACCGCTTCTCTCCCCCTACCGACCACGGACTCCAGCGCCGCAGTGCCGGCGCTGGAGTTGGTCGGTGTCTCGAAGACGTTCGGGGGGACGCGAGCGCTTGCCGACGTCTCGCTCAGGGTCGGCGCCGGCGAGGTCGTCGGCCTGATCGGCCGCAATGGCTCCGGCAAGTCGACGCTGATCAAGATCCTCGCCGGTTATCACGCACCGGATCCCGGCGCCGAGCTGCGGGTCAAAGGCGAGCCCGTTCCGCTACCGGTTCCGCTCAACCAGACGACTCAGCTCGGGCTCAGCTTCATGCACCAGGACCTCGCTCTCTGCGGCGAGCTCTCGGTGCTGGAGAACATCCGCGTCGGCCGTTTCGACGTCGACGGCCTCGGTCGGATCCACTGGCGGCGCGAACGCCGCAAGGTGCGGCAGGCCCTGGCAGCCTTCGACGTTCGGGTCTCGCCCGACGCGCGGATCGAAGAGCTGAGCGAGCTGGACCGTGCCCTGGTGGCGATGGTCCGCAGCCTGATGGCGTTGGAGGAACAGGGCCACGGCGTCCTCGTCCTCGATGAGCCGACGGCCTTCCTGCCGCGGGACGACGTCGAGCGCCTGTTCGAGGCGACGCGCCGCGCCGCCGCCGCAGGCTCGGGCGTGATCTTCGTCAGTCACCGCCTCGATGAGGTGATGCAGATCACCGACCGGATCGTCGTCCTCCGCGACGGGAAGCTGGTCGCCGACGCGCCGACCGCGAGCACCCGCGAGGAGGAGCTGGTCGAGCGCATCCTCGGCCGCAAGATGGAGGGCTACTACCCCGAGCCAGCCCACGCCGATCTCGGTGCGCCGACCGTCACCGTCACCGACCTGGTGGGCGAGACGGTCGACCAGGTCTCGTTTGAGCTTCGCGCTGGCGAAGTGCTGGGGATGACCGGCCTGCGGGGAATGGGCCACGAAGAGCTGCCCTATCTGATTTATGGCGCTCGCCGCGCCAGCGGCGGGACCATCGTGTTCGGTGACGGTGAGACGCGGCTGGTGCGCAAGATGACCCCGCGAGCGGCGGTCGCGGCCGGGGCGATCCTGGTCCCCTCTGACCGCAAGGGGGCGGCTGTGGTCTCGGACTTCCTGGTGCGCGAGAACGTCTCCCTGCCGGTGCTCTCCCGTTACTTCCACGGCGGCCGCTTGCGCCGCCGTGCCGAACGCGGCGCGGTCCTCGAGGCGCTACGTCGGTTCGACGTCCGGCCACTCGACGGCGAGGTCCCGGCCGCGGCCCTGAGTGGCGGTAACCAGCAGAAGATGCTGTTCGCGAAATGGCTCCAGGAGGAGCCGACCGTGCACCTCTTTCACGAGCCGACGGTCGGCGTCGACGTCGGCGCCAAGCGGGCGATCTTCGCTCAGATCGAGGACATCGCCCGTCAGGACCGCTCGGTCCTGATCTGCAGTGAGGAGTGGGCCGACCTCGCCCACCTTTGCGACCGGGTGATGGTCTTCCGCGACGGCCGCGTCGTCGCCGAGCTGAGCGGGACCGAGGCGAGCGAGGACCGGATCGCCGAGCGCTGCTACGTCGAGCCAAAGGTCGAGGCCAGGAGGTGAAGGTCAGGGAGGTCGGACCGCGCGACGGCTTTCAGAACGAGCCCGACGTGCTCGACACCGCGACCAAGGTGCGGCTGATCGACATGCTCTCGGCGACCGGGCTGCGGCGGCTCGAGGTGACCTCCTTCGTGCGCCCGGACGTGATCCCGCAGCTGGCCGATGCCGCCGAGGTGCTGGAGTCCATCACTCGCCGCGAGGGCGTCGCCTTCTCGGTCCTGGTCCCGAACGAGCGCGGCCTCGACCGCGCGCTCGAGCACCGCGATCGCTTCGACGAAGTGAGCGTCTTCCTCTCCGCTTCGGAGAGCCACAACCGGAGCAACGTCAACCGCTCGGTGGAGGACTCGATGCGCGAGCTGGAGCGCACCCTCGACCGCGCCGGCGAGTCGGGGCTCCGGCGCGAGGCGGTGATCTCCACCGCCTTCGGCTGCCCCTACGAGGGCCGGGTCCCGCTGGAGCGGGTGCTGATGATCGCGACCTTCCTCGCTCCCCACTGCGAGGAGATCGCCTTCGGCGACACGACTGGGATGGCGAACCCGCGGCAGGTGCGCGAGTTCTTTGTTGCCGCCGCCAGGCGGTTGCCGGGCACCGAGCTGACCGCCCACTTTCACAACACCCGCGGCCAGGGGCTGGCCAACGTCCTCGCCGCGCTCGACGCCGGCATCGGCTCGTTCGAGGCAAGCTTCGGCGAGCTCGGCGGCTGCCCGGTGCCGCCGGGGTCGACGGGCAACGTCTCCTCCGAGGACCTGGTTTCGATGCTGCACGAGATGGGGCTCGACACCGGGGTATCGCTGCCCCGCCTGCTCGCCGCCTCGCGGGCCTTGGAGGAGGAGCTCGGGCGGCCGCTCAGCGCTCACCTGCTGCGGGCGGGACCGATCGACTGGAGCGCGGCGACGCGCTAGGAGAGGAGAGGAAGATGCGGGAGAAGACGATTGCCGTCCTCGGCTTCGGCTCGCAGGGCCACGCGCACGCGCTGAACCTGCGCGACTCCGGCTACGAGGTGCTGGTCGGGCTGCGTCCGGACTCGAGCTCGGTCGCCTACGCCGAGCAGGAAGGCCTGAAGGTCCTGCCGACGGCCGGGGCCGCGGCGGCCGGCGACGTCGTCGTCATCCTGGTGCCGGACGAGATCCAGCCCCGGGTTTGGAAGGAGGACGTGGCCCCCGGGCTCGCCGCCGGCGACATCGCGATCTTCGCCAGCGGCTTTGCGGTCCACTACGGGTTCGTCGAGCCGCCCGCTGACGTCGACGTCGCCCTCGTTGCGCCGAAGGGCCCCGGCCACCTCGTTCGCCGCCAGTTCGAGCACGGCTCGGGGGTCCCCGGCCTGATCGCCGTCCACCAGGACCACACCGGGAACACGCGCGAGCTTGCGCTGGCCTACGCGGCCGGGATCGGCTGCGAACGCGCGGGCACGATCGAGACCAGCTTCAAGGACGAGACCGAGACCGACCTGTTCGGCGAGCAGGCGGTCCTCTGCGGCGGCATGTCGGCTCTCGTCGAGGCTGGCTTCGAGATCCTGGTGGAGGCCGGATATGACCCGCGGATGGCGTATTACGAGTGCGTCCACGAGCTGAAGCTGATCGTCGACCTCGTGCACGAGAAAGGCCTCGCCGGGATGCGCGAGTCGATCTCCAACACCGCCGAGTTCGGCGATTACACCCGCGGCCCGAGGGTGATCGATGCCGCCGCCCGGGAGCACATGCGCGAGTCCCTGCGCCAGATCCAGGCTGGCGAGTTCGCCGAGGAATGGATGCGCTCTGCGAGCGCCGGCGGCGAGGAGCTGCTCGCGATGCGAGCGCAGGCCGAGGGAACGCTGCTGGAGCGGACCGGCGCCGACCTGCGCTCACAGATGGCCTGGCTCGAGCCGCCGAGCGGAGCGCGATAGCGAGCGCCGGAGACTGTGGACGGTGGTCTGCGCCGGGGCCTCGGCGCGGGATCAGGAATTCAGAGTGGGTCCCCGAGGATGAGCGGTCGTTGGCGCAGTTCAGATCGCGGACTCGAGTGAGGCGCTCGAGACAGTGCTCCCGGGGCGATCATCGGCCCGCCGCCTGGGTGCGCTCAGCGTCCGCTCTCTCGACTGAAGGGAATGCCGATCGCCGCCGGGGGGATCGACCGCCCGACGACTCCGGCGACGACGATCAGCGTGACGACGTAGGGCAGCATCTGGAACAGCGTTGCGGCCGAGGGGGAGAGGACCGGCAGCCGCAGCGCGAGGGCGCTGGAGAGGCCGAACAGGAGGGCGATCACCAACGTCGGCAGCGGCTTCCAGCGACCGGCGATCAAGGTCGCGAGGGCGATGAAGCCGCGCCCGGCGATCATGTTCGGCGTAAACGAGTGGACGAAGCCGATCGACAGGAAGGCACCGCCTGCGGCCGCCAGCCCGCCCGAGGCGACGACCGCCGCCCAGCGCGTGCGGATCACGCCGATGCCGACCGTCTCGGCCGCGGTTGGGTTCTCGCCCACCGAGCGCAGTCGCAGCCCGCTCCGCGTCTTGAAGATCACGAACCAGACGGCTGCGACTGCCACTAGCGCTCCCCACACGAGCAGGTCGAGCTGCCCGAACGCTTCGCCGAGGAAGCTCGATTTGTCGAGCGGCAGGTGCACGCTGGGCACCTGAGGCAGATTGTCCGGGGTGCCCTGCGGTCCGTAGACAGCGACGTACAGGTAGCCGGTCAGCCCGAGCGCAAGGAAGTTCAGCGCGATGCCCGAGACGATCTGCTCCCCGCGCAGCGTCACCGCGAACAGCGCGTGGACCGCACCCAGCGCGAAGCCGGCGAGCACGCCGATCAGAATCCCCCCGACCCAGGAGCCCGTGATGTCGGCGCCGTAGGCGGCAAAGAACGCGCCCATCAACATCATGCCCTCGAGGCCGACGTTGATGACCCCCGAGCGCTCGGAGAAGAGGCCGCCGAGCGCGCCGAAGACGAGCGGAGTGGCAAAGCGGAGCATCGCCGCGCACAGCGCCCCCCAGGCGAAGACGCGTCCCAGGTCCCCGGCGCCCGGGCGCGTCGTCACCCACACCCACACCCCGAGCATCGCCAGGCCGACGCCGACCCCGACCAGCCGTCGCGGGCGGCTCACGTCGGCACCTCCGAGGGCCCCGCCGGATCCTCGGCGCTCGCCGCGCTGCCGCGCCGGGCGAGACGCAGGCGTGCGCGCTGGAGCATTCCACTGCCGAGGAATCCGGCGCTCAGCATCAGCACCACCAGGCCCTGGATGATCGTCGTCAGGTTTTCCGCCAGTTCCGGCGGGAACACGCTGGGGTCGAGATGGCGCACTGAGGTGCCGTTGAGCAGGGTGCTGAACAGCAGCGCCGCTGCGCAGGTGCCGATCGCGGTGTTGCGCCCGAGCAGGGCGACGGCGATCCCGAGGAAGCCGATCTCCGAGGTCTGCACGTCGTTCGTCGCCAGGTGAAACTGCCAGCCGAGTACGTCCATCGCCCCTCCCAGCCCGGCGAACACGCCGCAGGTCGCCATCACCCGTACGTAGGTGCGCCCGACCGAGATCCCGCTAGCGGCGGCGGCCTCGGGATTGAGCCCGACCGCCCGCGCTTCGAAGCCGCGGGTCGAGCGAGTCAACAACACGGCGAAGGCGACGGCCGCGGCGAGGGCGATGAAGATCCCGATGTGCAGCCCCTGCAGGTTCGGGTCGCCCCAGAACACGGGCAGCCGCGCGTTCGGGACCACTTCGTTGGAGACCGGGACGCTGGGCTGCCCCGCGGCGTGGAGGGGACCGCCGAGTCCAAACGCGAAGACCCCGGCCCACAGCGCCACGTAGTTGAGCATGATCGTGGTGATCACCTCGTTCGCGCCGACGGTCGCGCGCAGCAGGCCGGCGATCGCGGCCCAGGCGGCGCCAGCCGCGGCGGCGAGGGCGATTGCCAGCGAAGCGTGCAGCCATCCCGGCATGCCGCCGAAGGACGAACCCACCCAGACGGCGACTATGGCGCCAACCAGGTACTGGCCCTGGCCGCCGATGTTGAAGAGCCCGGCGCGGAAGGCGTAGGCAACGGCGAGGCCGGTCAGGATCAACGGCGTCGCGAGCAGGAGGGTCTGCTGGAGGTTGAACGCCGCCGCCTGGCGCTGGGCGCCGCTCACCCAGGGCTCCAGCCAGGGGAGTCCGGAGCCTTCGAAGATCGCCGCGTAGGTCGCCAGCGGCGAGTGCCCGGTGGCGAGCACGACGAGCCCGCCGACGACGAAGGCGAGCAGGGCGGTGGCCAGCGGCCCGAGCGCCTGGGAGCCGAACCGCGCCCTCACGCGGCCAGCTTCGAGCCGGACATCAGGAGGCCCAGCTCGGCGTCGGAGGCATTGGGTGACAGCTCGCCGACGATCTCGCCGGCGAACACGACGAGGATCCGGTCCGCTAGCGCCTGCACCTCCTCGAGCTCGAGCGAGACGAGCAGCACCGCGCAGCCGGAATCGCGTGCGGCGATCAGCCGCCGGTGCACGAACTCGATCGCGCCGACGTCGAGGCCGCGGGTCGGCTGCGCGGCCACCAGCACCCGCGGCTCGACCGACATCTCCCGCGCGATCACCACCTTCTGTTGGTTGCCGCCCGACAGCGCCCGTGCCTGCGTGCCCGGACCGCCCCCGCGCACGTCGTACTCGGTCAGCAGCCGCTCGGCCCGGGCGCGCTGGCGGCCGCGCGCCATCAGGCCGAGGCGTGCGCCCTGGCGAAAGTCGCGCAGGGCGACGTTGTCGCCCAGGTTGAAGTCGAGGACGAGGCCGCGGCGGTGCCGATCCTCGGCGATGTGTGAGAGCCCGTGCTCGCTCAGCGCCCTCGGGCCGAGCCCGGTCACCTCCTCGCCGGCGATCGCGACGCTTCCGGCGCTCGGCGCGCGCAGACCGACGATCCCTTCGATCAGCTCCGACTGGCCGTTGCCGTCGACGCCGGCGATCGCAACGATCTCTCCGGCGCACACGTCGAGCGAGATCCCGTCGACGGCGCGCAGTCCGCGATCGTCTTCGACGACCAGATCACGCACCTCGAGCCGCGGCTTGCCGCTTTGCGCGGGAGCCTTCTCGACCCGCAGCAGCACCTCCCGCCCGACCATCAGCTCGGCCAGCTGGGCCTCGTCGACGTCGCGGGTGGCGACCGTGCCCACGTTGCGCCCGGCGCGCAGCACGCTGACGCGGTCGGCCAGCGCGCGCACCTCGCGCAGCTTGTGCGAGATGAAGACGATCGACGTGCCCTGGTCGCGCAGGCGCCGCAACACCTCGAATAGGGTCCCGACCTCCTGCGCGCTCAGCACCGAGGTCGGCTCGTCGAGCACCAGCACGCGCGCGCCACGGTCGAGCGCGCGGAGGATCTCGATCCGCTGCTGCTGGCCGAGGGTTATGTCGGCGACCTTCGCCTCCGGGTCGACGCGGAGGCCGTAGCGCTCGCCGAGCTCCCGCACGCGCGCCGCCGCCGTCCGCTGGTCGAGCGAGATCCCCGCCCGCGGCTCATCGCCGAGGACGAAGTTCTCGGCGACCGTCATCACCGGCACCAGCATGAAGTGCTGGAAGACCATCCCGATCCCGGTGCGCATCGCGTCCCTGGGGGACCCGATGCGCACCACCTCCCCGTCCACGAGCACCTCGCCCTCGTCGGGCTCGATCATCCCGTAGACGACGTTCATCAACGTCGACTTGCCGGCGCCGTTCTCTCCGAGCAGTCCGTGGATCTCGCCGCGCCTCAGCTCGAAGTCGACGCCGTCGTTGGCGGCGACCGGGCCGAAGCGCTTGACGATCCCTCGCAGCTCGAGGGCGGGCGCCTGCGCGCTCATTCTTCGAGGGTTTTCGGGACGGTGATAGACCCGTCTTCGATGCCCTTCTTCACCTTGGCGAGTGCGGCCGCGTAGGGCTCGCCCGCGGGCGAGATGCGGCCCAGGCCGACGCCGCCGTTGCTGAGGTCGAAGAGGTGGTCGCGCCCACCTACGAAGCTGCCTTTCTGCACCTCTTCGGCGGTCGAGAGCACGGCGACGTTCACCTTCTTCGTGGCGCTGGTGAGGATGTATTCGCCGAGGTAGCCCTGGTCGGCGTCGACCCCGATCCCCAGCACGCCCTGTTCACGGGCCGCGTCGAGCGCGCCGAGGCCGCACGAGCTGGCGACCGCGAAGACGATCCCGGAGCCCTGCTGAATCTGTTCGAGGGCGACTTCCTTGCATTTGGCCTGGTCGGCGAAGTCCTGCGAGTAGCCGTTGAGCGTCGTGATGCTCGGATCCGCGGCCTTCGCCCCGGCCTGGTAGCCGGCGATGTAGCCGTCGACCGGCGGAATCTTCTCGCCGCCCACCGAGGACACCGTCTTCACGCTTTTGCTCTTTGCGTAGTCGCCGGCCAGATAGCCCGCGAGATAGCCCGCCTGCTGCTCTTCGAAGACGAGGCCCTCGACGTTGGACGGTTTGCTCGGCAATTCGGATTGCGACACGTCGACGATTGCGAACTTCGTTTCGGGGAACTTGGTCGCGACCTCGTTGACGGCATCCGTCATCAGGAAGCCGACGCCGATCACGAGTTCGTAGCCCTGCTCCGCGAGGGTCGAGAGGTTGAGCGCGTAATCCGCGTTGGTCGCCGAGGTCAGCAGCCGGCCTTCGGCGCCGAGCTGCTGTTCGGCTTCTTCCAGTCCCTGTTTTGCGAGTGCGTTGAATCCGTGGTCGTTGAGGCCGCCGACGTCGGTGACGACGCCGACTTTGACCGCCTTGCCGCCAGAGGCCGCGGCAGGCGCCGAGGTGGAGCCGGTCCCTTCGCTGGATCCGCAGGCGGAGAGGAGCGTTACGAAAAGGGCGCCGAAAAGGAGGCCGAGAAGGAGGCGCCCGTGATACCGCGGGTGGGGTGACTTCTGGGAGAAGCCGAGGATTTGGTTTGGCATCGCGCGATCGTAGTCACGCTGCAAAGAAATTTGAAATTCATATTTCTACTTGGAATTTGCTTTCAAGCTTCTAAGCGGGGCTCGCCGACGCGATCGGTCCATCGACGAGACCGTCGACCACGCGGTGCTCGTGGCGCGCGTGCCGCCGTGGCAGCAGATCGATCAGCGCCCGCGCGGCGAGGCTCGCGCCGTCGCCCGCCGGCGTCGCAATCGACACCTGCCAGTCTTCGATGTCGCCGTAGGGCAGCGCTACCGCGGGCAGTCGGCGGGCGAGCGGCGCCGGAGTCAGTGCGATCCCGAGCCCGTGGCTGACCAGCTCCCGCAGGGTGTCGACGTCGTTGACCTCGAGAGCTACCTTGCGCTCGACGCCGGCGACGGCAAACGCCTGGTCGTTGACCGCGCGCGCTCCCCAGGCGCGTTGAAGGTCGACGAACGTCTCATCCGCCAGCTCCCGCAGGCCGACGCACTCGCGTCCCGCCAGATGGTGGCCCGGGTGGCACATCATGACCATCGACTCGGTCGCCACCGGCCTCAGCTCCACGCCCTCGACCGTGCATGGCGCGGTTGCGACGAAGGCGATGTCGAGCTGCCCGGTCGCCAGGTCGTCGAGCAGGCACCCCGACCCCTGCTGGCGCAGCACCACCGCGACCCCTGGGTGCGCGGCGCGGAACCGCGCGAGCAGGGCGGGCAGGTCGATGTCGCCGACGTACTGCTCGGTCCCGACCGTCAGCGTGCCGCGCAGCAGCCCCTGGACGGCGGCGACCGCCTCGCGCGCCGCCGCCGCGCTCGCCAGGGTGCGACGGCCCTCGACCAGCAGCGCCCGACCCGCCTCGGTCAACTGGACGTGCCGCGTGCTGCGCGTGAACAGCGGAGTCTGCAGCGTGCGCTCCAGCGCCCGGATCGACGCCGACAGCCCGGACTGCGAGATCGACAGCAGCTCGGCCGCGCGGGTGAAGTGCCGCTGCTCGGCGACGACGACGAAGTGCTCGAGTTGGCGCAACTCCACGATTCAGAACCATAACCGTTCAGTGTCACCCAATCCTTCTGTTTGACACCTGGCGCTGTCACCAACACCCTGGCGGCCATGCAACTCACCAATCTCGGCCGCACCGGCCTCACAGTCAGCCGCCTCTGTCTCGGGACGATGAACTTCGGCCCCGTCACCACCGAGGCGGACGCCCACTCGATCATGGACTCCGCCATGGAGCGCGGCCTGAATTTCATCGACACCGCCAACGACTACGGCAAAGGCGCCGGCAAGGGGCGGACCGAGGAGATCATCGGCAGCTGGTTCGCCCAGGGCGGCGGTCGCCGCGAGCGGACGGTCCTCGCGACCAAGGCGTACGCGCCGATGACCGACGCGCCAAACGACGGCGGCCTCTCGGCGCTCAACCTGCGCCGCAGCCTCGACGCCAGCCTGAAGCGGCTCCAGACTGACTACGTCGACCTCTTTCAGTTCCACCACGTCGATCGCAGCGCCCCCTGGGAAGAGATCTGGCAGGCGATTGAGGTTGCGATCGCACAGGGGAAGATCCTCTACGTCGGCTCCAGCAACTTCGCCGGCTGGCACATCGCCCAGGCGCAGGAGGCGGCAGCGCGACGGAATCTCCTCGGCCTGGTCAGCGAGCAGTCCTTCTACAACCTCTTCACTCGGTCGATCGAGCTCGAGGTGATCCCCGCGGTGGAGCACTACGGGCTCGGCCTGCTGCCGTGGTCGCCGCTCAACCAGGGCCTCCTGGCCGGAGTGTTGCGGAAGGACCGCGAAGGCGTGCGACGCCTGGAGGGTCGCGCCGCGGCTGCGATGTCCAGTCACCGCGATCAGATCGAGCAGTACGAGGAGCTGGCGACGGAGATCGGCCACGAGCCGAGCCAGGTGGCGCTCGCCTGGCTGCTGCACCAGCCGGCGGTCACCGCGCCGCTGGTCGGGCCGCGGACGCTCGAGCAGCTCGACTCGGCGATCGCCGCGATGGACCTGACCCTCGACGAGGCGGTCCTTGCGCGCCTCGACGAGATCTTTCCGGGGCATCGGCCCGCGCCTGAGGCATACGCGTGGTAGCGGGTACGACGCCGACCTCGATCGGCGTCGGCGAGGTCGTCGTCACCGCGCTGAACGACGGGACGGTGCACCTGCCGCCGACGTACTACCCGGGTGTCGACTGGGAGGCGCACGCCGACCTGATCGATCCCGACGGCACGTATCACATCCCCGCCGGCTGCTTCCTGATCGAGGGCGAGGGCTTCACGATTCTCGTCGACGCCGGGATCGGGCCGAACGCGATCCCGTTTCCGCCCGAGATCGCCGCGGCGGCGGACCTGGCCGAGCCGCCGCGTTGGATTGCCCGCGGCGGAGACCTGCCGGCCCAGCTCGCCGCGGTCGGCGTTGCCGCCGAGGACGTCACGACGGTGTTCCTCACCCACCTGGACGCCGACCACGTCGGTTGGGTCGCGCGGGACGGCGAGCTGTGCTTCCCCTGCGCGCAGGTCGTCTGCAGTGCGATCGAGCTCGCGCGCGAGCCCGGGCCCGCGCCCGGCGAGGCGGAGGGCCGCGCCGGGCTCGCGATCGCGGAGGAGGCCGGCCTGCTGCGCCAGATCACCGGCCCGGAGGTCGAGCTCGCGCCGGGGGTCACGGCGCTGTTCGCCCCCGGCCACACGCCCGGCCACTACGTCGTTCGCGTCGTCAGCTGCGGCCACGAGGCGCAGCTGCTCGCCGACGCGGTTCACCACCCGCTGCAGCTCAACGATCCCGGCATCTCCTTTCTCCTCGAGACAACCCCTGAGGCATCGCTCGCGACGCGTGAGCGCCTGCTGTCGCAGCTCGAGGGGCGGGACGTGCTCGTGAACATGGTCCACTTTCCCGGCCTTGGCTTTCATCGTGTCGTCGTCGAGGACGGCCGCCGACGTTGGGAGTCCGCGAGCGGCGCGGACACGATCGACCGAGCGACCCGAGCGAATGGGGAAGCGCCGTCGTGAGCTCAGGGCCGGGAGCTCGGAGCCATCCCCGGACCGCGCCGCGCTCACGTATCTCCGCCGAGCTCGGATTCGGCCGCTGCGGCGCTAGCCGGCCCACCAGTCGCGCTGGCCTTCGACGTCTCCGCGTGGGTTCTCGCCGAGGTTGGGGGCGCCGATGACGAGGAGCTCGAGGCCCTCCGGACCGGCCTCGTAGCCTCGCCACGCACCGGGCGGGACGCGGACCGCGTCCCATTCTGCGAGCTCGACGATCTCGTCGTCGACCTTCATCCGCCCGCTCCCGCGCACGATCACGTAGACCTCCTCCTGCGTCTCGTGCGTGTGTCCGTACGGAAAGCGCTGGCCGGGTGGGACGCGCTGGTAGGTCAGGCCAGACTGCTCCAGCTCGAGCGCCTTGGTCGCGGCGCGGAACTCCAGGTCCGGCGGCCCGTCGAAGTTGGACCCGAGGTCCTCCAGATCCTGCTTGAGGTTCCTGAGCGTGTACGGCATGGCGCGATTTTATGACGCTCCGCCACCGCAACTCGATCGACGCACGGTCGGGGGGCGAGCAAGCCGTTTCTGGATGCCGGCGGGGACGCGAGGGGCGCCGAGCGCTTCGTGGCCGTGACGGAGGGAGGGCTGCCAGGGGTCGACGGCGGGCGCCGCAGCACTCTCCGCTTCGGCAGCTCGACCGGCCGGCCCTCCTCGAGGGCCGATCTAGGCGCGGATCGCGAGCAGGGCGACGGCAAGCAGCGGCACCGCGACCGAGAGGGCCTTGAGGGCGCCGTCGAGCGGCGCCGAGAGGCCGTCGCGGCTGAGCTCCTTGACGGTCCCGTCGGCGAGGCGCTGCTCGCCGGCCAGCGCGACCGTGCGGCGGCGCAGCTCGCGGACCGGGGTCGAGAGCCGCCGCTGGGCGGTGACGAGGAAGGCGCAGGCGAGGACCGCGGCGGCGACGGCCAGCGCTTCCCGCGCCGAGTGGACGCCGAGCGCGTTCACCCACCAGCCGGTGAAGCAGGAGAAGCCGGCCCAGGAGACGGCGAGCCAGAGGTCGGTGTGGAAGCGGCCGCCGAACCATTCGAGGTTGTAGGCGGGGGCGATGAAGCCGCCGGCGAGGATCAGCGGGATCAGGGTGGGGGAGACGACGAAGACCCCGACGACCCCGATCGCCAGCGCCCCGCCGAGGCCGCCGACCGAGAGGCCGACCAGGGCGCCGCGCGAGAGCCGCGTGCCCAGCGGCCGCCCGTGCAGCTCGTCCATCGCATGGGCGCCGACGCCGACCGCGAGGAAGAAGGCGGCGACGGCGGCCAGCAGGCGGTCGGTGTAGATGTGGGTGGCCATCGCGGCGCCGATCGCCACGTTGCTGACGTGCCAGAGGGTGTAGGGAGGGTGGAGGACGGTGACGAGGTCGCGCCAACCACCGGGGGCCATCGCGTAGAAGGCCGGTCGCGGTCGCCGCTCAGCCGCCAACGGTTCCCCAGATCACGACGCCGCCGCCGAGGCTCATCCGCCGAACCCCGATCCGCTCGATTCCGGCCGCCTGCCAGAGCTCGAGCTGCCGTTGCAGCGGCAGGCCGCGGTAGAAGCCCTCGATGCTAGAGCCGAGGAAGCGGCCCGCCTCATACCAGCCGCGCGAGACGAGGCGGCCGAGCGCCGGCAGGCCGGCGCGAGTGTAGAGGCGCCAGGGCCAGAGGCAGGCGCCGCGGGGGACGCCGAACTCGAGGCTGGCGATGCGGCCGCCGGGCTTGACGACGCGACTGAGCTCGCGCAGCGTCGCCGCCGGGTCTTCGACATAGCGCAGCAGGTAGGCGAAGGCTAGGTGGTCGAATTCGCAGTCGGCGAAGGGGAGGCTCTCGGCTTCGCCCTCGACCAGGGTGACGCGGTCAGCCAGCACCCGGTCGGCTTCGATCCGCGCCCGCGCCCGCTCGAGCATCGCCGCGCTCTGGTCGAGTCCCACCACCCGGCAGCCCGCGCGCCGGACCAGCGCGGCGCTGACCAGGCCGGTGCCGCAGGCGACGTCGAGGACGAGGTCGTCGGCCCCGGCCGCGACCGCGGCGACCGCGGCGGCACGCCAGCGCTGGTCCTGGAGGAAGCTGAGCGCCGCCGCCACCTCGTCGTAGCTGCCGGGGAGCTTCGAGAACATCTCCAGCGCGTGACGCTTGCGCTGGGAGACGACGGTGGCCGACATGCGCCGCTAGCTCGGGCTGCCGAGCGCCCTGTCGATCTCGTCCAGGGCCTGCTGCTCGTGCTCGCTGACGCCGTCCTCGGAGCCCTTCTCCTTCTTCGCCTCGGCGACCCGGCGGGCGAGGGTGGCGACGAAGCGGCGGTAGGCGGCAGCCTCCTCGGCGCCGGCTTTGGCGTCGAGGAGGGCGAGGGCGTCGCGAATCCGCTGCAGGGCGTGCTGCTCGAGCTCCTCGAAGGAGTGGGCCCGGGTGTGGTCGACCTCGGGCCGGTGGGCGGCGACCGCGTCGAGCAGCTCTGACTCGCCGTGCTCGGCCCTGGCCTCGCCGTAGACCTTGGCCATCGCGAAGGCCTCGCGGAAGCTGCCGCCGCGCTCGGCGCTCATCACCAGCAGCCCGGCGCTGGTCGGTCCCTCGAGGACGGTGTCCCACTCCTCCTCGTTGAAGTCTGCCTTCCCGGTCATTGGTCCTCCTGTCGTCGTCTGGTCGATGCGCCCCGGCGAGAAGCATCGCAGCCCCGCTTTGCGATGCTTGGGCCATCGCCGCCCCGCCCCGCAAAGCGCCCCGTCTCGCCCGCGTCGAATCGGTCGGCGCCCTGACGCCGACCCTGGTCCGGATCGTCTTCGGCGGCGAGGGGCTTACGGGCTTCGAGGCTGGCGAGTTCACCGACCACTACGTGAAGCTGCAGCTGCCGCCGCCGGGCGCCTCATACGGGACGCTGTTCGACCTCGAGCGGGTGCGGGCCGAGCTGCCGAAGGAGGAATGGCCGCGGGTACGGAGCTACACGGTCAGCGAGTGGGACGCCGAGCGCGGCCTGCTGACCATCGACTTCGTGGTCCACGGCGAGGAGGGGGTCGCCGGGCCCTGGGCGGCGGCGGCGGAGCCGGGCGACGTGATCCAGTTGCGGGGCCCCGGCGGCGCCTACGCTCCCGACCCGGAGGCCGACTGGCACCTGATGGCCGGCGATACCAGCGTGATCCCGGCGATCGCCGCTGCGCTGGGCCGCGTCCCCGCCGGTCGCCCCGTCCACGTCTTCTTCCAGGTCGATGGCCCCGAGGAGGAGCTGCGGCTGAGCTCACCTGGCGACCTGCGCCTGCAGTGGCTGCACGGGGGCGGCGACGAGACCCTGGCTGAGGTGCTCGCCGCGCTCGAGTTCCCGCCGGGGCGCGTCCACGCCTTCCTCCACGGCGAGGCGACCTCGGTCCGGCTCGCCCGCCGCCACCTCGCGGTCGAGCGCGGGATCCCGAAGGAGGACCTCTCTGCCTCGGGCTACTGGAAGCGCTCGCGCAGTGACGAGGGCTGGCGCGAAGAAAAAGCCGAGTGGAATCGCCAGGTCGAGGCGGAAGCGGCCCGGGCCTAGGCCTTCTGCTCGCGGGCGAGGAGCAGCGGCACCTGCTCGAGCTGGTCGTCACCGTAGATCACGACGCCGGCGACGGCAACGGTCGGGACGCCACGGACGCCCCGGCTCCAGGCCGCGTCGGTGAGCTCGCGGAGCCGGGACTTGACCGGCGCCGAGGCGATCGCCGCCTCGAGCCCGGTTCCGGGCAGGCCTACCTCCTCGGCGATCGCGGCCAGCGCCGGTACCCCCGAGATGTCCTCGCCGCGGTCGAACTCGTGCTCGTAGACGGCGTCGGCGAAGGGCGCGAGAGCGCCCTCGGCTTCGGCCCAGACGCAGGCCCGCATTGCCGCCAGACCGTCGAGCGGCCAGCCGGGGGGCCAGGTGAACGGCGGCAGGCCGTAGCGCTCGGCCCGCGCCTCGAGCTCGGCGATCCGCTGCTCGCGCTGGGCGCTCCCGGCCCACGAGCCGAAGCCTCGGGCCGCGAAGATCGCTCCGAGCAGGACCGGGCGGAGGAGCGGCGGCCGGCCGAGGACGCACTCGGCACGGGCGATTGCGAGGTGCGCATAGGGGGAGCCGAGGTCGAAGTAGAGCTCGATCTCCTGGTTGCTCCTCATCGCGCGCCTCCGGAGCCGGGCTCGCCGATCAGGTGCAGGAGCAGGTCGACGATGTGGCGGCGACGGCGCCGCAGGAAAGCGGGGTCGTCGAGGCTGAGCCCGTGGCGGCGCAGGATCGTCGCCCGGTGGGCGACCGGCAGGTAGGCGAGGCCGACCAGGCAGAGGACCGCCTCGGTCGGGTCGAAGCTGCGCAGGCCGTGGGCGCGGGCGCGGCGGCGCAGGGTGCCGAAGGCGTCCTCGATAACCGTCGAGGGGGCCTCGAGCTCGGCTAGGCGGGCGCCGCCGGCGAGCGCCTCGCGCTCGATGACGTCGACGAAGCTCGGCCGCTCGCGGAGAAACTCGAGGTAGGCGCCGACCGCCCGCGAGAGCACCGCTCGCAACGGCTCCGTCGGCGCCTTCGCCAGCGCCCACTGGCTGAGCTGCCGGAACGCTGGTTCGAGCCGCGCCGTGCGGTCGGCGGCCAGCCGCTCCAACACCGTCGCGTAAAGCTCCTCCTTGGAGCCGAAGAAGTAGCTCGGCGTCCCCCTCGAGACGCCGGCCCGCTCGCCGATCTCGCCGAGGCTGGCGGCGTCGAAGCCGCGGGCGGCGAACAGCTCCTCGGCCGCCGCCAGGATCGCCCGCCGCGAGCGCTCGGCGTCGCGCGTCCTGGCGCTCGCCGCGGGTGCGGTCTCGGTCGCGGTAGTCATGCCTAACTAACTTAACACTCAGCAAGTTACCTCTATGGATGAGTAATTTCTGATCGATCGACAGATACTGATCAACGTGTTAGCGTCGCCCTCAAAGGCCGGGACGGGAGCCCGGCCGGATCAAGGGGAGAGCACCATGAATTGGAGCCGGATCGCCGCAGTCCTCTGCGCCATCGCTGTCTGCCTCGTCTTCGCGAGCCAGGCACTGGCGACCAAGTACGTCGCCCTCGGCGACTCGTACTCGTCGGGAACGGGGACGCGGACCTTCTACGAACCCACCTGCCAGCGGTCGGTCTACGCCTATCCCTACCTGCTGCACGAAGCGCACCCGAGCTGGACCTTCGTCGATGCCGCCTGCGCCGGGGCGACGACCTCGACCCTGCTCAGCGAACAGGTCTCGAGTGTCACCTCGGAAACCAACTGGGTCACCTACACGATCGGCGGCAACGACGCCGGCTTCTCGCACGTGATCACCGAATGCGCGCTGCCCTCGTGGGCGTCGAACTGCACCGGGGCGGTCAACGAAGCGCAGAGCATCATCAAGAACCAGCTGCCGGGCCGGCTCGACTCGGTCAACAACGCGATCAAGTCTCGGGCGCCGAGCGCCAAAGTGATCGTGCTCGACTACCCGCGGCTGTTCAACGGCGAAGACTGCAACGCCTTCACCTTCTTCAGCCCCAGCGAGGAGGCGCGGCTGAACGAAACCGCCGACCTGCTGAAGACGACGCTCAGCGCCGCGGCGACGCGGGCGGGCTCGAACTTCCTCTTCCGCGACGTGATCCCGCCGTTCATCGGCCACGCGGTCTGCGACGGCGGCGGCGGCTCCTCGACCGAGTGGATCAACGGCCTCTCCAACCCGACGGGCGAAAGCTACCACCCGAAGGTCCAGGGTCATGCCAACGGCTACTACCCCGTGGTGCACGCCGTGACCGGCTGAGAGCGCGGCGGCTAGCGGCGCGCCGCGTCGAGGCGCTGGAAGCGCTCGAGGAACTCGCGGCGCGCCCGCGGCGGCTCCCAGGGATCGATCTCGATCTCGAGCGGCTCGTGGCCCTCGAGCTCGGGCCAGGGATCCTCCATCGCCGAGAAGGCGGCGCGCTCGGTTGCCAGCAGCGAGCGGTCGACCGGCTTCATCTCGGCCGGCTGCGGCACGAGGTCGAAGCGGACCCGGATCGCCTCCTCGAGCAGCTCCTCGGCCTTCTTGTACGGAGGGCCGAGCTCGCTGCGGTGCTTGAGCGGGTGGGGGAGGTCGACGAGGTAGGCCTCGCCGGCGTCGTGCATCAGCGCCGCCAGCGCCTCGGCCGGTGAGGCGCCGCGCTGCTCGCAGACGTCGCTGACGATGGTCGAGTGCTGAGCGACCGAGTAGAAGGCCCGCGAGTGGCCGCCGAACCGGCACTGGTTGGCGAGCGCCTGGGCGATGTCCTCGATTGCGATGCTCTCGGGATCGGGCGCGAGCGGGTCGACCCAGCGGCCGGAGACCGTTTGGATCGCGCCGCCGGCCGTGGTCATCGGGAGCCACGATATAGGCGGCGCGGGGCCGAGGGCCGCGATCGCCTAGATGATTGGCTCCCCGGCCCAGGAGCCAATCATCTAGCCTGCCCGCCGTGCCCGAGCAGCGCCTCGACATCGCCACCGTCGACGGCGTCGCCGACTCCTACCTCGCCCTCCCCGAGGGCGAGCCGCGGGGCGGCGTCCTCTTCCTGGTGGACATCTACGGGGTGCGGCCGCGGACCGAGGAGATGGCGCAGCGGATCGCCTCCGGCGGCTACGCGGTGCTGGTCCCGAACGTCTTCTACCGCGCCGGCCGGGCGCCGGTGCTGGAGATGCCCGGCTCCAAGGACGCCGAGAGCCGGGCTGCCTTCTTCGAGCAGGTCAAGCCGCTGATCGCCGCGCTGACAGCGGAGGCCCTGGCGAGCGACGGCGCCGCCTACCTCGACGCGCTCGCCGAGCACGCCCCCGGCCGCGCAGTCCTCGACGGCTACTGCATGGGCGGCCGGCTCGCCTGGCGGATCGCCA
>DASXFL010000193.1:0-2180 GCA_036489595.1 Solirubrobacterales bacterium
CTTGCGCGATCTCGCGTAAGGGCGGGTACAGGATGCCCGTGAGACGTGACAAAGCAGAGCGGCTGGCCGACGAGGAGCTGATGCCTTGGATCGCCGAGAAGGACCCCGAGGCGTTCGACGTCTTCTACGACCGCCACGGCGGCGTCGCCTTCTCGCTCGCGTACCGGATCCTGGGTGACCGCACGGCCGCCGAAGACTGCATCCAGGAGGCGTTCATCTCGATCTGGCGGAGTGGAGCGCGATTCGACCGGGCTCGCGGCAGCGTCCGCTCCTGGACGCTCAGCATCGTCCGCAACCGGGCGATCGACGCGCTCCGAAGCAAGGCGGGCAAAGCGCCGAAACTGACCTTCGACGACGACGCGATCCTCGAGTCGCGGCCCGCCGAGGAGCTGACCGACGACGAAGCGATGCGCCACGAGACCGCCCAGGAGGTGCGCGGCGCGCTCTCGCAGCTGCCGGGCGAGCAGTCGAAGGTGATCGAGCTGGCCTACTTCGGCGGCTTCAGCCAGTCGGAGATCGCGGGCATGCTCAACGTGCCCCTGGGCACGGTGAAGGGACGGATGCGTCTGGGATTGGAGAAGATCCGCGGCGAGTTGGCGGAGGGACTGGCATGAACGCTCACGATCACGACCGCCGCCTGGAGGAAGTCGCCGCGTTCGCGCTCGGCGCGCTCGACGCCGACCGGATCGCCGACGTCAAAGAGCACCTGAATGGCTGCAAGCGCTGCCAGGAGGAGCTGCGCTGGCTGTCGCCGGCGGTGCGGGCGCTGCCCGAGGCGGTCGAGCCGCAGGTGCCGCCGCCTGCCCTGAAACATAGGTTGATGGAGGAGGTGCGCGCCGACGCCGCCGCCGCGGCGAAGCACGCCCGCGAGGAGGAGCGCCGCGAGCGCGCCGCCTCGCGCAAGGGCTTCGGCGAGTGGCTGCGCGGCCTGCGCCTGGGCGGGCTGACCTACAAACCGCTGGCCGGGATCGCCGCCCTCGTCCTCGTCGTCGCCGCGGTCGCGGGCTACGCGGTCGGCACCGGCGGGAGCGGCTCAGACAACGTCCGTACGATCACGTCGCCGCAGGGCAACGGGATCGTCGCCAAGGTCGTCACCGAAGGCAACCGCGCCGAGGTCCGCCTCGCCAACGTCAAGCAGCTGCCGGAAGGCAAGGTGCTCGAGGCCTGGGTGCAGCGCGGCAACGCGGTCGAACCGGTCCCGGCCCTGTTCGCCCCCGATCACGCCGGCAACGCCTCGACCACGATCGAGGACATGAAGAACGTCAGCCTGGTGATGGTGACGCGGGAGCCCGCAGGCGGCACGAAGGTGCCGACCACCGAACCGATCGTGAAAGTGCCGGTCGAAAGCTAGGCGCGTGGGGGTCAGCGGCCGTAGCGGTCGTTGGAGAGGACGAGCTGCTCGGGGATCGCGGCGCGCGGCGGCGGTGCCGGGTCGGCGCGCACCGAGACCGTCTCGGCGACGCTGCGGGTGACGACGTGGTCGCCGTCGGCGGAGGCGATCGTGACGTGGTCGTCGTCGCTCTCCGAGACCTTGCCCTCCAGGCCGGGGTCGAGCCCGGCGTCCTTGAGGTAGTGGAGGAGCTCCTCGGCCTCGTTCTCGAAGCGCAGGACGACCACGTCGGCGCCGATCTCGACGTCGGCGAGCAGCGAGCCGCGCTCGCGGATGCCCTCGACGATCGGGTGGCCGTGCGGGCAGGTGGTCGCATCGCCGATCGCGGCGCGCATCCGCTCCTCCAGCACCGGCGACATCGCGTGCTCGATCCGCTCCGCCTCCTCGTGCACCTCGTCCCACGGGATCTTCAGCACGTCGGTGAGGAAGCGCTCGATCATCCGGTGGCGGCGGACGATGTAGGAGGCGCGCTCGCGCCCGTCCTCGGTGAAGGCCAGCGATTTGTCCGGATTGCGCTCGACGTAGCCGTCCTTGACCAGCCGGCCGACCATTTCGTGGACCGTCGGAGCCGAGAGCTGCATCGCGCGGGCGATGTTGGCGCCGGTCATCGGCAGTCCCGCCTCGTCGATCCAGAACATCGACTCGAGGTACTCCTGCTCTGCGACGGTCGCCGTCTCGGCTGCCAACTCGTCCTCCTTCTTTAGGCTCCTCTAATTAGGGTCACCTAAGGTTCGTCAAGTCTTGACAGCGATCTCCAATTCGTCGCGCCGCCACTGGCCACTTTACCTAG
>DASXFL010000006.1:0-4212 GCA_036489595.1 Solirubrobacterales bacterium
ACCCTGGCCGCTCAGGAGCGCCACCTGGTTCGAGAGCCTGCCCTTGGCGACGCCGTAGTAGTCGGTCAGGAGCTCGCCCTGTTCGGGCAGCGTCTTCGCCAGGTAGGGCGCCGGCGAGCTTGGCCCGAAGCTTTCTTCGAAGCCGTTTTCGCCGAGCATGATCACGAACAGGTGCTTGACTTCCGGCAGCGGTCCGCCCGCTTCTGATTCTTCGGGATTGAAGGGCACGAGCTTCGGTTCTTCCGGTTCTTCGATTACTTCTTCCGGCAGCGGTTCGTCGACGATTTCTTCCGGCAGCGGAACCGGGGCCGGCGCTTCGGGCGCCGGCGCTGCCGCGACCGCTCCCTCTTCGGGCGGGGCCGCGGCCGGTTCTACTGCTTCTTCTTCGGGCGGCGGCTTTTCTTCTTCGGCCATCTCGAGGACGATCGTCTGCAGACCGGCGGACTGGGCGATCTGGCTGGTCGCCGAGCCGATCACTAGGCCGAGCCCGAGCATGCAGACGACTGCCGCGGCGGCGGCGCGGGGCGAGGGCAGCCAGGCCAGTGCCTCCTTGCGGGGACCCATCGCCGTGGCGGCCTCCGCGGGGT
This sequence comes from Solirubrobacterales bacterium, assembly GCA_036489595.1. Lineage (GTDB taxonomy): Bacteria > Actinomycetota > Thermoleophilia > Solirubrobacterales > 70-9 > VAYN01. The sequence continues at coordinate 588 of DASXFL010000006.1, forward strand.
GGGCGGAGGCGGTGGCGGTGCCTGCGGCGACGGGCGCGATCGCGGCCGCGGCGCTCTCGCCACGGTCGCGATCACGGAGCGCGGCTAACTGGGCGGCCACCGCCGGCGGCAACTCGCCTCGGCGGCTGCCGCAATCCAGGCAATAGCGCTGGTCGCCGTCGAACGGAGCTCCGCACTCGGCGCAGCTCGCCCCCCGGGAGCCGCGTCTGTCGTCTCTGCCGCTCGCCACGCTCTGGCGGCAGTATCCGCGGCGCGCCGATCCGGGTTGTGAAAATCCTGGTTTCGCCGGCAGGATCAGGCGGCGCGCGCGCCGAGCGACCGTTTCACAACTCTTAAACACGGGTGCCCGGGGGCGGCGCGGAAGATGGTCGCGTGACCTCCGGCCCCGATCCGAGCGAGGAGCCGAGGACGGCGCCCCTGCACGTAGCGCCACCCTCCAACCAGCGGCGCGCCGGCGCCGGCGCGCCCGAGCAGCCGGCCGTCCAGCCGGCGATCGGCTCGAGCCCCGGCGATGCCTGCCCCAACTGCGGCGCCCAGATGGCGCTCGACCAGCGCTACTGCCTCCAGTGCGGCAACCGGCGCGGCGACCCGCGGCTGCCTTTCATGGACGCGGTCGCCTTCATGGAGGCCTCGAAGCAGCCGCAGGGAGAAGCGGCCGCGGTGCCACCGCCCCCGCCGCCGGCCAAGTCGGGATTCTCGCCCGGCACGACGCTGATCGCCGGCATCGCCACCCTCGTGCTCGCGGTCGGCGTCGGCGTCCTGATCGGCCGCTCGGGCAACAGCGGCTCGGCCCCCGTCGCCAATCAGAAGCCGACGGTGATCCAGGTGGGCGGCAACAACAACGGCGGCGAAGCCGGAGAAGCGACGGAAGCGACGACGGGCGGCAAGGAAGCGAAGAAGTCGGGGAGAGGGGCGGCCAAGAAAGGCAAGGGCCAGGGCCAGGAAAAGAGCGCGGCAGTCGAGGAAGGTTCCAACGGCGGCAGCAAGGCGGCCCAGGAAGTGCTGCACACGGCGCCCGGAGTGAAGGAAGCGAAGCCGGAAGCCGCGGTCGGCGAAAGCTGCGAAAAGGGCACCGCCGGCTGCGGCGGAAGCGGCAAGTTCGACGGAAGCTTCTTCGAATGAAGATCGGGAAGCCGAAGGGCAAAGGCGGCAAAGCGGCTAACGGCAAAGCGCCGAAGGCTGATGGAGCCGCCGGCGCCAAGGTAGCGGGCACCCTCAGCACCGCCTACGGCGAGGAGTTCGTCGTCGACCTGATGCGGCGTCGCAACCAGCTCGTCGCCCGCGTCGCCGAGCTGCAGTGGGACCTCGGCGGCCTCGCCTACGAGATGGCGATCCGCAACAGCATGGACTCCGACCTCCTGGTCAAGCGCGCCGTCGCCCTCCAGGACGCCGACGCCGAGCTGAGCGAGGTCGAACGGATCGTCCGCACCGAGGAGACCGGCGCCTCGGGCTCGTGCCGATACTGCGGTGCCCCCCACTCCAGCGGCGCCACCTTCTGCTGGCAGTGCGGCAAGCCGCTGCTGGAGCAAGTCTCCGGCGACGCGATCCTACGCCGCTGACCACGACTTCGATCTTTCCCGGGTCCCAACCAGGGAAAGATCGGTACCCCGATCTTTCCGCTAGCCGAAGCGACCGGTGACGTAGTCCCGCGTGCGCGGGTCGCGGGGCTGGCCGAAGATCCGCTCGGTGTCGTCGAACTCGATCAGCGCCCCGATCGGCTTCGGCCCCGCGGTCTCGAGACTGAAGAAGGCAGTACGGTCGGCGACCCGGGCCGCCTGCTGCATGTTGTGGGTGACGATGACGATCGTGAAGCGGCCTTTGAGGCTGTGCATCAGGTCCTCGATTGCGCCGGTGGCGATCGGGTCGAGCGCCGAGGCCGGCTCGTCGAGTAGCAGCACGTCGGGTTCGATCGCGATCGCGCGGGCGATGCAGAGCCGCTGCTGCTGACCGCCAGAGAGGCCGAGCGCCGAGTCCTTGAGCCGGTCCTTGACCTCGTCCCAGAGCGCCGCCCCGCGCAGCGCCTTCTCGACCCGCTCGCCGAGCCCCGACCGCAGGCCGAGGTTGCGCGGCGCCCAGGCGACGTTGTCGTAGATCGACTTCGGGAAGGGGTTCGGCTTCTGGAAGACCATCCCGATTCGCCGCCGCACCTCGACCTGGTCGACGTTGCCGCCGTAGATGTCGTGGCCGTGGTAAAGGACCTCGCCCTCGATGCGGAAGCCTGGGACCGAGTCGTTCATCCGGTTGAGGCTGCGCAAGAAGGTCGTCTTGCCGCAGCCCGAGGGCCCGATCAGCGCCGTGATCTGGCCGCGGCGGATCTTCAGGTCGACGTCGATCAGCGCCTGCTTGGCGCCGTAGAAGACCGAGAGGCCGCGGGAATCGAAGACGACCTCGGGGGCGACGTCCCAGTGGCCGTCGGCACTGGCGGTGGTGCCGGGGACGGCGGCGACGGCGCCGTTGGCAGCTGGTGGCGACGCCTGCTCGTTGCGGATGCGGACGCGGGACGGAGGGGTGGGGGTGCTCAAGAGGACGCCTTCCTTTTGCTGCGGGCCAGCAGAGCGCGCGCGCCCAGGCTGGCAAAGAGGATGAATGAGATCAGCAGGAGCGAGAGGCCCCAGGCTTCGCCGAAGCCGGCCGGGTTGGCTTCTTCGGAGAGGGTGTAGATGCGGACCGGGCCGTTGGCGAGTGCTTCGAAGGGGTTGAGGGAGACGTGTTCGATCGAGCCGATCGAGGAGACGAGCAGGACCGGCGCCGTCTCCCCCGCCGCCCGCGCGATCGAGAGGATCGTCACCGTCAGGATCCCGCCGAGCGCGCTCGGAAGGATCACCGTCAGCACGGTCCGCCAGCGGGCGACGCCGAGCGCATCGGCCGCTTCGCTCTGGTTCTTCGGAATCAGCCGCAGCACCCCCTGGGTGCCGCGAGCGATCAGCGGCAGCATGATGATCGAGAGCGCAATGCCCGCCGCGCAGGCCGACTGGCCGAGGCCGAGGCCTTTGACGCTGACCAGCAGGGTGAAGATGAAGAGACCGACGATGATCGCCGGCAGTCCGTTCATCACGTCCATCGTCAGCGAGACGAAGGCAGCCGTGCGGCCACCGGCGTACTCGGTGAGGAAGAGGGCGATCAGGATCCCGATCGGCGTCGCGATCAAGGTTCCGATCGCGACGATGATCGCGCTGCCGACCAGCGCCGGGGCCACTCCCACCGGCGCTGACTTGGTGATGAAGTCGAGGTTGATCGAGCCCGCGCCACGGGCGGCGACGCTGTAGATGACGACGACCAAGACCGCGATCGCGGCGACGGCCGCGCCCGTCGCCAGGTACTCGGCGCCCCTGCTGAAGACCTGGCGCCGGCGCAGGTTGCCGGTCGGGGTCAGCGGCGCCGCCGGGTCGTAGGTGCGCGGCAGCCCCTCGGCGGCGACCGGCTCGAGCTGGGTACTCACCGCACCACCCCGCCGGCGTAGGTGAAGCGCCGCCCGATCCAGTTGGCGATCAGGTTCGAGGCGATTCCGATCACGAGCAGGATCACGCCGCAGTAGTAGAGCGAGGCGATGTGGAGCTCGGTCAGGGCGCCGGGGAACTGGTTGGCGATCCGTGCCGCCAGCGTGTCGCCGGTCTTGAACAGGTCG
>DASXFL010000045.1:0-22740 GCA_036489595.1 Solirubrobacterales bacterium
GTTCCCTGGCTCGCGACGGCCTCGTCAACCTCGGCTACCAGCCGCTCGAGGCCGAGCAGCTGCTCGAGGGCCTCGACGCCGCCGAGCCGCAGGAGCTGATCGCGGCGGCGCTGCGCAAGGCTGGAGCGGCCCGGTGACGGACGGGCCCGAGATCGGTGGCGCCAACCGGATCCGGACGCCGGGGATCGACGGCGATCCGGTCCCGATCGACGCCGAGGTGCGGGTGCACGACGCCCGCAGCGGCGAGGATGACCTCGACCGCAGCCTGCGCCCGCCGACCCTCGAGGACTTCGTCAACCAGGCCCAGGTCACCGAGCAGCTGGCGATCTTCATCGAGGCGGCGAAGCGCCGCGGCGAGCCGCTCGACCACGTCCTCCTCGCCGGCCCGCCGGGGCTCGGCAAGACCTCGCTCGCCCACATCGTCGCCGCCGAGCTCGGGGTGCCGATGGTCCAGACCGCCGGCCCGGCGCTCGAGCGCAAGGCCGACGTCGCCTCCTTCCTGACTGCGCTCGAGCCCGGCTCGGTCTTCTTCATCGACGAGATCCACCGCCTCGGCCGGTCCGTCGAGGAGACGCTCTACCCGGCGATGGAGGACGGCGAGCTGCCGGTCGTGCTCGGCCAGGGGGCCGGCGCGCGCACCGTCACCCTGCCGCTGCCGGACTTCACGCTGATCGGCGCGACGACCCGCGCCGGCTTGCTGACGACGCCGCTGCGCGACCGCTTTGGGGTCAGCCATCGGCTCGAGCATTACAGCGCCGAGCACCTGGCGGAGATCGTCATCCGCTCGGCCCGCATCCTCGAAGTAGAGATCGACGAGGACGGCGCCCACACGATCGCCTCCCGCTCGCGCGGCACCCCGCGGGTTGCTAACCGCCTGCTGAAGCGGGTCCGCGACTACGCCGAGGTGAAGGGGACGGGGGAGATCGGGCCCGCCGTCGCCGCCGCGGCGCTGAAGATGCTCGAGGTCGACGAGGCTGGGCTCGACCGCGCTGATCGCGCTCTGCTCGACACCGTCGCCACAAAGTTCGGCGGTGGCCCGGTCGGCCTCTCGACCCTGGCGATCGCGATCGGTGAGGAGCAGGACACGATCGAGGACGTGCTCGAGCCCTACCTGCTGCAGCAGGGATTGCTCAAACGAACGCCGCGCGGCCGGGTGCTCTCCCAGCGCGCCTACGACCACCTCGGCCTACAGGCGCCCGAAGGCGCGGCGAGTCTCTTCTAGGCGCGCCTCCGGCAACTACTAACGCAACGCCAACTCCGCTTCCGAGCGGCTCCAGCTAGCCTGTCGCACATGCCCTTCTTCATCTGTCCCAACTGCGGCCACCGGGAAGTCAGCGGCGACCGCAACGCCGGGTTCTCCACTCGTCCCAAGGGCTGCCAGAAGTGCGGATTTGGATTCGTTTTCGAACTACTCGACGATTATTATCCGGCTCCTAATGCAGCCTTCTTCGTTTGCGACAAGCAGGAACGCGTGATTGACGCCGGCAAAGGCAGCTACGAGCTGACCGGCCTCCGCGACGAGGACGTGATCGGCCGCCCGGTGCGGGAGGTGCTTGGCCTGGAATGGATCGACCAGGGCGACGGCGGCGACACTGCCGACACCAACGGGGACGGCATCACCGACCCGATCGAGACCTCGCTCGAGTGGGGGGTGCGCTCGCTCGGCAAGCGCGTCTCGGTCAACGCCGAGGGCGATTTGCCCGCCCGCGCTGTCGCCGACGTCTTCCCGGCCTATGACGACGACGGCGGCCTGCTGCTCGTCCTCACTCCGGAGGGTTAGCGGGTGGGCTCGCGGCGCCGGCACCTGTTCGTCCTCCTGTTCGTGCTGGGGCTGGTAGTCGTCTCGGCGATCGTCATCGCCAGCAAGGAAACGAAGCTCGGCCTCGACCTCCAGGGCGGCCTCGAGCTCGTCTACGAAGGCCAGCCGACCGGCACCTCGACCGAAGTCAGCGGCGAAGACATCGAAGAGTCGATCTCGATCATCGAAAAGAGGATCAACAACCTCGGCGTCTCCGAGCCGGAAGTCGCGCGCCTGGGGAACAAGAACATCACTGTCTCGCTGCCCGGCGTCACCGACACCAACCGTGCTGCCGAACAGGTCGGGACCACCGCCCAGCTCTACTTCTACGACTGGGAGCCGAACCTGATCGGCTCCGAGAAGGTGATCGGCGGCCATCCCGGACAGGAAGCCCCGAAAGGCGCGCTGAAAGCCTCTGAAGAACGCTGGGAAGCAGCGGGCCGCAAACCGACCAGCTTCGAGAACGCCGGGTTGATCGCCGCCGGCGCCTATCCGACCGCCTACGAAGCCGCGCTGCTCGCCTCCGAACAGGAACCGGTCGAAGACTGCAAGACCTGCTCGGTCGCCAAGACTCGCTACTACCTATTCGAGAAGGAAGCGCCGCACAAGCTGCTGGCCGGGCCGGAGCTGACCGAAAAGGACCTCTTCATCAGCCCGACCGGCGAAAAGCTGCCGAAAGACGGGATCGTGGTCGAAATCCCGCCCGGCACGATCCTCGTCTCGGAACTGCCCAGCGACGAAAGCGGCAAGGTGGACGAAACGGCCCAGCCGGGCTGGTTCGCGCTTAAAGACGAACCGGCGCTGTCGGGCAACGACATCACCAACCCGAAGCAGGAATACGGGCAGAGCGGCGAACCGAACGTCACCTTCAGCTTCACCGGCCATGGCGAATCGGCGTTCCACGAAGTCACCCGCCAGATCGCCCAGCGCGGTCAGGCGCAAGCGATCGGCCCGCAGTCGCCCGAAGCGGCGGCGGCGCTCTCGGGCCACTTCGCGGTCGTCCTCGACAACGAAGTCAAAACCCGGCCGATCATCAACTTCGCCGAAAACCCGGACGGGATCGACGGCCGCAACGGCGCCCAGATCTCCGGCGGCTTCTCCGGCGAACACGGTCTCGAAGAGGCGCAGGAACTGGCGACGACGCTGCAGATCGGCGCCCTGCCGATCAACCTCAAGCTGATCAGCGAGTCGCAGGTCTCGGCGACTCTCGGCGCCCAGGCCCTCCACGACGGGATCAAAGCCGGGATCATCGGCCTCGCCCTCGTCGTCATCTTCCTGCTCTTCTACTACCGCTTCCTCGGGTTGATCGCCTCGGTGGCGCTCGGTGCCTACGGGGTGATCTTCTTTGCCCTGATCAAACTGATCCCGATCACCCTGAGCCTGCCGGGGATCGCGGGCCTGGTGCTGACGATCGGCGTCGCCGCCGACTCCAACATCGTCATCTTCGAGCGAATAAAGGAGGAGGTGCGGGCTGGGCGCTCGATGTCGAGCGCGATCGCCGCCGGCTACAAACGCGGGATCGCGACGATCATCGACGCGAACGTCGTCACCCTGCTGACCGCCTTCATCCTCTTCGTCCTGGCGACCGCCGGGGTCAAAGGCTTCGCCTTCACGCTCGGCGTCGGCACGATCGTCTCGCTGCTGACCGCGGTCGTCTTCACCCAGTCGCTGCTCGGCAGCATGAGCCGCAGCCGCCTGCTCAGCTCGCCCTCGGCGCTCGGCGCCGGCGGCACCGGCCGGCGCTGGCACTTCGACTTCATGGGCGCCAGCCGCTGGTTCTTCACGATGTCCGGGATCATCCTCCTGATCGGCGCCTTCGCCCTGGCGACGAAGCAGCTCAACTTCGGCATCGACTTCGAATCGGGCACCCGGATGAAGGTCGCGCTGGTCACGCCGACCGATGAAGAAAGCGTCCGCGAAACGCTCGACCAAGCCGGGGTGGAAAACGAGGAGGTGCAGCAGGTCTCCGACCCGGTGCTGGGCGACAACGTCTTCCAGATCTCCTCGAGCCAGCTCGAACCGGGCGAAGTCAACCAAGCCCGCAAGGTGTTGGAAGAAAAGTACGAAATCGCCACGAACGGGTTCGAAAGCACCAGCGTCGGGCCGACCTTCGGCAACCAGGTGGCGGAATCGGCGCTGAAGGCGCTGATCTTCTCGCTGCTGGTGATCTGCGGCTACATAGCGCTGCGGTTCGACCCGAAGTTCGCGGTGCCGGTGCTGATCGCGATCTTCCACGACATCCTGATCACCGCCGGGATCTATTCGTTGACCGGAAAAGAAGTGAGCAGCGGCACCGTCGCGGCCTTCCTCACCATTCTCGGCTACTCGATGTACGACACGATCATCGTCTTCGACCGAATACGCGAGAACGTGCCGCGGATGCCGCGCGCGGCGTTCTCGCAGATCGTTAACCGGTCGATGAGCGAGGTGCTGAACCGGTCGCTGGCGACCAGCTTCTCGACCCTGCTCGCGGTCGCCTCGCTGCTCGTGTTCGGCGGCGCGACGCTGCAGGACTTCGCCTTCGCGATGATGATCGGGATCCTCTCGGGCACCTACTCCTCGATCTTCATCGCTTCGCCGGTGCTGACTCATTGGAAGGAACGCGAGCCGGGCTTCGTGCGGCGGCGGCTGCGGATCGCCGAAGTCGAGGGCCATGTGCCGGCCTTCGCCGACGACGTCGCGACGGCGGCGCTGGCCCGAGACGACGAGGCCGAAGCCGAGACCGCGGTCGAGCCCGAGGACACCGGGGCGGCCACCGAGCCGGAGCCGATCGGCGGCGCGATCGCGACCGCCGAGCTGCCCGGGGAGGGCGGTAACGGCGCCGGTCCTGGCGACCGCGAGGCGGACGAGGATGGGGGCGGCGAGCCGGCCCCTTCAGCCTCGGCCGAGCGCCGTCAACGGAACGACGAGCGCCGCGCCCGTCGCGCTCAACGGCGCAAGCACGGGAGGCGGCGCTGATGGAGGCGAGCGGCTGATGGCCCTGCTGGTCTGGTTCATGATGGGCATCGCCCTCTGGCACTTCACTGTTTTCCTGCCGGAGCGCTTCTGGCAGGGAATCGTCGGCGCCTTCATCGGCTCGGTGATCGGGGCGATGATCTTCGGCCTGATCGTCGAGCTGATCACCGGCAAGAACCTCGGCGACACGGATCTGGTGACGGCGCTGATCGCGATTCCGGGGGTCGCGCTCGGGCTCGGGGTGGTCTGGCTGATCGGCGTGCGGCAGGAACAGGCCGCGCTCGAGTAGCGGCCCCGGCCGGGCGGCACTGCCAGCGTCGCTTTTCCCCTGCATTTTCCGCATTGGCGGCGCTGGATTTGCCGCCGGGACGCGGCCTAGCCTGACGGTGTGCCGGATCCCTCCCCCGCATCCAGCCCGTTCGCAGCCGAGGAGTACGCCTACGGCGACGTGCGGGCGGTCGCCGACGCGGTAGGAGTCAGCGACCCGGTCGCAGTGACCCTGGTCCGGCGCGGCTACCGGACGCCGGAGCTGGCGAAGCGGTTCCTGGCCGCCGATGAGTCGCATCCGCCGCAGGCGTTCCCCTCGATGGGGCGGGCGGTCGACCTGGTCTCGATGGCGATCGAAGCCGGGAGCCGGATCACCGTGCACGGCGACTTCGACGTCGACGGGGTCTGCGCGACGGCGCTCCTGGTCGGGGCCCTGCAGGAGCTCGGCGCCGACTGCGACTGGCTGATCCCCGACCGCCTCGCTGACGGTTACGGGCTCTCGGCGGCGAACGTCGAGCGGCTGGCCGAGCGGGGGACGGAGCTGCTCGTGACGGTGGACTGCGGCATCACCGCGGTCGAGGAGGTGGCGCTCGCGCGCGGGCTGGGGATGGAGGTCCTGGTGACCGACCACCACCAGCGGGCCGAGGAGCTGCCCGGGGGCGTCGTGCTGCACCCGACGGTAGACGGGTATCCGTTCGAGGGGCTCTGCGGGACCGCTGTGGCCTGGAAGCTGGCGACGGCGCTGCGGGAGGGGGCGGAGAAGGACCTCGACCTGGTGGCGCTGGCAACGGTGGCGGACCTGGTGCCGCTGGTGGGTGAGAACCGGGCGCTGGTGAGGCGAGGCCTGGCGCAGATGCGGCTGGCACGGCGGCCGGGGCTGCGGGCTCTGATCGCGGCTTCGAAATGCGAGCCGACGACGTTGGACGAGTCGGACCTCGGGTTTCGGCTGGCGCCGCGGATCAACGCGGTGGGGAGGCTCTACCGGGCCGATGCGGGCGTCGAGCTGATGCTGACGGGGGACGAGGCGCGGGCAGGACAGATCGCCGAGGAGCTCTCGCGGGCCAACTCCGAGCGCCGGGCGACCGAGCGCGAGGTCGACGCCGCCGCGGAGGCGGCTCGGGGCGAGCTGCCGGAGGATCTGCAGGCGGCGCCGGGGCTGGTCGTCGCCGGCGAGGGCTGGCACCCGGGCGTGGTCGGGATCGTCGCCTCGCGCCTGGTCGAGCGGCATAACCGGCCCACGGTCGTCATCTCCCTGGACGGGGAGGGGGCAGGGCGCGGCTCGGGGCGCAGCATTCCCGGCTTCGACCTGCTGGACGCGATGCGGGCCTGCGGGGAGCATCTCGAGTCGTTCGGCGGCCACCGGGCAGCGGCCGGCCTCTCGCTACGGGCCGAGAGCCTCGAGGCCTTCCGCGCCGCCTTCGCCGCCCACGCGCTCTCCGTCCTCGGCCCGGAGCCGCCGGCGCGAAGCGAGCGCTTCGACGCCGTGGTCGGCGGCATCGGCCTCGGCCTGCCCCTCGCCGAGGAGCTGCGGCAGCTGGCGCCGTTCGGGCTCGGCAACCCGGGGGTGCGGCTGGTCGTCCCCTCGGCACGGGTCAGCGACGTGCGGACGATGGGGGAGGGCAAGCACGCCCGCTTCAGCCTCCACAGCGGCTCGCACCGCGCCCTCGGCGTCGCCTTCGGCCGCGCCGACCTCGGGGTCGAGGGCGACGAGGCAGTCGACGCGGCGGTCCGGCTCGAGGTCAACCACTGGAACGGCTCGGTCGAGCCCCGGGTCGTCCTCCGCGAGCTCTACCCACTCGACGCCGAAGGCACCGAAGCCCCGCCGCTCCACCCGTGCCAGTGCGAGGACGCGGAGTGGTGGCAGCGGTTCGAATCCGAGCTGGCAACCGAGCCCGGCGGGTCGCCTTTCTCTCGCATAGCGACAGAATTGCGACCCAAGCGAACTGTTGTCCGGGGCGGCGGGTCGGCGGTGGTGACGATTGCGGAGCTGGTCTCGAGCGGCGCCGGCGTGCTCGCGGTCTGCGCCGACGCCTCCCGCCGCGCCGCGCTCGCGGCCGGCGCCGCCGGGCTCGCCCGCTTCAACGGCGGCAGCGGCCGGGTGGCCTGCGTTCGCTGCGGCGCCCCGGCGCTCGCCGGCCTGCAGGCCAAGGCCGGCGGCGGACTCGCGCTCACCGATTACGCCACCCTCGCCGCCGTCGAGGAGGGGAAGGAGATCGCAGCCCGCTTCGAGCACGTCGTCCTCGTCGACCCGCCGACCTCCGAGGAGGCGACCGCCACCGTCGTCGCCGGCCCCGGCTACCTGCACGAGCTCTGGAGCGAGGCCGAGCACGAGTTTGCGCTCGCCGCCCTCGACGAGTCGCTCGCCTCGCGCCCGGTCATCGCGGGGGTCTTCCGCTCGCTCCGGGCCGCCTGTGCCGGTGCGCCCGCCGAGGTCGGCGGCACCGCCCTCCGCGAGGCCCTCGCGGGCGCCGGCCCTCGCCCGCTTGCGCCCGAGGCCGCGGCCCGTGCCTTCCGGGTGCTGGCCGAGCTCGATCTCGCTCGTGGAGCCCCAACCGGCGGCAACGGCTTGGTCGGAGTCGTATCCTCAGGTAAGACGGAGCTGGAGCGCTCAGCAGCGTTCCGCGCTTATCGAGATCGGCACCTGGAGGCCCAGGGATTCCTCGCAAGACCCAGACAGCTGTAGAGCACGGCGAACTGCTCGCCGACCTGTTCGCGGTCGTCGAGGAGTTCTACTCTGTCCCGGAGGCCGAGTCGAACGGGCATTCTGCCTCGCTGGCGGGGCCGATCGGGATAGTCGCGTCGACCGGCAACGGCACCGCGACGGCGGTGGCGACGATCGACCGGGCGCTGGTCGAGCGCGCCTTCGACTTCGCCTGCGAGCGCCACGCCGACCAGCGCCGCTACTCCGGCGACGAGTTCATCACCCACCCGGTCGGGGTCGCCCAGATCTGCGCCGGGCTGCGGCTCGACACCGCGACCCTGTGCGCGGCGCTGCTCCACGACACGGTCGAGGACACCAGCGCCCGCCTCGAGGAGATCGAGGCCGAGTTCGGGGAGGAGATCGCGCAGCTGGTCGACGGCGTCACCAAGCTGACCGGGATCACCTTCGAGAGCCGCGACGAGCGCCAGGCCGAGAACTACCGGAAGATGATGGTGGCGATGGCCACCGACGTCAGGGTGATCCTGATCAAGCTGGCCGACCGACTCCACAACATGCGCACGCTCGGCGCCCTGCCGAAGCAGAAGCAGACCGCGAAGTCCCACGAGACGCTCGAGATCTACGCCCCGCTCGCCCACCGGCTGGGGATCCACGCGATGAAGTGGGAGCTCGAGGACCTCGCCTTCGCCACCCTGCACCCGCGCAAGTACGCCGAAATCAAGCAGCTGGTCGCCCAGCAGCGCGACGAGCGAGAGGCCTTCGTCGCCGAGGCTGGCGAGTTCCTGGCCGAGGAGCTGGAAGAAGTCGGGATCGCTGCCGAGATCTCCGGCCGGGCCAAGCACTTCTACTCGATCTACACGAAGATGGCGAAGAAGGGCCGTGAGTTCAACGAGATCTTCGACCTCACCGCGATGCGGGTGATCGTCGGCTCGGTCAAGGACTGCTACGGCGCCGTCGGTGTCATCCACTCGCTGTGGAAGCCCCTGCCCGGGCGCTTCAAGGACTTCGTCGCGATGCCGAAAGCCAATATGTACCAGGCGCTTCACACGACGGTGATCGGGCCCGAGGGCAAGCCGCTCGAGATCCAGATCCGGACCGAGGAGATGCACAAGCTGGCCGAGTACGGGATCGCCGCCCACGTCGCCTACAAGGAGGGCGGCGGCAGCGACCCCGAACGGGAGAAGATGACCTGGCTGCGGCAGCTGGTCGAGGCCGAGGGCGAACAGGACCCGACCGAGTTCCTCGAATCGCTCAAGGTCGACCTGTTCGAGGACGAGGTCTTCGTCTTCACCCCGAAGGGCGAGGTCAAGAACCTCTCCGCCGGCTCGACTCCGCTCGACTTCGCCTACGCGATCCACACCGACGTCGGCCACCGCACCGTCGGCTCCAAGGTCAACGGCAACATCGTGCCGCTGCACTACCAGCTGCGCTCCGGCGACATCGTCGAGGTGCTGACCGCGAAGCAGAACCGTGGCCCCTCGCGCGACTGGCTGAAACTGGTGCGGACCAGCCGCGCCCGCAACAAGATCCGCGCCTGGTTCAAAGAGGAACGGCGCGACGATGCCGAGCGGCGCGGCCGCGAGGGCCTCGAGGAAGCGCTGCGGACGCGCAGCATCCCGATGCAGAAGGTCTCCGGCTCGGCCCTGCTCGCCGACGTCTTCCGCGAGATGGGCTACCGCAAAGCGACCGACTTCTACATCGCCCTCGGCCAGGGCAAGCTCTCTACCAAGACCGTCGCCAACAAGCTGATCCAGCGGCTGAAGCAGGGCGAGGCGGTCGACGAGGACCCGAGCTCGCCGCCGCCCGGCCGCCGTGGCGAGGACCGCGCCCGCCGCACCAAGGACGCCTCCAATTACGGGATCGCCGTCAAGGGCGCCGACAACGTCGCTGTGCGGCTCGCCAAGTGCTGCCGGCCGGTGCCGGGCGACACGATCGCCGGCTACGTCAGCCTCGGCCGCGGAATCACCATCCACCGCACCGACTGCCGCAACCTGAAGGCGCTGAAGCGGGCGCCCGAGCGCTTTGTCGAGGTCAGCTGGGAAGGCGAGAACGAGTCCTCCTTCCGGGTCGAGCTGCAGATCGACGGCTACGACCGCTCGCGCCTGCTCGAGGACTTGACGCGAACCTTCTCGGAGGCGGGGATCAACATCATCGGCGCCACCTGCACCACCAACCATCCGATGGTGAAGAACCGCTTCGTGGTCGAGGTGGGGGACACCGAGCAGCTCAAGCACTGCATCTCTCGCCTCCGCAACGTCGACTCGGTCTTCGACGCATATCGCATAACCCCGACCGCCTGATCGACGGCGCCGCGGACGGGGTGAACCGTTGGGACTGACCGTCGCGATCACCGGGCCGACCGGAGAGATCGGCCTGCCGCTGTTGCGCGAGCTCGAGATCGTGGAGGCGGTCGAGTCGGTGCGGGGGATGGCGCGGCGCCCCTTCAGGCCTGAGCGCGAGGGCTGGGAGAAGGTGAGCTACCGCCGCGGCGACGTCCTCGACCGCGATTCGCTGGCCGCGCTCTTCGACGGCGCCGACGTCGTCGTCCACCTCGCCTTCTCGATCTTCGGTGGCCGCGGTCAGACCCGCCGCGTCAACCTGGTCGGCAGCCGCAACGTCTTCACCGCCGCCCGCAAGGCAGGCGTGAAGCGGCTCGTCTACGCCTCCTCGGTCGCCGCCTACGGCTTTCACGCAGACAACCCGCAGCCGCTCACCGAGGGGGTCCCGGCCCGCGGCAGCGACGGCTTCTACTACTCGGCCCAGAAGGCAGAGCTCGAGCGCGCTCTGGTCGACTCGCTCGAAGGCTCGGACATCGGCGCCTACGTCTTCCGTCCCTGCGTCGTCGCCGGGCCGCAGGCGACGATGCTGATCGACCGCGTCGTCGCCAGCGCCCGGCTTGGCGACCCCCTACCCAAATTCCGGCGCTGGGCCGGCCGCGTCCCCGGCGTGAAGCCGGTCCTGCCCGACAGCGGCGTCCCCTTCCAGCTCGTCCACCATGACGACGTCGCGGTGGCACTGGCGGCGGCGATCGAGGGTGCCGGCGAGCCCGGCGCCTACAACCTCGCCGGCGGCGGCACGATCACCCTCGGCGACGTTGCCCGCGCGATCGGCTGGCACACCGTCCGGGTGCCGGGCCCGCTGGCGTCGGCCGGAGGAGGGGTCGCGCGGCGGCTGGCGTTCTTCAGTCCGCAGTTGGAGTGGGCGATCGCCTATGACCGGCCGGTGCTGATGGATACGGCGAAGGCACGGCAGGAGCTGGGGTGGGAGGCGCGGTGGGACGCGGAGGAGACGTTGATTCAGACGACGATCGGCGCGAGGGAAGCGGGAACGTTGGATTAGGCGGCGCCCCGCCTGTGGCGAGGGATCAGGATCTGGCGGGGGCGATCGCCCAACCAATCCGGACAGGCCCCGGCACGGATCGGCGAGAGGTTGCCTTTCGGCCCGGTATGCGGGCTAAAAGGCAACCTCATCGAGGTGGCCGCCAAGCCCCCGTCCCTCGTAAGCCCAAGTAGAGGAGGGGGTGTGGACCGTCGGTCGATTCGGTCTCGCCTGTGGAGGGGCGCTCGAGCGGGGCGTAAGCCCGCATCCTCCACTCCGACGACAGGGCGAGTGAGGGGGTCTGCCGGCGATCGCCCATGCCAAACCCTGATCCCTGGAACGTCTCTCCTCAGGCCACCACCGTCAGCGCCCCCGGCTCCACGCTCACGGCCACATGCGTCCTGTCCCCGATGTAGTCGCCGTCGACCTGCAGCGGAAACGCCCGCAACCCCCCGTCCTTCTCCTTCGTAACCGAGGTAACGGTCGCTTGGTGCACGTCGTCGAAGTGCTCGATCTGCCGGTGGTCCGCCGCTGCTTTCTTTTCGCTCAGCAGCCGCCCGATCAGCCCCGGCATGTCGCGCTGAGCCGCGCGCTTGAGGACGGCCAGCGAGAGGGTGCCATCGTCGATCGCGATCCCCTCGGCGACCCGGATCGGTTTGCTGGCGAAGTAGGTGAGCGGGTCGGAGTTCTGGGCGATCGCGGTGACCCCCTCGACCGGGGCGCCGGCGTCGGTCTCGACCCGCATCCGCGTCGCCCCCATCAGGTACTTGCGGTAGAAGCCCGAGATTCCGGCCCAGCTGTAGTAATAGGGCCCGACCCTTGCCTTCAGCTTCGGGTTTTCGTCGACCCGTCGCACCACCGTCGCGTCGAGGCCGGCGCCGCAGGCGAAGACGAAACGCCGCCCGTCGACGTTGCCGAGGTCGATCCTGCGCGGCTGCCAGTCGTCGAGCAGCGAGAGCAGGTGCTCGGTCGCGTCAACGACGTCGTTGGGGATCCCCAGCGTCCGGCAGACGACGTTGGTCGAGCCGCCCGGCAGGATCGCCACCGGCAAGTCGGTCCCGGCCAGCCCGTTCGCCACCTCGTTGAGGGTCCCGTCGCCGCCGAAGGCGACGACCACGTCGTAGCCGCCGTCCTTCGCCTCGCGCCCGATCTGGGTGGCGTGGTTCTGCGCCTCGGTCTGCACCGCCTCGACGTCGAACCGCCCCTGCAGCGCGTAGACGACCAGGTTCCGCAGCCGGTCGGAGACGGTCGTCGCGTAGGGGTTGACGATGATCAGCATCCGCTTCTTGGCGGATTTCCGCGAGCGGCGGGACCGGAGGGGCGGCGACACGGCGTGCAGCGTATTCCAGCGCCGGCCGGCGGCGTCAGCGCCCCAAGCCCGGCGGCGCCCGGAGCTAGGCGGACTGGTCGGCGGCCTCGAAGCGGATCACGCTGCCCTCGTCGACTTCGCGCACCCGGCCTTCGTTGACGAGGATGTCGGTGTGGCCGATCACCTCGGAGAGGGTGAGGAAGGCCTGGGTGACGGCGACGTTGCCCCAGATCGCCTGGGCGAGCTCGTAGCCGGTGCGGCTGCGCTCGGAGATCAGCCGGTAGATCTTCTCCTTGCGGCGCTCGGTCGAGGCGAAGCGGGAGTCGATCAGGGCAACGTGGTCGGTGATCGGCTCGCCGTGCCCGCCGAAGACGATCTCGGCCGGCATCTGCTGCGTCTTGCGGAGGCTGTCGAGGTATGTGACGAGGGTCTGGATGCGACCCTTGGAGCCGTCGAGCGGCAGCGTGATCAGGGGGTTCGAGGAGATGTTCGAGAGCAGGTGGTCGCCGGCGAAGAGGAGCTTTCGCTCCTCGTCCCAGAAGATCGTGTCCGAGGGTGAGTGGCCGGGACGGTGGAGGGCCTGCAGGGTGCGGCCAGCGAGCTCGATCCTCTCGCCGTCCTCCAGGGGCCGGGTGACGTTCACCTTCGAGCCCCAGCCGTGGAAGCTGCCGGAGACGCTGCGCAGCGCCACCGCGACTTCTTCGGGGATGCCGTTGCTGAGCATCACCGAGACCGCGAAGTCGTCCTCCGCCACCGCTTCCTCGTCGAAGCGGGAGAGGCGGCGGGCGGCGGCGCCGAGCGCCGCGACCTCGGCCCCCGAGTGCTCGACCGCGATCTCGACCAAGCCGATGTGATCGAGGTGCTGGTGGGTGACGAGGATGAGGTCGAGGTCCTCGATCCCGTGCCCGTGCTGGGCGAGCTGGGCGTTCAGCTCGTCGAGCGCCTTGCCCGAGTTGGGGCCGACGTCGACCAGGGTCAGCGGCTCGTCCTCGATCAGGTAGGCGTTGACCCGGCCGACTGCGAACGGGGTGGGGATGCGGAGGCAGTGGATGCCGGCTAGCGCCGCCTGCTCGAGCGCCGCCTCCGGGGTCAGCTCCTCCGAATTTCCCCCGGTCACGAGCGGATCAGCCCCAGCACCTCGTCGCGCTTCGCCTCCATGTCCTCGCGCGAGACCAGCGACTCGAGGTTGAGCCGCAGCAACGGCTCGGTGTTAGACGGCCGCACGTTGAAGTGCCAGTCCTCGTGGTCGACCGAGACGCCGTCGAGCTCGCTCACCTCGGCCCCCTCGCCGTAGCGCTCGCGGATCAGCTGCAGCTTCGCCGCCTGGTCGTCGACCTCGGAGTTGATCTCGCCGGAGATGAAGTACCTGGAGCGGAACTCCTCCATCAGCTCGGCCAGGCTGCGGCCGTCGAGGGAGAGCAGCTCCAGCATCAAGAGTGCCGGGACCGTGCCGGTGTCGGCGTTCCAGAAGTCGCGGAAGTAGTAGTGGCCGGAGACCTCGCCGCCGAAGGCCGCGCTCTCCTCGCGCATTCGCGCCTTGAAGAAGGCGTGGCCGACCCGCGAGAGGTCGGAGCGGCCGCCCTCGGCGGCGACCAGGTCCGGCACCGCCCGGCTCGAGCGCGGGTCGTAGAGGATCGTCGTCCCCGGCGGGTTCTTGCGCAGGATCGAGCGGGCGAGCAGGGCGCAGACGAAGTCGCCGTCGCAGAAGGTGCCGGTGGCGTCGATGAAGAAGCAGCGGTCGGCGTCGCCGTCCCAAGCGATCCCGAGGTCGGCGCCGCTCTCGCGCACCCGCTCGATGATCATCCGCCGGTTCTCCTCCAGCAGCGGGTTCGGCTCGTGGTCGGGGAACTCGCCGTCGGGGACGAAGTACATCTCCTCCAGCTCTAGGGGCAGCTGCTCGAGGATCGGCCCGACCATCGGCCCGGCCATCCCGTTGCCGCCGTCGACCACCACCTTCATCGGCTTGATCGCGGCGGCGTCGACGAAGGAGAGCGCGTGGGCGCTGTATTCGTCCCAGACGTCGACCTCCTCGAAGGAGCCGCCGCCCGGCGCCGGGCCGAGCCCCGCTTCGATCTCCGCTTTGACGTCGCCGATCCCGGCGTCGCCGGAGAGGGGGAGGGCGCCCTCGCGGACCAGCTTCACCCCGGTGTAGGCCTTCGGGTTGTGGGAGGCGGTGCACATCGCGCCGCCGTCGAGCTGGCGCGAGCCGACCAGGTGGTAGAGCATCTCGGTCGCGACCATGCCGGCGTCGAGCACGGTCGCGCCCTCGAATATCATCCCGTCGCGGAGTTCGGCCGCCATCTCCGGCGCGGTCAGCCGCATGTCGCGGCCGAGGCCGATCCGCAGCTCGCCCGCCGGCTTCTCGCGCAGCCGCGCCAGCACCCGGACGAAGGCGCGGCCGATCGCGTTGGCGGTCGTGCGGTCCATCTCCTCGCCGTGGATGCCGCGGATGTCGTAGGCCTTGAAGATCCCCGGCGGCGCCAGCACGCCGCGGTCGGTGTCGCTCAAAACGCCCCCTTCAGCGCCTCGTAGCTCTGCTCGATTGATTGCGGCATCACTTTGGTGTCGGCGATCACCGGCATGAAGTTGGTATCGCCGCCCCAGCGCGGGACGACGTGCATGTGGATGTGGTGCTCGACCCCGGCGCCGGCGACCCGGCCCTGGTTGAAGCCGACGTTGTAGCCGTGCGGGTCGTAGGCCTGCTCGAGCCGGTCCATCACCCGCTGCGCCAGCGCCATCATCTCTGCCAGGGTCTCGGCGTCGATCTCCTGCAGCCGCCCCAGGTGGGCGTACGGCGCGACCATCAGGTGACCGTTGGTGTACGGGAAGAGGTTGAGGATCACGAAGCTGCGCTCGCCGCGGTGGACGATCAGATTCGCTTCGTCGTCGTCCTGCGCCGGCTTGGCGCAGAAGATGCACTCCTCCTCGTTCTCCATCGATGCGTCCTTCACGTAGGAGAGGCGCCAGGGCGCCCAGATCCGGAAATTGGCCACCGCCGGGAGGCTATATAGATGATTGATTCACGACCAGGCCCACTTGGATGACGCGCCTGGCACTGAATCAATCATCTATAGCCACCGTCGACGCCGAAAGTAGAACACCATCGCCACCAGGATCACCAGCATCACGCCGATGATCACGAAGAAGTCGGTGAAGCTGCCCTGCCCCGGCACCTTCACGTTCATCCCCCAGATGCTCGCGATCAGGGTCAGCGGCAGGATCACGACGCTGATCGAGGTCAGCACGCGGAGGATGTCGTTGAGGTTGTGGGAGATCACCGACTCGTTCGTCTCCTCCAGCCCGACGATCACCTCTTTGTAGTTTTCGAGCATGTCCCAGATCCGCTCGTGGGCGTCGACGACGTCGTCGAAGTAGATCTCGAGGTCGATGTCGGAGGCGAGGTAGCGCTGTTTGACCTTCTCGAGGTCGTGCAGGACCGGACGCTGCGGCCGGATCACTTTGCGGAAGTTGATGATCTCCTGCTTGACGTTGGAGATGTCGCGGACGACCTCGTCGGAGCGGCCCTCGAAGATGTCGTCCTCGAGCGCGTCGAGCTTGTTGCCGATCTTGCGCAGCATCGGGAAGCAGTAGTCGAAGCTGTCGTCGACGAGTTTGTAGAGCAGGTAGCCGGAGCCGCGGGCGAAGAGCTGTTCGCGCAGCTCCTCGTTCGAGCGGCAGCGCTCGAACAGGTACTCGACCGGCTGCAGCGGCTGGTTTGGCAGCGTCACCATGTAGTCGGGGCCGACGAAGAGGTCGAGCTCGCCGGTGCCGAGGCGGCCGGCGGTGCGGTCGAAGACCGGCAGGTGGAGGACGATGAACAGGTACTCGTCGTAGACGTCGATCTTCGGCCGCTGGTTGCGGGAGAGGACGTCCTCGAGGTCGAGGGCGTGGAAGTCGAAGTGCTCCTCGAGCCAGGCGCGCTCCAGCGTCCCCGGGCGCTCGATGTTGACCCAGCCCAGGCCGGCGCCGTCGATCTGCTCTACGCGCGGAGCCTGGGGGTCAGCAGGATGGGGCGCGACCGCCGAATCGGCACGCCGCGGACGCCGCAACCGTGGTTTCGGAAGGTTCGGCATAGGGGGCACCCATCTCGTCGCGCAGGAGGACCATCGTTCGCACAGGTTAGCCGTCGCGCCCCCCTGGAAACGCAGCCCCCGGTCTTGGTACGCTTCTCCCAACATAAGCGCCACATCCAGAGGGGTGGAGGGACTGGCCCTACGAAGCCCCGGCAACCGCCCCGGACCTGACCGTCCGGGAGAGGTGCCAATTCCAGCCGGCGCGTATCCCGAGAGGGAGCGCTGCCCGGGAGATGTGGGGGAAGTCCGATCGGACCTCTGCCCCACGCGGCGGAGGTTTTGTTTTTCGCGAGGAAGGACGATCGGATGTCAGTCGAGAACCTGAAGTGCAAGGAGTGCGGGGCCGAGTACGAGCTCGGTGCCAGCTATTTCTGCGAGAAGTGCTTTGGCCCGCTCGAAGTCGCGTATGACCACTCGCGGCTCGATGCGGTCGAGGCGAAGCGGCGGATCCAGGCGGGTTCGCAGGGGATCTGGCGCTACGCCGACTTCCTGCCCTTCGCCGGCCGTCCCGGCGACCCGCTGGAGCCGGGCCTGACGCCGCTGCTGCGCGCCGACCGGCTGGCCGAGCGGCTCGGGGTCGAGGCCGAGATCTGGGTCAAGAACGACGCCGCCAACCCGACCCACTCGTTCAAGGACCGGGTCGTCGCGGTCGCGGTCGCGAAAGCGCAGGAGCTCGGGTTCGAGACAGTCGCCTGCGCCTCGACCGGCAACCTCGCCAACGCCGTCGCCGCCCACGCGGCCGCCGCCGGACTCGACTCCTACGTCTTCGTCCCCGCCAACCTCGAGGAGCAGAAGCTGCTCGCGACCGGCGTCTACGGGACCAACCTGGTCGGCGTCCGCGGCAACTACGACGACGTCAACCGCCTCTGCACCCAGCTCGCCGAGACCCACCCCTGGGCCTTCGTCAACGTCAATCTGCGTCCCTACTACGCCGAGGGCTCGAAGACGCTCGCCTACGAGACGGTCGAGCAGCTCGGCTGGACGCTGCCAGACCGGGTCGTCAGCCCGATCGCCTCCGGCTCGCTCTTCACCAAACTGGGCCGCGGCTTCCAGGAGTGGCTCGACCTCGGCCTGGTCGCGGGCGAGCAGCCAACCTTCAACGGCGCCCAGGCGCAGGGCTGCAGCCCGGTGGCGACGGCCTTCGCCGAAGGCTGGGACGTCTGCAAGCCGCAGCGGCCGGACACGATCGCCAAGAGCCTGGCGATCGGCGACCCGGCCGACGGGCCCTATGCGGTCGAGCATGCGCGGCGGACCGGGGGCGGGATCGATTCGGTCACCGACGAGGAGATCCGCTCGGCGATCAAGCTGCTGGCGGAGACGACCGGGATCTTCACCGAGACCGCCGGCGGCGTCACCGTCGGCGTTCTCCGCAAGCTGGCCGAACGGGGCGAGCTCGGCGCGGGCGAGAAGGTCGTCGTCTACATCACCGGCGAGGGCCTGAAGACGCTCGACGCGACCCGCGACAGCTTCCGGATGCACGAGATCGACCCGACGCCGGAGAGCTTCGACACCGAGTTCGCGCCCGGCGCGGTCGCCTAGACATAGAATCCGCGCCGATGCCGGTCACGGTCAAGATTCCGACCCAGCTGCGCGCCGCCACCGGCGGCCAGGCCGAGGTCGAGGTCAGCGGCGGCACGGTCGGCGAGGCGCTCGACGCCGTCTTCGACGCCCATACCGAGCTGCGCGAGCGGATCACCGAGGACGGGACGCTGCGGCGCTTCGTCAACGTCTACGTCTCCGGCGAGGACATCCGCTTCCAGCAGGGCCTCGAGACCGAGATCAGAGAGGGTGACGAAGTGACCATCCTGCCGGCGGTGGCTGGGGGCTGAGACCACCGGCAGTCATCACCTGCGGCGGGCGCGGGACCCGCCTGCGGGAGCGGACGGAGAGCGTCCCGAAGGCTTTTGTGGAGGTCGGCGGCAAGCCGATCCCCTGGCACGTGGCGCGGATCTACGCCTCCCAGGGCTTCGGGCGCTTCCTGCTCGCGCGGCTGCTTGAGCGCGGCGGCGGCCGAGCTCCCGACGGCCGAGTGCCGGCGGGCGGGGGTCGAGGTCGAGTGCCTCGACACGCCGACCGGAGGGCGGGCGGTGGGCCTGGGGGAGGGGCTCACCGGCGGCACCTTCTGCCTCACCTACGGGACGGCGCCGCCGAGATCGACGTCGGCGCCAAGATCGACGTCGGCGCCGAGGCCGAGCTCCACCGGGCCCGCGGGGCGGCGGCGATGACCCTGGTCGTGCCGGACCTGCTCGAGCGCGAGCCGTTGGCCGGGGACGCCACCGACGGCGCGCGGCGCGCCTTCCGCCACAATCGCCTCTGGGACTGCACGGACACCGACAAGGACACCGTCGTGCGCGACGACCTCTGGAGATCCAGCGAGGCGTCGTGGGTTGCCGAGCGGGTGGGTGCTGGATGAGCGGGTCGAGTCGGGCGCTGGTGACCGGCGGCCACGGCTTCGTCGGCTCGCACCTGGCGGCGGCGCTTCTGCGCGAAGGCTGGGCGGTACGCGTCCTCGACCGCCCGAGCCCGCGCCGAACCGACCTCGGCGGCCCCCGTCCCTCGGGCCTCGAGCTACTCGGGGTCGCGGCCGGGGTCGAGCTGCACGAGGCCGACCTGCTCGAGGCGGAGGAGGTGGCGAGCGCGGCGGCGGGCTGCGAGGTCGTCTTCCACCTCGCCGCGCAGACGATCGCCGGCATCGCCAGCCGGTCGCCCCGGGAGACCTATGAGGTGAACGTGCGCGGGTCGTGGAACGTCTTCGAGGCCTGCCGCGAGCAGGGGGTCGCGGCGACTGTCTTCGCCTCCTCGGACAAGGCCTACGGCACCGCCCCCGAGCTTCCCTATCGCGAGTACTTCCCGCTGCGCGGCGCCAACCCCTACGACGCCAGCAAGGCCGCCGCCGACACGATCGCCCGCGGCTATGCGCTCGCCGGCGGGCTGCCGTTGGCGGTGACGCGCTTCGCCAACGTCTACGGCGGCGGCGACCTCAACTTCACTCGCCTGATCCCGGAGACCGCGCGGGCGCTTTGCGAGGGGCGGGCGCCGGAGATCCGCTCCGACGGCAGCCCCAAGCGCGACTTCATCCACGTCGACGACGCGATCGCCGCCTACCTGGCGATCACCGAGGCGCTGCGCTCCGGCGCCGCCGCTCCCGGCGAGGCCTTCAACGCCGGCGGCGATCGCCCGCACTCGGTGCGCGAGGTGGTCGAGGAGCTGGCGCGGGTGGCCGGTGGCGGCGTCGAGCCTCACTGGGGCCCGGGCGTTCCGGCCGGCGAGATCGTCGACCAGTACCTCGACTCGGCCAAGCTCCGCGAGCTGACCGGCTGGGCGCCGCGGGTCGCCTTGCCGGAGGGGCTGGCCCGTACCCTGGAGTGGTACCGCGACCATCCGGAGGTGCTTCCCTGATGTGCGGCCGCTTCACGGTCACGACCAAGGACACGAAGACGATCGCCGATCGCTTTCAGGTCGAGCTCGAGAAGGCGCTCGCCAAATCGACGACCGAGAAGGCCGACGAGGATCCGAAGAAGGAGAAAGCGCCGCCCGGGCTCGGCCGCTTCAATGTCGCCCCGACCCAAGAGATCCTCGTCGTCCGTTCCTCGCCCGACTCCGAGCAGGCAGCCGAGGGCGAGCGCGAGGCGAAGCTGATGCGCTGGGGCCTGGTCCCGGTTTGGGCCAAGGACCTCAAGGTCGGCTATCGGATGATCAATGCCAAAACCGAGAACCTCACGACGAGCAAGGCCTACGGGCCCTTGGTCGGCAAGTTCCGCCACCGCTGCCTGATCGTCGCCGACGGCTTCTACGAGTGGATGCGGGCCGAGGATCCGAAGCAGCCGCGCCAGCCCTGGCGGTTCACGGTCGACGGCGGCGCTCCCTTCGCCTTCGCCGGCCTCTGCACCCGCAAGGCCTGGGAGGACGAGGCGGAGCGGGGGATGGACGCGGACGGCCACCTCTACAGCGCGACGATCATCACGACGACTCCGAACGCGGTCGTCAAGCCGGTCCACAACCGGATGCCGGCGATCCTCCCCGGCCCCGAGGCGGAGGCGGCCTGGCTGCGGCCCGACCTCAGCGCCGAGGACGCGATCGCGATGCTCGGCCCGCTCGACGCCCGCCGCATGGAGGGCGCGCCCGCCAACCCGGCGCTGAACAAGGTCGGCAGAGGGACGGCCGAAGGCCCGGAGCTGCTGGTGGCGCCGCAGACCGAGCTGGCGACCGACGCTTAGAGCGCCGCGCGCGGCGCTCTATTCGCCTTCGCCGCCCGCTTCGTTGGTTTCGCTTTCCTGCGCCGCCCCTTCTTCTTCGCGGCGTTCCTGTTCTTCTTCTTCTTTTTCTTCGTTGATCGGCGGCGGCAGGTGCTTCAGCGAGCCTTCGGATTCGACCGTCGACTTGCCGGCGCCGGTTTCGAGCGTGCAGGCGATCTTCGCCTTCGGGACGACTCCGTAGGCACGCCAGATCGCGTAGAAGGGCAGGACGAGGTCCTGCTCCGGCTTGCCGGCGACGAAATAGTCCAGGTGCTCCGTGCCTTCTTCGAATTCGGGCCATTCGAGCTTGATGCCTTTTTCGGTCGACCAGCGCTTGGTGTAGCCGGCGACTTCGAGGACGGCGAGCCCGCCGCCGTGCGAGCTGAATTCGACCAGCAGGGTTTCCGGCACTTCCTGGGTGTAGATGCCTTCCGAGGAGCGCGGGTAGAGAGTCCGCAGCCCGTTACCGCTGTGGCCGATTTCGACCCCGTGAGGAGCGGCAATCGAGCAGCGGATGCGCGAGCCCTTGAGTGGCGCTTCGGCGTCGATCTTCAGGGTCTCGGCGACCTGGTAGAGCGAGTAGCCGCTGACGTTGGTGCCGGTGGCGCGGAGCTGTCCCTTGGTCAGCTGCATCTTCTGCTCGGCGCCGGGGACGTTGACCGCTTCGGAGTCGGCGATCTTGGCTTCCTTCACCCATTCCACGTGGGCGGCCTCACCGGCGCCCTCGCTGGTCGTCGCGACGACGGCGACGATGCAGGCGAGGATGCCGAGCGCGACCACCACGATCGCGCCCCGCGGCGGTCGATCCCGCTTCAGCTCCTCGACGCCGATTCGCTCGCGCCAGTTCATCGCCGCGACAGTATTGGAATACCCTCCGGCGGTGCCCCGCACCGCTCTCATCCACGGCCGCTCGGTCTCCTACACCGAGACCGGCTCGGGGCCGGTCCTGCTGCTGGTCCACGGGATGGCCGGCAGCACCGAGAACTGGCGCGAGGTGATCGAGCCCCTGGCCCGCGCCCAGACCGTGATCGCGCCCGACCTGCCGGGCCACGGCGCCTCCGAGCCGGGCAGTGGCGACTACAGCCTCGGCGCTCACGCCGCCGTCCTCCGCGACCTCTTGGTCTCGCTCGGCCACGAACGGGCGACCGTCGTCGGCCACAGCCTCGGGGGCGGGATCGCGATGCAGTTCACCTACCAGTTTCCCGAGCTGGTCGAGCGCCTGGTGCTGGTCTCGAGCGGTGGCCTCGGGCCGGAGGTGAGCCGGGTCCTGCGGGCCGCGGCGCTGCCGGGCGCCGATATCTTCATCGCCGCGACGGCCGGTGTGGGGGCGCGGGCCGGCTCGGTGCTCGGGCGCGGGCTCGGCGCCGTCGGCCTGCGGCCCAACGCTGACCTCGCCGAGGTCGCCCGCGGCTATGCCTCGCTGGCCGACGGCGAGCGCCGCGCCGCCTTCCTCGAAACGCTCCGCGCCGTGGTCGGCACCGGCGGCCAGAAGGTCGCCGCCGGCGACCGCCTCTACCTGGCCGAGGCGCTGCCGATCCTGATCGTCTGGGGGAGGGAGGACCCGATCATCCCGGTCGCCCACGCCGAAGCCGCCCTGGAGACGATCCCCGGCGCCCGCCTCGAGGTCTTCGACGGCGTCGGCCACCTGCCCCAGATCGAGGCCCCCGGTCACTTCATCGCCGTCCTCGAGCAATTCCTCGCCGCCACCGACCCGGCCGAGTTCGATCGCGACGAGTGGCGCGCTCGCTTCAAGACCGCCTAAGCGCGGACTCAGCGTCCCAACTCCCACAGCAGAGCGCGCCCGACAGGATTCGAACCTGTGACCTCATGCTCCGGAGGCATGCGCTCTATCCAGCTGAGCTACGGGCGCTCGGCCGTCCAGCTTAGTGCGCGCGGCAGGCGGTCGGCCGCTCCGCTCCACGAGGTTGCCTTTTCCGTCGAATAGCGACGGAAAAGGCAACCTCGATTCCCGTAGGCTCGCGCGCGATGGACCTGACGGTGACTTTTCTCGGGACCGGGGCGTCGGCGCCCTCGGCGCGGCGCTCGACGGCGGCGGTGCTGGTGGCGCGGGCGGGGGTGAAGATGCTGTTCGACTGCGGCGAAGGGACGCAGCGGCAGATGCAGCG
>DASXFL010000084.1:0-26979 GCA_036489595.1 Solirubrobacterales bacterium
AGGCGCCTCCGAACATGGCGTCGACGATCAACGTGAACATCGCCTGCGCAGCACCTACGCGGTCCCCGGCTACTCTGAGAACAGCGCGGTCCCGACGTCTGAACTCCAGGAGCGCACTCGCATCGACGAGCCCGGCCGTCACAGTAGTGCTCGCAAGGCCGATCCAGATCGCGCGCCAGGTCACGTCGTGCGCCAGCAGCGTCGCCGCGATCGCGGCAACTCCGATCGCCAGAAGTGCGACCGGCATCAACTCTCGGCGAAAGAAGCGCGAAAGTCCCTCGGTTGGCTGAAGCGGTCGAGTTGGTTTGCGTATGGCGGGAGCGTTTCGCCGAGTTGACGTCTCCGAATCGACTCTCGACGAATGTCGTCTCGGTGGTGCCTCAGTCTCCGAGCTGGTTGCGTGTCGACCGATCCAAGTCGTAACGAGCGCAACAACCGCAAGCAAGCCACCCACAATGAATCGCCGTTTTGTCGACCGATCCCGGAAACAAACGCGGCTGCCGAGCCCAGCCATCCAGACCTCTACTCCACTTGAAGAGTTGATTCGACCGCGGCCGGGGACCCAGCCGTCGATTCGCCCTATGTGCGATCCGATTTGCGGAGCTGTTCGGCGCCGTCGGAGGCCCTGGGCCTCACGGCCGCCCTTTGCTGGTCCCGGCGGTAGCCATACATCGTCGCGACCGAGAAGAAGGCGTAGAACCCTGCAAAAAGCAGGTCTCCCTTAATCAGGTTCCAGGTCGCCAAAAGCAGCCAGCCCGCTGCCAGAACCAGCATCCCTTTTGAAAGCATCTGCTTACTCATAAAAGCCGCTTCCTCGCTGCCCGGCGGGGCTCGAACTATACCGCTTGCGTTCCTGGCTGAGACTGGATACCTGCGGCTTGCCCCGGCGGAATCGCTGGTGAAAAGTTGACGAGCCCCTGCGTCGTCGGAGGTTTTGCCCGGCACAACTGTTCGCCCGTTTGGACAACAGGGGCGTGGACACCTCTTTGCCGAATCGCCGTCAGCCGGTGCAGACAACCAGCTCGCGGGTCAGTGGGCCCGTGGATGCCCTTCTGCCAGATCCTCGCCAGCCGGTGCAACCGTTCGTCTTGCCGGCCCTTGGTCCGTGATTCCCCGGGGGCACCAAGAGCCCACGCCTGACGAACCACGAATGTTCGGCCAGGACGCACCTTCCCTCCCCGAAGGACAGCTCCGATAGATGCTCTCGATCGGGAAGGTCGGCGTCGGCCAGAAGAACTACTACCTCGAAAAGGTCGCCGAAGGCATCGAGGACTACTACTCGGGCGAGGGCGAGGCGCAGGGCTATTGGCTCGGTGCCGCCGCCGTCGAGCTGGGCCTGGCCGGCAAAGTCGAGCCCGACCAACTCGGCGCGATCCTGACCGGCCGGAACCCGGTCGACGGCGAGCCCTTGGGCCTGAAGTCGGCACCGGGACGGGAGCCGGTCCCCGGCTTCGATCTGACCTTCTCGGCGCCGAAGTCGGTCTCCCTGACCTGGGCGCTCGGTGGCCACCCGGTCTCCGCCCAGGTGATGGAGGCCCATCGCGCCGCCGTCGCCGAAGCGCTCTCCTATATGGAGCGCAGCGCCTGCTGGGCGCGGCGCGGCAAAGGCGGCGCCGTCTTCGTCCCCGGCAACGGCTTCCTCGCCGCCGCCTACGCCCACCGCTCCTCGCGGGCCGGGGACCCCCAGCTCCACACCCACGTCCTCGTCGCCAACGCGACCAAGGGGCCGGACGGCCGCTGGTCCCGTCTCTACCACCCGGTGATCTACGAACACGCCAAAACCGCCTCCTACATCTACGAGGCCCACCTTCGCCACGAACTGACCCAGCGGCTCGGAGTCGAATGGGAGCCGGTCAGACAGGGCATCGCCGACATCAAGGGGTTCAGCTCCGAGGAGCTGGCCCGCTTCTCGACCCGCCGCGCCGAAATCCTCGCCGCCGCCGGTCCCGGGGCCTCGGCTCGGGCGATGCAGATCGCGACCCTGGAGACGAGGAAGGCGAAGGAGCGCGACCTGACGACGGAGAGCCTGCGCGAGGCGTGGCGGGTGAAGGGCTCGGAGATCGGGCTGACCCGGGAGACGATCGCGCTCCGCCTCGGCCATGAGCGACCGGGGCCGACCGTCCTCACGGTCGAGGCCGTCGAGCGCTCCGTCACCGCCCACGCCTCCCACTTCGAGCGCCGCGACGTGATCCGCGCCGTCGCCGACAACCTCCCGCACGGCGCCCCGGCATCTGAGATCGAGTCCCTGGCCGACGCCTTCATCGGCTCGGAGTCGGTGATCGAGATCGCGCAGAGCGCGCGCGGCCCTCGCTTCACCACCGAGCGCATCTGGCGCCTTGAGCAACGGGCGCTCGCGGCCGCCGAGCGGATGCACGGCGACGAGGGGGTCGCCGTGGTCGATTCGATCCTGGTGTGTCGCGTCCTCGCTGCCCGCCCGAGCCTGAAGGCGGATCAGGAGGCGATGGTCGATCAGCTCCTCGGTGGCGGTCGCGGTCTCGAGGTCGTGATCGGCGAGGCCGGCACCGGCAAGACCTACGCCACCGTCGTCGCCGCCGCCGGTTGGGCAGCTGGGGGTTACGAGCTTCAGGTAGCGGCGCCGACCTGGCGGGCGGCGAACGTGCTGCGGGCCGAGGGGCTTGAAGCGCAGACCGTCGCCGGGCTCCTTGGCCGGCTTGACGCTCGCGTCGAGGAAGGCAAGGCAGCACTTGCTCGGAACTCGGTCCTTTTGGTCGACGAGGCGGGGATGGTCGATTCGGCGACGTTGGCGCGGCTGATCGACCACGCCGATCGGGCCGAGGCGAAGTTGGTCCTGATCGGCGATCCGGCTCAGCTCGGCGAGATCGAGGCCGGCGGTCTCTTCGCCGCCATCGCCCGCCGCAGCGAGGAGGTCCGGCTTGACGAAGTGATCCGCCACGACCACCAGCTCGATCGCGAAGCAGCGAAGCTGATCCGCGAGGGCAGAGGGGCCGAGGCGCTTGACCGCTACGCCCGCGAGGGCCGGGTCGTGGTCGCCGCTAACCACGAGCAGCGGCGCGAGGCGATCGTCGCCGACTGGTGGCAGGCGAAGGAGCGCGGCGAGGACGCGCTGATGATCGCGAAGGCGAACTCCGAGCGCGAGCGATTGAACGAACGGGCGCGGGAGCTGATGCGGGCCGAGGGCCGTCTCGGCGCCGAGGAGATCGAGGTCGGCGGGCGCCGCTTCGCGGTCGGCGAGGAGGTGATCACCCGCGTCAACGATCAGAGCGCCCAGATTTACAACCGCGAGCGCTGGCGGATCGAATCCGTTGACGTAGGGGACGAACGCTTGCTTCTCGCCGGGATCGACACCAACAGGCAGGTAGGTGTCGATCCCGGCTACCTGCGGAAGCTGAATCCAGCGGACGGGCACCGGCGCTCGAACATGGCTACGCCGGGACGATCTACCAGGCCCAGGGCACCACCCTCGACAGCGCTTTCGTCATGGCCGACCCCTCGATGGACCGGCAGGAGTTCTACGTTGCCGCTTCGCGGACCCGGGGGGAGACCTTCTTCTACGCCACCCCAGAGGTCGGCTTCGAGCGGATCGAGTTCGCGCCGGCAGCCCCCGATGCCCAGGGTCTCGAACACATCGCCCGGGCGGCGGAGCGCGACGGCGCCCAGGCCGCCGCCCACGACGCAGCGCTGCGGGAGCGTCTTGGTCAGCTCTCGACCCGCGAGCTTTATGCCCGCCGTCATGAACTCGCCGCCGAGGCTCACGCCGAGGCGCGTCACCAACAGAACCTCGAAGACCGTGCCGCTCTGTTGGCGGCGGTCGAGCGGCGGGTCGAAAAAGTGGGGCTGCGTCGGGAGGGACTGGGGGAGGAGCCGCCGGTCTGGGCGCGCCGTGAGCGGGCCAGTTGGCGCGAGAAGGCAGAGCGGCTCGATTGGGAGGCACGGCAGGCGAAGGAGTCACTCGCCCGCCAGCGGATCGAGCGGGACGCTGACGCCGCCGTCGAGTACGCGGCACGGGCCGAGCGAGCCGTAACCGAGCACCTGATCTCAGAGCGAGTCGGCGCACGGCTCGCGGCAGTGCGGCTCGACCCACCGGATTACCTCACCCGCGAGCTGGGAGAGCGGCCGAGCGACCCGACGCAACGGAGGGCATGGGACGAGGCGGTCGCGGGGATCGAGAGTTACCGCCTAGGGCACGGCATTGGGGACAGAGACAGCACGCTCGGGGCCGAGCCGAGGGATTCGTTGGCGCAGCTTGAGCACCAGCGGGCGCTTGAGTCGGTGAGGCGGGTGCAGCGACAGCTCGGCTTGGAGCAGGGCCAGGCGCGAGTGATCGAGCAGAGCCGGGGAATCGGGATAGAGATGTGATGCCGGTGGCGGCGGTCCGGTTCGATATCGGCGAGGAACTGATCGAGCAGATCGCGAGACGCGCGGCCGAGCTGTTGGTCGATACCGCCCGCGGTGGAGAGCCGGAAGGCGACGGCTATCTCGACGTGAACGGCGCTGCCGCGTTCCTCTCTTGCCCCAAGAGCCGCATCTATTCACTCGCCAGCTTGGGACGGATACCCCACTACCACGACGGCTCCCGGCTTCTCTTCGACCGCACCGAGTTACGCGACTACGTTCGGAAGGGCGGCGCGCGGCGACCATGACGAAGCGTCGGCGGCCGGTGGCAATTCGCTTAGGCTCCGCTGAATGGACGCGGCCAAACGGAAAGCGCTCAAAGACGTGCGCCGTGCCCAGAATCAGTTTGCTCAGGCGCAGGAGCGCCTTGACGCCGTGGGTGCCGCCCGCAGGGAGAGCTTTGCGAAGGCCGCAGCGGTCGGTCTGTCGATGGCTGAAATCGCCGTGGCTGTCGGACTGCACAGAGCCAGGGTCAACCAGATCATCCACGGCAAGTAGCGCGCAGGACTGTCTAGGGTTCCACAACAGTAGGTGCTACTCTGACCGCAACATAAGCAGCCCTCGGCGGTGCGCTCACACCGACCGAGGGCCTAACCACAAGGAGGCAACGCTCCTCATGGCTGATGAGAACCCTATGGCGCGGCGCGCCATCTCCGATCTCCCGGCTAACGCCAAGAAGGATCTGGAAGACCAGGCACTCGTCCTCGACCGGCTGTTGGTCCACTGGCCGATCCAGTTGCAGGACTCGGACATACAGCGGGAACTGGCGCTCGGCGATAACGAGTTCGAGCGTCGCGATCGAGTCGACCGGGCCGTGGTTCATCTCCACTGGGCTGGCCTCGCACTGCGCTCCGGGGCGGTGGTCCTGCCGACGCGGGCGGCTTTGCACTTCCACCTGCTCGGCGACGACTCACTGGGTGACCTCTAGTCATGCCTAGGCAACTACTCAGGAGCCGGGACCGGGAATTCGCCGAGGCGTTCGGGGTAAACCTTGCGCGCCTTCGGCACGCCGCCGAGATGAGCCAGGAAGAGCTTGGCTTTAGGTCCGAAGTCCATCGCGTAGCGGTCGGGAAATTCGAGCGGGGCGAGCAGATCGCTCGCTCCGACACGGCGCTCAAGCTCTGCGTAGGACTCGGTGTTCTCCCCAACGAGTTGTTCGACGGCATCAGCTGGGCGCAGCCGATCTTGATGAAGGGGCACCCCTTGTTCAGCGACGTTCCGGTTCCGCCGAGGAGCGAGGAGTAGGCGATGCCCAATTCGAGACGCCGAGACCCAGAGTTCTCTGCGGTCTTCGGTCAAAACCTCGCCCGCCACCGGGAAGCGATCGGAATAAGCCAGGAAGAGCTGGGATTCATCGCTGGCCTTCACCGCACTGCGGTCGGGCAATTGGAGCGCGGCGAACGGGTAGCTCGTGCCGACACGGTTCTGCGGCTGTGCGGATCGCTGGGCGTTGAGCCCACCGCTCTCTTTGAGGGGTTGGGCTGGAGGCCCGCAGTTTTCAGCAAGGGCGAGCTAATCGTCCAGCTCAAAGAGGCGGCCCTGTCCGAGTCAGAGTCAGAAACGACAAGTCGCCGAGAGGGCGCCTGACCGTGGCCGGCAAGCTCGAACCGACCAGGCTCCCGGGAGTATTTCGAGCGCACACGAAAGAGTGCGGTGGCAAGGCGGCGCGGTGTAGGTGCCCCTACACCGTCGTCACCCGCCACCGGGGGAAGCTGCGGAAGCAGACGGTTCCCACGTTCGACAAAGCCCGAGAGCTGAAGGGCCGGCGCGACTCCGGGGATCGTCGGCCTGTCTCCTCGATTCGGTTCGGCTCCTACTACGACGACTGGGCCCCGACCTACACGGGTCGGACCTCCCAGGGCTTCACCGAGACGAGCCGCGACGAGTACAAGCGAGTCTTCGAGAAGTGGATGCTTCCCCGTTGGCGGGCCTGGAAGCTGATCGACCCTGAACCGAAGGACGTTCGGAAGCTTTTGCTGGATATGCGCGAGAAGGGCGCATCGACGTCGGAGATCAAGAAGACGCGGACGGCCGGCTCGGCGATGTATTCGACGGCGGCCGAAGAAGGCGTCGTTCGCTCGAATCCGTTCCAGGGTGTCCGCATCCCGGCAGCGCCCGAGGGGGATGAGGAGTTCGAGGCGAACGAGAAGGCGAAGGCAATGTCTCGGGAGGAGCTGGGCTGGATGCTCGGCGCGATGCCCGAGGACCACCTCCTCTTCTTCGAGTTCATGGCGCACACCGGCCTCCGCATCAGCGAGGCGGCGGGGCTGCGGTGGGAACACGTCGACCTCGCTGCCGGCCGGCTGCGTGTCCGTGAGCAGGTCTACCGAGGGAAGCGGAAGAAGCTCAAGTCGAAGAGGGGCAAGCGCGATCTCCCTCTTTCGCCGGGCATGGTCTCGCGACTGCTCGCCCACCGTGCCGCCACCTATGAGGGGGAGCGCGCCTCGGTCTTCCCATCGAAAGGGAAGCTGCGGCGCACCAAGGAGGGCTTCGCCTACCCGTTCGACTCAAAGGCGCTCGGCGCCGAGGTGCTGGCGCCGGCGAGGGAGGCGGTCGGCCTGCCCTGGGTCACCTTCCACACGTTCCGGCATACCTGCGCCTCGCTCCTCTTCGCCGAGGGCAAGAACGTGAAGCAAGTGCAAGAGTGGTTGGGCCATGCAGACCCGAGCTTCACGCTGAGGGAATACATTCATCTGATGGACGAGGGGATCGGGAGCGCATCCTTTTTGGACCAGGCGGTGACGCCCTCTGGGCCTTCCCAGGGCAACGCCAGGGCAACACGATGTCCGCAACCAGCCGCAACTGCGTCGGTACCCAACCGGGGCTAAACGGCGGCGTAGAGCCAAACAGCAAACCAGCCGGAACCACCCAAAACACCCGATGCCAATCTACGAGTTCGAGTGCGAGGGTTGCGGGGCGCGCTTCGAGGAGCTGGTGGCGGCCGGGTCCGGGCCGGTTCCGTGTGCTGCCTGCGGCTCGGGGCGGACGCGGCGGCTGATGTCGGGGTTCGCGCCGCCGGGGCGGCAGCCGCGGGGGGCGCGGGTGCGCGCCGGCGAATCGCAGCGGCGCGAGCGGGAGGCGGCGCGGGGCGAGCGGCTGGCGGCGGCGAAGAAGAAGCGGGAGGGAGGATGAGCGCGGCCGGCGCTGCCGAGCGGCGTGAGCGCTTGGTCGAGCTCTACCACGAGGTTGCCGGGTGCACCAAGTGCCCTCTGTATGAGACCCGCACCAAGGCAGTCTTCGGGGCCGGCGACGCCGACGCCGACCTGATGTTCGTCGGTGAGGCGCCGGGGGCCGAAGAGGACCGGCAGGGACTGCCGTTCGTCGGCCGCGCCGGACAGCTGCTGAACGAGCTGCTGGTCGAGATCGGGCTCTCGCGCGAGCAGGTCTTCATCTGCAACGTGCTGAAGTCGCGGCCGCCCGGCAACCGCGATCCGCAGCCGCTCGAGATCCAGGCCTGTGAGCCCTACCTCTGGGAGCAGGTGCGGCTGATCGAGCCGCGGGTCGTCTGCACGCTCGGCAACTTCGCGACCAAGTTGTTGACCGGCAGCCCGACCGGGATCACCAGGGTCCGCGGCACCCCGCAGGTGCGCGAGCTTGGCGGCCGCACCGTCCACCTGCTGCCGCTCTTCCACCCCGCGGCGGCGCTGCGCACCCCCTCGGTCAAGCAGCAGCTGCGCGAAGACTTCGCGACGATTCCGGCGCTGCTCGAGGAGGTGCTGCCGGAGCCGGAATCCTGGTCGCGCGAGGAGCTCGAAGAGGAGGAGGCGCGCGAGGAGATCGCCACCGAGCCGCCGCCCCGCGAGGACCAGCTCGGATTCTTCGGCTGATGAAGCGGGCGCGGCGGTGAGCGAGGTCCGAGGCGTGGAGCGGGTCGAGACGGCCTCGGCCGAGGAGACCGAGGCGGTTGGGGCGCGGATCGCCGAGCGGCTGCGGCCCGGCAACGTCGTCGTCGTCTCCGGCGAGGTCGGGGCCGGCAAGACGACCCTGATCCGCGGCGCCTGCCGCGCCCTCGGCGTCACTACCCCGGTCACTTCGCCCACCTTCACGATCGGCCAGCGCTACGGCGGCGGCCGCCTCCCCGTCTCCCACCTCGACCTCTACCGCCTCGCCGGCCTCGAGGGCGAGGATCCCGCCCTGCTCGAGGACTACCTGCGGGCGGACTCGGTCGCCTTCGTCGAGTGGCCAGCGGTCGGCGCCGAGCGGCTTGGCCGGCCGGCGCTCGAGGTTCGCATGGCGCACCTCGACGAGGGTAGGCGGGTTGTGGAAATCGAGTGAGCGGGGGCGCCGGTAGCATCGGCGGCTCGAAGAGCGAGCGAGAAGGGATGGACATGAAGGGACTGAAGGCGCTTGTGGCGGTCTTGGCCGTGGCCGGGTTGTTGGCTGGCGCGGTGACCGCCTCGGCGAGCGCTGCGGCCTATCGGCACTACATCGGCTGCGGGATCTCGCGCAACGCCAAGCCGGCCCACGTCTGTCCGCGCAAGAGCAAAAAGGGCGCCTTCTTCAAAAGCCTCCAGGCGAACGTCGTCTACACCGTCTGCGTCAAGTTCCCGAGCGGCAAAAACCTCTGCGCGAAAGCGCAGGAAGCCAATCAGGGGACGCTCTACGTCAACAAGATCACCTCGACGATCCCCGGGCGCCACGTCGTCTCCTGGTTCGTCAAAGGGAAGAAAGTCGGCTCGACGGTCTTCCGGGTGAAACGCTAGCGCGAGCGGGGGAGACGTCCTGGTAGTCGTCGGCTTCGACACCGCGACCGCCGACACGGCCGCCTGCGCCTGGCGCGACGGCGAGGTTCTGCACGCCTCCCAGCTGGGGGTCTCGGCGACCGGGCGGCCGCGCCACGCGACCGCGCTGCTGGCCGAGGTCGAGGCCGCGGCCACGGCGGCCGGCGGCTGGGAGGCGGTCGGGCTGATCGCGGTCGGGCTCGGCCCCGGATCCTTCACCGGGCTGCGGATCGGGGTGGCGACGGCGCGGGGGCTCGCCGCCAGCATCGGCCTGCCGGTGCGCGGAGTCGGCACCCTCGACGCGCTGGCGCGGGGAATCGCCGAGGCCGGGGCGGAGGGGGAGCGGCTGGCGGTCCTCGACGGCTATCGCGGCGAGGTCTTCGCGGCGCTCTACGGGCCGGGCGGGGAGCGGCTCTGGGACCCGTTCGTCTGCCGGCCGCAGGAGCTCGCCGGGCGGCTCGGCAAGCTCGCGGCGGCGCCCTCGGTCGGCGGACCGGGGGCGGTACGATTTCGAGCAGAGCTGACCGTGGGCGGCGTCCACATCCCCGAGGACACCGATCCCGTCCACCGCGTCGCGGCGCACGATGTGTGCGCGTTGGCGGCGGCGATGGAAGGGGAGGCGGGCCCGCTCCAGCCGATCTACCTTCGACCACCGGACGCGGAGCGCTGGCGTGAGCGAGATTCTCTCCAGAGAGCAGAATGAGGACCTGACCCGCGAGGTCAGGGTGCGCCGGCTCGCCTACAGCGACCTGCCGGCGGTGATCGCGATCGAGCGCCGCTCCTTCCCGACTCCGTGGTCGCTGGCGATGTTCGTGCTCGAGCTCTCGAAGCCCTCGGGAATCTGCCTCGCCGCCAGCGAGGGCGACGAGCTGCTCGGCTACGTGGTCTGCTCGCGCTACGACCAGGTCTGGCACCTGATGAACATCGCCGTCTCGCCCGACCACCGCCGCCGCGGCGTCGCCTGGAGCATGATGGCGCGGCTGGTCGAGGAGGCGCGCGGGGTGCTGCCGTTCACGCTCGAGGTCCGTGTCTCCAACCGCAAAGCGATCGCGATGTACGAGCGGTTCGGTTTCCACTCCGCGGGAGTCCGCCCCCGCTACTACCACGACAACGGCGAGGACGCGCTGATCATGTGGCTGGACTAGCCATGCGAGCCCGGCCGACCGAGGGCGCAGATCTGATTCTTCGCGAGCGAGGCTGGGCGAGGCGGCGAGCATCCGGGTGCTACCCGCCGCTCCCGGACGCGAAGCGGAGGAGGCGGCGTTGATCCTGGCGATCGAGACCTCCTGCGACGACACCTGCGCCGCCGTCCTCGACGGGCCCCGTGTCCTCGCCAGCCTGATCTCCTCGCAGCACGCCGCCCACGCCGTCTTCGGCGGCGTCGTCCCCGAGGTCGCCGCCCGCCACCACCTCGAGCTGGCGGCGCCGCTGGTGAGCGCGGCGCTGGCTGAGGCCGAGGCCGGCCTGGACGACGTCGAGGCGATCGCAGTCACCGCCGGGCCGGGCCTGATCGGGGCGCTCCTGGTCGGGGTCTCGACCGCCAAGGCGATCGCCGCGGCGCGGCGGCTGCCGCTGATCCCGGTCGATCACCTGCAGGGCCACGTCGCCGCCAACTTCCTCGAGCCGGAGCCGCTCGAGCCGCCCTTCCTCTGCCTCGTCGCCAGTGGCGGCCACACGCTGTTGGCGGGGGTTCGCGACCACGCCGGCTACGAGCTGCTGGGCCAGACCCTCGACGACGCCGCCGGCGAGGCCTTCGACAAGTCGGCGCGGCTGCTCGGCCTCGGCTTCCCGGGCGGCCCGGCGCTGCAGAAGGAGGCCGAGGGAGGAGACCCGGAGGCGTTCGAGATGCCGGTGGCGATGGCCCGCGACCCCGGCCTCGACTTCAGCTTCAGCGGGCTCAAGACGGCGCTCGTCTACCGCTGCCGGGAACTGGGCCCGGATGGCGTCGAGGAGCGGCGGGCCGACCTCGCCGCCTCCTTTCAGGCCGCCGTCGTCGGCCAGCTGGTCTCGAAGCTGAAGCGGGCGCTGAAGCGCGGCGGCTGGGACGCGGTAGCGCTGGGCGGCGGCGTCGCCGCCAACGGCCCGCTGCGCGAGGCCGTCTCGGCCCTCTGCGAGGAGCAGGGCGTGATGCTGAAGCTGGTGCCGCTGCAGCTCTGCACCGACAACGCGGCGATGATCGGCTCCGCCGCCCGCTACGCGCCGCGTATCCCCTACCCCGACTACCTTGGCTACGACGCCTTCGCCAGCGGCGAGGCGCCGCTCGCCGCGGCTTAGAGGTCGCCGAGGTGTCCCCTTGACCGAGGTCGTCATCTACTCGCGCCCCGGCTGCCATCTCTGCGAGGAGGCGATCGCGGCGCTGGTCGACCTCCATTCGGCGGGGTATCGATTCGAGCTCCGCGAGATTGACATCGAGAGCGACGATCTCCTGTTGCGGCGCCATCTGGAGCGGATCCCGGTTGTCGAGATCGACGGCGCCCTCGCCTCCGAGCTGCTCTTCGACGAGGCATCGGTTCGGGCCCGGCTCGATACTGTGGGGGCATGGTCGAGGTGATGGCAGAGTTCGACGCCGGTGCACTCCCCGTCGAAGGGGAGCGGCTGTCGCTTGGCGTGGCGGCGCGCCTGAGCCGCTACCTGCAGGTCCTGACGCAGGCGCGGAAGATGGGCCGGGAGACGATCTCCTCTCAGGAGCTCTCCGAGTACACCCATATCAACCCGACCCAGATCCGCCGCGACCTCTCCGGCTTCGGCAAGTTCGGCAAGCGTGGGGTCGGCTACAACGTCGAGTCGCTGGTCTCGGAGATCCGCAAGATCCTTCGCACTTCGGGCCAGCACAACATCGCCCTCTTCGGCGCCGGCCACCTCGGACAGGCGATCGCCTCCTCGGCGATCTTCGCCGACCACGGCTTCCAGGTGGTCGCCGTCCTCGACGTCAACCCCGCGGTGGTGGGCACACAGATCGGCGAGCTGAAGGTGCGCGACCTCGCCGACCTCGACGCCGTCGTTCGCGACGAGGAGGTCGTGGTCGGGGTCCTCGCGGTTCCGGCCGACGCCGCCCAGGAGGTTGCCGACCACCTCGTCAAAGCCGGCGTCAAGATCATCTTCAACTACTCCGAGCAGCTGCTGCAGGTGCCGCCGGAGGTCACCGTCCACACCTCGAGCCCAGCTGTGGACCTGCTCTACGCGCTCTACTTCTACCTGGCCTAACCCCGACAGATGGACCTCGACGGCGCCCGCGAGAGCTTCGAGGCCTCGACCGACTTCACGATCGGGCTCGAGGAGGAGTTCGCGATCCTCGAGCCCGGCTCACTCGATCTCGCCCACCGCTTCGAGGACCTCTACGGCGCCTGTCAGCGCGACGAGGTGCTGGCCGAGTCGGCGGCGGGGGAGCTGATCGCCTCCGAGATCGAGATCCGATCCGGGCGCGGCGAGAGCTTCGCCGACGCGGTGGCGCGGCAGGGCGAGGCGCGGCGCCGGCTGTTCGGGCTAGCCCCTGAGATGGGGCTGGCACTTGGCGCCACCGGCACCCACCCCTGGGCCAGCTACCTCGACCAGCGGATCATCGATACCGAGCATTACAACCGGCTGCGCGAGGAGCTCGGCTGGGTCGCCCAGCGCAACAACACCTGGAGCCTGCACGTCCACGTCGGCGTTCGCGGCGCCGATCGCGCGATCGCCGTCTGCGACCGGATGCGGGAGCTGCTGCCGCTGCTGCTCGCGGTCTCCGCCAACTCGCCCTTCCTCGACAACCGTGATACCGGCCTGCACTCGGTTCGCACCGAGATCTTCACCCGCACCTTCCCCCGCTGCGGGGTGCCGGCGGCGTTTGGCGACTGGCAGGCCTACGCCGACTTCATCGAGCTGCTGCTGCGGACGAACAGCGTCGTCGAGTCGACCCAGCTGTGGTGGAGCGTGCGGCCGCACCACAGCTTCGGCACCGTCGAGGTGCGGATCTGCGACGCCCAGACCCGGGGCGGGGAGGCGACGGCGCTGTCCGGGCTGATCGCCGCCTGCGTCGCCCAGTCCGCGCTCGACTACGACGAGCGCGGCTACGGGGGCGGCGCGGCGCCGCTCGGCGACCGCGAGATCGAGGAGAACCTCTGGCGGGCGATCCGCCACGGCGCCGCCGGCAGGATGATCGACTTCCGGCGTGGGGCCGAGGTCGAGACCCGGGCGATGCTCGACTCGGTCCTCGTCTGGACCGAGCCGGCCCGCTCGCAACTTGGGATCGCGGTTGATCTGCCGGAGCAAAATGGCGCCGAGCGGGCCCGCAAGGCGCTCCGCGGCGGCGCCTCGCTGGTCGAGATCCAGCGCCAGGCGGTGGCGGACACGCAGCGCACGTACGCCGGTGTGGAGCAACCGGCCTAGGGCCGTTCGACACAGCCGCTCAGGGGGTCGTGCCCGCGGCGCAGAGCGGAGCAGCCGCCCGCATATATAGACTCGCGCCCGCTAAACCCACCGGAGGAAAGTGACTTGACCAGCTTCTTGAGGGAATACGGGGTCGTGGTCGCGCTTGTTTGCGCGGGCGCAGCCGTGGTCTACGGGCTTCTAATCACCCAGCGCCTGCTGAGAAAATCGCCAGGCAACGAGCGTATGCGCGAAAGCTCGGGCGCCGTTCAGGAGGGCGCGCAGGCTTACCTGACCCGGCAGTACACGATCATCGCCGCGGTCGCGCTGCCGATCGCGGTGCTGCTGTTGCTGCTGCAGAACTACAAGACGGCGATCGGCTTCCTGATCGGCGCCACGCTCTCAGGCTCGACCGGGTTCATCGGCATGAACGTCTCGGTGCGGGCCAACGCGCGGGTCGCCGAGGCGGCGCGCGGCGGCGTCCCGCCGGCGCTCGACGTCGCCTTCAAAGGCGGCTCGGTGACCGGCCTCTTGGTCGTCGGCCTGGCGCTGCTCGGCGTCGCCGGCTATTACGGGATCCTGGTAATCACCGGCAGCTCCGACAAGAGCGCGGTCGACGCCCTGATCGGGCTCGGCTTCGGCGGCTCGCTGATCTCCGTCTTCGCCCGGCTCGGCGGCGGCATCTTCACCAAGGCCGCCGACGTCGGCGCCGACCTGGTCGGCAAGGTCGAGGCCGGGATCCCCGAGGACGATCCCCGCAACCCGGCGGTGATCGCCGACAACGTCGGCGACAACGTCGGCGACTGCGCCGGCATGGCCGCCGACCTGTTCGAGACCTACGCGGTGACGACCGTCGCGGTGATGCTGCTCGGCGTCCTCACCTTCACCTCCGACTACGCCCGCGAGGTCGCGATCTACCCGCTGGTGCTCGGCGGCGTCGCGATCATCGCCTCGATCATCGGTGCCCTCTGCGTGCGGACCAAATCGAACAAAGTCGAGGGCGCGTTGTACGTCGGCCTGCTGATCTCGGGGATCCTCTCGATCGCCGCCTTCTATCCGATCACCGACTGGATGATGAGCGACCCGCTGCGGCTCGGCTTCGCCGACGCGGCGGCGAAGTCGGTCTCGGTCGGCGACCTCTGGCTCTGCGCAGTGATCGGAGTCGCGGTCACCGCGCTTCTCTTCGGGATCACCGAATTTTATACGGCGACCCGTTTCCGGCCGGTGAAGATGATCGCCCAGGCCTCGGAGACCGGGCACGCGACGAACATCATCGCCGGACTCGCCCAGGGCTTCCAGTCGACCGCGGCACCGGCCCTGGTGATCGCACTGGCGATTCTCGCCGCCAACAGCTTGGCGGGCATCTACGGCATTGGAATCGCCGTCGTCGCCCAGCTCTCGCTCTGCGGCCTGATCGTCGCCCTTGACGCCTTCGGTCCGATTACCGACAACGCCGGTGGCATCGCCGAGATGGCGGACCTGCCGGAGGACGTCCGCGCCGTCACCGACCCGCTCGACGCGGTGGGCAACACGACCAAGGCCGTCACCAAGGGTTACGCGATCGGCTCGGCAGCTCTGGCGGCGCTGGTCCTGTTCGCGGCCTTCCGCAGCGAATTGGCGAGCGAAGCCCCGCAGGGATTCGACCTCAACAGCCTCTTCCACTTGACGAGCCCAGACGTGCTGATCGGGCTGATCATCGGCGGGATGATGGTCTACCTGTTCCTCGCCTTCTCGATCGAGGCGGTCGGTCGGGCCGGCGGTCAGGTAGTCGAGCAGGTGCGAAAACAGTTCAAAGAGCATCCCGGGATCATGGACGGGTCCGAAAAACCGGACTACAGGGAGACGATCTCGATCGTCACCGCGGCCGCGCAGAAAGAGATGATCCTGCCCGCCCTGATCCCGATCGTGGTGCCGGTGATCGTCGGCTTGCTCAGCGTCGACGCGCTCGGCGGCCTCTTGATCGGCGTCATCGTCGTCGGCTTGTTCGCGGCGATTGCGATGACCGCAGGCGGCGGCGCCTGGGACAACGCGAAGAAGCTGATTGAGGACGGCGCCCACGGCGGCAAAGGCTCCGAGGCCCACGAAGCCTCGGTGACCGGCGACACGGTCGGCGACCCCTACAAGGACACGGCCGGCCCGGCGATCAACCCGATGATTAAGGTGGCGAACATCGTGGCCATTCTGATCATCCCGATCGTTCATTTTTGATATCGCGGAGCGGTCATTCGGGTTGCCCGCGGCACCGGCGGGCGGCTGCAAAGCGGCGCCAGGCGGCGTCCTCGCCCTCCTGAATAGCGCTGCTATTCAGGAGGGCTGCGTCCTTGCCTGGCTTGCTTTTCGCTCGCCCGCCGGCACCGCGGTCTGCCCCGAATGACCGCTCCGCTTAAGCGGGGTAGGCGTTGCTAGGGATGGATTTGGCGAGGGTTCGGAGGGGTGCGCTGCTAGCGTTTCCTCGAATGCGCAGGGTTCTTCGGAAGCTCGGCTATCCCTGGAGGCGCTTTCCCAAGACGGCTTGGACGCTGACCGCTGGAATCGCGGCGCTGGTGCTGCTCGTGGTCGGGGCGAACGCTTACATCCTCTTGCGGGAGGACGGGAACTCGACTTCGGAGATCGCCGATGTGCCGGCGGCGGAAGTGGCGATCGTGCCGGGGGCGCTGGTGCTGCCCGACGGGAAGATGAGTGCGATGCTGGCCGACCGGGTCAAACAGGCGGCGCGGCTATGGCACTCGGGCAAGGTGGAAAAGGTGCTGGTCTCGGGCGATCACCACACCTGGGCCTACGACGAGCCGGACACGATGCGCAAGGCGCTGGTCCGGCGCGGGGTGCCGCCCAGGGACGTCTTCGAGGACCACGCCGGCTTCGACACCTGGGCGACGATGGTGCGCGCCCGGTCGATCTTCAACGTCGAGAACGCGGTGGTGGTGACGAACGCCTTCCACATGCCGCGGGCGCTGTTCCTGGCTGAAGAAGCAGGGATCCACGCGACCGGGCTGACGGCGGACTTCCACCAGTGGGGCTACCAGGGGGAGCGGAGTGAAGTCCGCGAGGTCTTCTCGCGGGTTAAGGCGCTGGCCGACGTCACCATCGACACCCCGGCGATGGCTGGGCCGAAGATCCCGATCCAGACCTCGGACGGGCGCGAAAGCTGGGGCCCGGCGCCGCCGCCCGGCACCCCGCCCGCCGGCTCCCCGGACGACTGAGCCCCGGTGGGTCGCGTTTGCTTCGCATAGCGACACAAACGCGACCCAAGGTCCGGCGCGCCGGTTGCGCTCGAGGCCGGTCGGGTTAGCCGCAGCCGGCGAGCGTCTTCACGTACCAGCGTTGGTAGTCGGGCCAGTGCTTGCCCCAGTAGCTGCCTTCGTGCCCGCCGGGCCATGAGTGGGCGGTGAGGTCGGTGTCGCCGCTTTCGAGCGCGGCGACGAGGGCTTCGTCGTAGGGGCGGAAGGGGTCTTCTTCGCCGTAGTCAACCCAGACCTTGGCGCCGCCGAAGGCGTCCGGGTCTTCCTCGACCGCGCCGAC
Organism: Solirubrobacterales bacterium; assembly: GCA_036489595.1. GTDB lineage: Bacteria > Actinomycetota > Thermoleophilia > Solirubrobacterales > 70-9 > VAYN01. Next base: position 16,959 of record DASXFL010000084.1, read on the forward strand.
GACGTCGTTGCGTTCGAAATCGGCCGCGTCTTCGAAGGCGCCGGGGGCGGTTTCTCCGGCTTCGAACCAGAGGGCGGGCGAGTGGGCGCCGACGGCGCAGAAGCGGCCGGGGTTCTTGAGGGCGATGTCGAGGGCGCCGAAGCCGCCCATCGAGATGCCGCCGATCGCGACCCGCTTGCGGTCGACGCCGAAGCGGCGTTCGACCAGTGGCAGCATTTCGTCCATCACCCAGTCTTCCCACTTGCCGGCGGGGCGGTTGTGCCAGTAGCCGTGGACGCCGCCGGCGGGGAAGGCGACGATTGGGCCGCGGCCATGGAGGACCGGGAGCCCCCGCAGGACGGCTTCGTTGAAGGTCCCCTCGTAGCCGCCGCGGCCGTGCAGGTAGACCAGCAGCGGCCGCTTGCCGCGGGCCCCCGGCTTCGGCGGCACGATCACGTTGACGCCGAGCTTGCGCCCCGGCACGGCCTTGCTCCTGACCTCGATGTGGACGAGGCGGTAGCCGCCGCGGTGGACGGTGCCGACGGGCGTGGCGCTTGAGCCCGAGCCGCCGCCCGTCACCAGGACGACGACGACCGCGACCACGAGGGCGAGCGCGCCGAGGGCGGTCAGCCGGCGCCGCCGGATCTGCGCCCGCGTCGGTCCCCTGCCCGCGCTCACGGGCCAAACGCTACCGCCGAGACCCGGGCGTCGAATCCCGACTAGTCTCGCGGCCGTGACGCAGAACTGGATCACCATCGACGACGCCGAGCGGCTCGCCAGCGAGCGGCTCGAGCCCGGCGTCCTCGGCTACTACGCGGGCGGCGCCGGCGACGAGGAGACGCTGCGCGAGAACCGCGAGGCGTGGGGGCGCTGGCGCCTCGTCCCTCGGGTCCTCACCGACGTCTCCGAGGTGAGCACGCGCAGCGAGCTGCTCGGCGGCCCGGTGTCGGCACCGATCCTGGTCGCTCCGACCGCCTTCCACTGCCTCCTGCACCCCGACGGCGAGGCAGCGACGGCGCGCGCGGCCGCGGCCGCCGGAACCGTCTTCATCCACTCGACCCTGGCGACGATGGGGCCGCCGGAAGTCGCCGCCGCGACGCCGCCGGGCCGGCGCTGGTGCCAGCTCTACTGCTTCCGCGACAGGGGCGTGACCAGAGCGCTCTGGGAGCACGCGCTGGCCGCCGGCCACGAGGCGATCGCCCTCACCGTCGACGCGCCGCCGGCCGGCAACCGCGAGCGCGATCCGCGCACCGGCTTCGCCGTCCCCGCCGACCTCCGGGTGCCGAGCCTCGACGCCGCCTGCGGCCCCGGCAAGCGGCTGACGATGACCGAGGTCTTCGACACCCTCGACTACACCCTCGACTGGGACGACTTCGGCGAGCTCGTCGCCGCAACCGGCGTACCGGTGCTGCTGAAGGGCGTGATCGACCCCGAGGACGCGGCGCGGGCAGCCGAGCACGGCGCCGCCGGGGTCGTCGTCTCCAACCATGGCGGCCGCCAGCTCGATCGTTGCCTGCCGACCGCCGAGGCGCTCGCCGCTGTGGTCGACGCGGTCGCAGGCCGGATCCCGGTCCTGGTCGACGGCGGGATCCGCCGCGGCGTCGACGTCGCGATCGCGCTGGCGCTCGGCGCCGACGCCGTCCTCGTGGGTCGGCCGGTGCTCTGGGGGCTGGCCCTCGAAGGCGAGGAGGGGGTGCGGAAGGTGCTGGAGACGCTGACCGCGGAACTGGCGCTGGTCCTCGCACTGAGCGGCCTGGCGACGCCGGGCGAGCTGACCCGCGAGCGCCTCCGGCGCGGGCCGGCGACGGGGCTATATTCGGTGTAGTTACCTAGCTCCATCACCTCCTAAATGGCCCAGCGGATTCCCAGAGACGAGTCGCTGAGCCGCGTCCACGGCGTCGGGGCGCTGTTCTCCGCCGCCTACGGGAACGTCGGCTCGTCGATTTACTACGCCCTCGGCGTCACTGCCGCCTTCGCGCTCGGCCTGACCCCGGTCGCCTTCGTCATCTCCGGCTTGATCTTTGCCGCCACCGCCGCCACCTACGCCGAGGCGACGGTGATGTTCCCCGAGGCCGGTGGCTCCTCGAGCTTCGCGCGCCACGCCTTCAACGAGCTGGTCAGCTTCATCGCCGCCTGGGGACAGATGCTCAACTACACGATCACCTGCGCGATCTCGGCCTTCTTCGTGCCCCACTACCTGGCCGTCTTCTGGCCTGCGCTCGGCCACAGCCCGGGCGACGTGATCGGCGGCGCCACCCTCGTCGCCGGGTTGGCGCTGCTGAACGTGCGCGGCACCGAGGAGTCGGCGAAACTGAATCTGATCCTCGCCGTCGCCGACATCGCGACCCAGATCGTGCTGGTCGGGATCGGCGTAGTTCTCGTCCTCAGTCCCCAGATCCTGGTCGACAACGTCCACCTCGGCGTCGCCCCGAGCTGGAGCGACTTCGCGCTCGGGATCGCGGTCGGGATGATCGCCTACACGGGGATCGAGACGATCTCGAACATGGCCGAGGAGGCCAAGAACGCGGCGCGGACGATCCCCCGCGCGGTCGGCTTCGTGGTCGCCGCGGTACTCGGCCTCTACCTCTTCATCCCGATCGTCGCCCTCTCGGCGATGCCCGTCATCCACACCGCCGCGGGCTACCACACCGAACTCGGCTCGAAATACGCCGACGACCCGATTCTCGGCATCGTCGAGAACCTCGGCCTCTCTGGCGGCCCGACCGAAATCCTCCGCTACTACGTGGGCATCCTCGCCGCGGTGATCCTGCTGATCGCCACCAACGCCGGCCTGATCGGCGTCTCCCGCCTCACCTACTCGATGGGCCAGCACCGGCAACTGCCGGAGGGGCTGCGCCAGGTCCATCCCAAGTACCGCACGCCCTACGTCGCGATCCTGATCTTCGCCGGCGTCGCGATCCTGACGATGATCCCGGGCCAGACCAACTTCCTGGCGACGATGTACTCGTTCGGGGCGATGCTCTCGTTCACGATCGCCCACGTCGCGGTGATCCAGCTGCGCCGCAGCCTCCCTGATGCGGAGCGAACGTGGAAGCCGCCGCTGAACCTGCGCGTCTTTGGCTTCTCGGTGCCGATGACCGCGGTTCTCGGAGGCCTCGGCACCTTCGGCGCCTGGATCGTGGTGATGGCGCTGAACCCGAGCACGCTCTTCGTCGGCACCGGCTGGATGGTGTTCGGGACGATCGTCTACGTGCTCTACCGCCGCAGTCAGGGGCTGCCTCTGACCAAGACCGTGAAGGTGGTGCTGCCGGAGCCGCTCGGGGTCGAGGAGGTCGAGTACCAGTCGATCCTGGTCGCCTTCGAGGACGACGAAGACTTCTCGCCGGAGATGGTCGCGACCGCGGTCAAGCTCGCCTCCAAGCGGCGGCGCGGCATCCACGTCCATTCGATGATGACCGTGCCCACCAACCTGCCGCTCGACGCCGAGCTGCCGGAGGCCGAAGCGGAGGCCCAGCGCAAGGTCGAGGAAGCGCGGCTGATCGGCGGCCAGCGGGTGACCGGCCACGTCGCCCGCGTGCGGCCCGGCCAGTCGGGCTACTCGGTCGCCGGCGAGGCTGCCGAGATCGAGGCCGCGGTGATCGTGATGGGCCTGCGCTTCCGCCGCGGCGTGCCGCTCTACGACAAGATGCTGCAGACCGTGCTCGGCGAGCGGCCGTGCCGGGTGATCGTCGTCTCCGACCCGGTCGACAAGCGCGCCGCGGCGCCGGCGTCGGCGCTGGTCGAGGTCACCTAGGTGAGCGATCGCCGCGATTCCTACCAGGGGGCGGTCCGGGGGTTCTCGGTCGTCTTCGCCGCGCTCGGGCTGTTGCTGCTGATCGTCACCCTCGTCAACGGCGGCGGCCTCGCCTCGGTCGGGGTCCTGCTCGGAGTCGCCTTCCTCGCCGTCGGTGTCCTCCGCTTCTGGCTCGCGACCAAGGGGAGCCGGTGAGCAGCGCCGGCGGCAACGGCGCCGCGCCCAACGGCGAGGCGCCGGGCTCCGAGCGCGGCGAGCCGATCCTCGAGCGCGGGCTCGGGGTGCCGGCGCTGTTCGTCGCCGCCTACTCGGCGGTCGGCTTCTCGATCTACTTCTCGCTCGGGGTGGTCGCCGACCGCGGCCTCGGGCTGACGCCGCTGATCTTCCTCGCCGCCGGCCTGCTGTTCGCGCTGACCACCCTCACCTACGTCGAGGGCGGGGCGATGATCCGCGAGCGCGGCGGCTCCTCGAGCTTCGCCCGCCACGCCTTCAACGAGCTCGTCGCCTTCGTCGCCGGCTGGGCGATCCTGATCGACTACCTGATCGTCGTCGCCCTGGCGGCGCTCTCGGTGCCGCACTACCTGGAGCCGATCTCCGCCGACTTCGGCCGGCCCGGGCTGGAAGTGCCGATCGCGGCGGCGGTGATCGCCGCCGTCTGCGTCCTCAACGTCTTCAACCGGACCGGCCGCGGCCGGGCGCTCGGGCTCGCCGCGCTGGCGCTAGCCGACCTCTTCCTGCAGCTGGCGGTGATCGTCGTCGGCGTCCTCGCCGTCTGGCACCCGGACCGCCTCACCGCCCAGCTCGACCTCTTCAGCAGCCCCGACTTCAAGGACATCGTCTACGCCGCCGTGGTGGCGATGCTGGCCTACGCCGGAATCGAGGCCGCCGCCGACCTCGCCCCCGACATCCGGGTCGGCCGCCGCGACCTGCGGCGGGTGGCGACGGTGGGGGCGATCGCGGTGCCGCTGGTCTACGCCGGGATGGCGGCGATCGCGCTGATGGCGCTGCCGGTCCTCGGCGGCCCGCACGGCCCCCACACCGCGCTCGGAGGCCAGTGGATCGAGGAGCCGGTGCTCGGCGTGGTCTCCGCCTTTCACCCGCACTGGCTGGCCGAAACGATGCGCTGGATGGTGATGATCGTCGCCGTCCCGGTCCTCTTCTGGGCCGCCAACACCTCGATGCTCGGGGTCTCCCGCCACATCTACACCCTGGCGATCAACCGCCAGATCCCGAGCTGGCTGGGCAAGCTCGAGAAGCGTCAGGCGACTCCCTACGTGGCGATCACGATCTGCGGGCTGATCGCCTTCGGGCTCGTGATCCCGACCAACATCCGGATGCTGGCCGGGCTCTACGCCTTCGGGGCGACGCTGGCGATCACGATCGCTCACCTCTCGATCATCAGGCTGCGGGTGCGGGCGCCGCTCAAGGAGCGCCCCTTCCGGATCCCCTTCAACCTGCGCTGGGGCAACGCCGACTTGCCGATCCCGGCGATGGTCGCCGCGGTCGCCAGCGGCCTCGCCTTCATCAGCGTTCTCGCCTATCACTCGACCGCGCGCTGGGTCGGACTCGGCTGGATGGCCTTCGGGCTGACCTTCTACGTCCTCTACCGCCGGGTCTTCGAGGGCACCTCGCTAACCCGCCGCGTCTCGGTGCCCGAGCACGCGCTGACCAAGCAGGTGCCGGTGGTCGAGTTCCGCAACATCCTGGTGCCGATCTTCGGCACCGAGCTCGACGACGACATCGTCGCCACCGCCGGCCGCCTGGCGGCGGCCGAGCAGGAGGCCTCCGGCGACGGCAGCGAGTCCCACCTCGACGTCGTCTACGTGATCGAGGTGCCGCTCTCCCTGCCGCTCGACGCAAAGCTGCCGCAGGAGCGCGAGGCACAGGCGCGGCGGGCGCTCGAGCGGGCCCGCGAAATCGGCTCTGAGTACGAGGACGTCGACGTCCGCACCGAGGTAATCCGCGCCCGCAAGACCGGCGCCGGCATCCTCGAGGCGGCCCGCCGCGCCGACTCGGAGGCGATCGTGATCGGCGGCGAGCCGCCCTCGAAGATCCGCGGCGGCGGCAAGTTCGGCGGCATCGGAGCGGCCAAGCCGGAGGAGATCGGCGCCGCCACCGAGTACGTGCTGAAAAAAGCGCCCTGCCGCGTGCTGTTGACGGCGCCGCCCGAAGTGAAGGCCGCGGACCAGGGGGCAGGCGCGAGCGCAGACGGCGACCGCCCCTAGCGCCTAGTATCCGCGCAATGTTCGTCTTGATCGTCGGCTGCGGCCGGGTGGGATCGTCTGTCGCGCGCGGGATGCTGCGCGAGGGCCATGACGTCTCCTGCCTCGACGAGGACCCGGAGTCGCACGCCCGGCTCGAGGTCGGACTGGAGAAGAGCTGGGAGGACCTGGGCGGCCAGTTCACGGTTGGGGCGGGCCTCGAGACCGAGGCGCTGCTCGCCGCCGGGATCGAGCATGCCGACGTCTTCATCGCCTCCACGGACGGCGACAACACCAACATCGTGATCGCCCAGATCGCCCAGAAGCGTTACCGAGTGCCCACCGTGATCGCCCGCATCCTCGATCCGCTGCGGGCCGAGTGGTACCAGCGCCAGGGACTGCAGACGGTCTGCCCGACCCGGGTCGCGATCGAGATGCTCGAGGGGGCGGTCCGCGACGCCTCCACCCGCGACGGCGCTCCCGACGACGACGTCACCGAAGCCGCGTAGGGGAGGGCCGGGCTGGTGTACATCATCGTCGTCGGCGCTGGCAAGGTTGGCTGGAACCTGGCCCGCGAGCTGCTCGAGAAGGACCACGAGGTGACCCTGATCGAGAGCGACCGCCGCCGCTACCTGACCGTCGAGCAGGAGCTCGAGCACAACGTCACCTACGGCGACGCCTCCGAGCTCTGGGTGCTGGAGCGGGCCGGGATCCAGCGCGCCGACATGGTGATCGCGGTCACCGGCGACGACGAGGACAACATCCTGATCTGCCAGGTCGCGCGCGAGAAGTACCTGGTCGACCAGATCATCGCCCGCGTCAACAACCCCCGCAACCGCCGCCACTTCGACCTGCTCGGGATCAAGCCCTCGGTCTCGGCAACCGACCTGATCCTGCGCCTGCTCGAGCACGAGGTGCCCGAGTACGGCCTCGTCCACCTGCTCGACCTGCAGGAGGAGCAGCTGGAGATCATCGAGATGCTGCTCGGCTCCGACTCGCGGGTGACCGGGCGCCGGGTCGGCGACCTGCAGATGCCCGAAGGCAGCCTCCTGATCTCGGTCCTCCGCAACGGCAAGGGCTTCGTCCCCACGGCCGAAACGATCCTGGAGGAGGGAGACGAGGTGCTGGCGGTACTCGACCCGGGCAAGGAGGACGACCTCAAGGCGCTGTTTGGGCCCGAAGGAGATGGCGGCGTTGCCTGATCGTCAAATCGACTTCCTGCTGGTGGGCGGCGGCCTCGCCGGCGCCAGCTGTGCCGCCGAGCTGCGCAAGCGCGGCGCCGAGGGCTCGATCCTTCTAGCCGGCCGCGAGCCGGAGCCGCCCTACGAACGGCCGCCGCTCTCGAAGGAGTACCTGCGGGGCGAGGCCGAGCGCGGCGATGCCTACGTCAACCCGCCCGAGTGGTACGGGGAGAACGGGGTCGAGCTGCTGACCGGGTGCAACGTGATGTCGCTCGATCCGGCGGCGAAGACGGCGAAGATCCAGGGCGGGGAGGAGGTCGCCTTCGGGCAGGCGCTGCTCGCCACCGGGGCGCTGGTCAACATCCTTCGGGTCGAGGGGGCCGAGAACGAGGGGATCCACTACCTGCGCGCCTACGGCAACTCCGACGCGATCCGGGCCGACGCCGAGGGGGCCGAGCACGTGGTCCTGATCGGCGGCAGCTACATCGCCACCGAGGTCGCCGCCTCGCTCGCCGCCCGGGGGACGCGATGCACGCTGGTCGCGATGGAGGATGTGGCGCTCTCCCGGACCTTCGGCGAGGAGGCCGGCCGCTGGTTTCAGGGGCGGCTGGAGGAGCACGGCGTCGCCTTCCACGGCGGCGAGCAGCTCGAGGCCTTCGAGGGCGACGGCCGCGTGGGCGCGATCGTCACCAAGAGCGGGCTGACGGTCGAGTGCGATGCGGTCGTGGTCGGGGCCGGCGTCCGGCCCGACGCGATGCTTGCCCAGCGGGCCGGGATCGAGATCGGCGACGGCGGCATCGCCTGCGACTCGAAGCTTCGCACCTCGGCCGAGGGGATCTACGCGGCCGGCGACTGCTGCAGCTACGACAGCGTCGTCCACGGCCGCCGCATCCACGTCGAGCACTGGGACGTGGCGATGCAGCAGGGAATGCATGCGGCCGCAAACATGCTCGGCGCGGACGCCGACTACGACGTCGTCCCGTACTTCTTCAGCGACCTCGCCGACTGGGCCAGCCTCGAGTACGTCGGCCCGGCCCAGGAGTGGGACGAGGAGGTCTGGCGCGGCGACCGCGACGGCGGCGAGTTCTCGGTCTGGTACCTGAAGGACGGCAAGGTGGCGGGGGCGCTCAGCGTCGAGCGCTCCGAAGACCTCGCCGAGGCCCGCCGCCTGCTGGCCGACGGCGTCGACGTATCTGGTGCCCGCGAGCAGATTGCCGACGCCGGCAGCGATCTCTCCACGATCTCCTAGGCGCGGTTCAGAACTTGGTCCGGCCGAGGCCGAGGAGGAAGCCGGCGCGGGCAGCTGCGGATTCGAGCGTCTCGCTCGGAACGCGCCCCAACAGGCCCCCGAAGCGCTCGGTGGAGATCGAGCGAATCATCTCGGGCATCGCGTAGCTGACCCTGGAGAGGCCGCTTTGGCTCGGCTCGATCCGGATCCGGAGCGCACGGTCGCGGGGGTTGGTGGTGACCGGGAGGCCGATGGCCATGTCGAGCGGGGATCTGTTCATTGCCAGGATGGAGAGGACGAGGAACGGGCGGCGTCCACCCTGCTCATGTCCGGCGACCGGATCCAGATCGGCGAAGTAGAGCTCACCTCGTTTCGGCGGATCGAGCGGCAATTCAGGTTTCGTCCGCACCGAGCCGGGCAATTTCCTCATCGGTGAGGGACCCATCCAGTGCAGCCACCCCAGGCGGCATTGCGGCAAGCTCCTCCCACGCCCGTTCGGCACTCAGGAGCATGCTCTGCTCCTCGAACGTGTCCGCGGCTTCATCCAGCAGCTCCGTCACGCTTTTCCCCTGCCGCTCGGCCTCTTCTTGGAGGCGCTTGTGGGTGGTGCGGCGGACTCGGATCGTCGTGGTCTCGACGCTTGCCATGGCGCGAGTCTACACTTCTGTCTACACTGGTCGGGTGGGCGCATGTCCTCGTCCAAGGGCCGGGCGCTGCGCTTCTCTCCCCCCGGGGAGGCGTTGAGGAGGCCGCAGCCACCGTTATCCTGCGAAGACCTTTGCGCCCTGGTGTAATGGCAGCACGCCTCGCTCTGGACGAGGTAGTCGGGGTTCGAGTCCCTGGGGCGCAGCTGTCGCTATGAGATTTTCCCGGCTCAACCCTCGTCTGGCGACCCTCGCTGTGCCGATCGCGCTCGTCGTTGTCGGCTGCGGCGGGGGTGGCGGCGAAACCTCCGAAGCGACCCAGGCGAAGAAGCAGGAAGCACCGCCGGCGCTGACCAAAACCGAGTTCATCGCTCGCGGCGACGGTATCTGCGGCGAGGTCAACTCGGCGGTCGGCTCGATCGACACCAGCGAAGTCGAAACCGCCTCGAGCGAGCGCGCGGCCGACGTGGCGAGCCTCTACAGCGGCATGATCGAACGGCTGATCGAGCTCGGCGCGCCGGCGGAAAAGGACGGCTACGCCGAATTCTCCGAAGCGGCGGAAGAGCTCGGCAAGGTCGAGGGCGAAGTCAGCACGGCGGCCGAAGGCGAAGAATCGGCGGCGCTCGAAGAAGCCTCCGGAGAAGCCGTGCCGGCGCTGGAAAGCTTCCAGAACGCCGCCGCCGTCTATGGCTTCGAATCGTGCAGCGAAGGACCGCAGGCACCGACCTCGGCGACCGGCGCGGGCGCCCCCGGCGGAGCAGAAATCGCCCCCGAAGAAGGCGGCCTCGAACCGGAAGTCGAAGAAGAATTCATCCCCGAAGAAGAAGTGGCGCCGGAAGAAGAATTCGTGCCGGAAGAAGAAGTGGCGCCGGAAACGGGTGGGGCCGGCGGGGTCGGAGAAGGCGAAGGGGCGACTGAAGGGGGCGGCGAAGAATCGGCTGGCGGGGGGATCGGGCCGGGGTAGGGCGGGGTCGAGGGAAGGCCAGGGATCAGGGTCTTGCATGGGCGATCGCCGGCAGGACCCCCTCACTCGC
>DASXFL010000104.1:0-31035 GCA_036489595.1 Solirubrobacterales bacterium
CGTTCCGCTGCAGCTGGGCGTTTCCGTGTGCACAACAGCACCGTCAACCTTCACGACTACTTCTTTCACCCCGGACTGGAAAGTCGCAAGAGAGCCGTCCCTGGCTTGCCATTTGAGCACGTATTCGGGCTTGCCCATCCCGAGCGTTCCCTGCGTGGCGAGCGAGCCCGACAGCCCGACTTCTGGACCGGTATGGTCGACGTTGACCCAAACCGTTTCTATTGCGGATTGATTTTCGACCGGATCTTCGGCAGCTACGTAGAGTTTGTCGCGCCCAGTTGGGAGAGTAAGCGGCGTGTAGGCGGTCAGATCGGTTTCCCAGGCTGCTGGGCACGGGCTCTGGTGGGTGCCGCTGCACGTGAGTTCGACTTTTTGCGGTTCGTATTCCCCTTTGGTATTGAGAGACCAGAGTTCGTAGGACTTCATACCGAGCCCCCGGTCGGTCGCCGAGACGTGAATCGGCTTGGGAAGCCCGTTCATCCAGGCTGAGGGCGATTCCACCGAGTTCCAGCTGGGTTCATCTTCGTCCGCGAGCTGGATCAGATAGCCGCCGACGTAGATTTCGTGGTAGCAGGGGATGGCCACCGATTCATTCCCGTCGCCGATCCCGATCGTCGCGTAGCGGTCCCCGGGTTCGCCGGACCAACCGGTTTCGTATACCGATTCCGAGCTCCCGCCTGAAAAGATCCCGAGAGCGTCGTAAGCACTCGAATAGGCGTTGTAGATGCCTACGTAGCCGTGAGGCTGGGCGGTGTAACAGCTCCCGACTAGGAAGTCGACCGGGTTGAAGTAGCCCGCGGCGACGTATGCCGTTTCGCCGGGCGCGGTGTAGACCCACTGCGACCAGGTATTTGGGCCATATAGACGGTAGGATTCCGAGTACGCGCTGATAGACGAGCCGAGGTTCCGGAGCCCGTAACCTCCGGGCGAGTCCGCCGACCACACACCCCAGTTGGCCGATTCGGTGATGTACCAGGGGTCGACGAGGATGGGGTAGGCAAAGGTCGATTCGCCCGGATCGGCGACTTCAAGGACCAGGCTTTCGCCAGCGACGTTCATTTCGACCGGAACGTTTGACCCCTGGGCATCGACAGCTGAAGGCGGCGGGACTTCCTCGATCTTCTTCCCGTTTTCGGAGAGTACTTCGGCGCCGCCATTCTGGGTAGCGTGAAGGCTCGCTCCTTCTGGCAATTCGAGTTCAAACGCCAACCGATGCGGGCTTTCTTTCGAGCGCAGTTGCTCGGAGATCTCGACGCCACCAGCAACAGGGGAAAGGAGGGTGTCGGTCGATTGTTCGGTTTCCGGGATGAAGAGGTTCTCTTCGCCAAGCGGGACCGCCTCATGATCGTCGCTGGTCGGAAGGCGGACGCCGAGGCCTTCTTGGAGTTGCACGGCGCCTTCGGCCCTTGCCGGCAGTTCTAGTTCGGCAAGCGGATTGGCGGGCTCGAACCCGTCGCCAGAGCGTTCCAGCGTCAGGTCGACGGGCTTCTTGCCTTCGCCACCGACTTCGCTCTCGATCGGCACCGAAGATTCAACGAGCCTCCGTTCGCCACCGTGGCCGTTGCCGACGAGGGCAGTGTAGGTTCCGAGCGGCTTTTCGACTTCGAGTTCGGTGAGTGCACGGCCCGGATCTTCATTCATAGAGGCAAGAACTTCAGGAAAGGCTTCGAGCAGGATGCTGCGGGCTTCATTTCCGGAGACCTCTGCATAGGCCTCTTCCGAGTCCTTCCGTTCCGCTTTCGCCTGAGAGCCTTTGAGCCATTCCTGCTGTTCTTTTTGGCGCCGCAGGAATTCAGCGACTTCGGCGGTAGTTGGTGCCGGGGGCTTGCTGACGGCGCTGCTTCCGCTCGATTCGCCGGGCGCGGCGGCAAGCACTGGCACTGCCCCAAGTGCAAGCACGAGGATCAGACACGCGAGGGAAAGGGTTCCGAAGCCAGAGCGCCGGAGCCGTTTCGCGATGGCCAGCCGAAAAGCGACAGGCTTCGCCCGGCGTAACCGAGTAGACGTCTCCACAGCTGCCTCCCAGATATTCAGAATGGAATCGGCCCGTCCCAGCACGTCGCCGCGGTTCCGTTCTAACCTGCGCAAGCCTTTGGCGTCAAATTTCCCTAGTGCTAAGCCAACGTATGGATGAGACAGGGCCCATCACTTTTGTGTACGCCTGTCGTGACCACTGACGCTTCGAGGCGGGTACCCGGGTCTCGTGTGAGCGGCGATGTCGCGCCAAGCGTTGGACCTTGAAAGGACCCTGCTATCCGCGCGCTACGTACCGGTACGCTCTGCATATGGCTTCGAAAAGGCAGATCTGGGTCGGCAAGGTGCCGATCGGCGGCGGCGCTCCGGTCGCGGTGCAGACGATGACCAAGACCGAGACCGCCAATCTGGCGGCGACGATGGAGCAGATTCGCAAGGTCGCTGACGCGGGGGCCGACATCGTCCGCTGCGCGGTGCCGCGCGAGCAGGACGCGGAGGCGCTGAAGACGATCGTGCGGGAATCGCCGATCCCGGTGATCGCCGACATCCACTTCAACCACACCCTGGCGCTGAAGGCGATCGACGCCGGCGCCCACTGCATCAGGCTCAACCCGGGGAACATCGGCGGCCGCGAGAAAGTGGCCGAGGTAGCCGAGCGGGCCACCAGGGCCGGGACGCCGATGCGGATCGGGGTCAACTCCGGCTCGCTGCCCAAGCACCTGCACGCGCTCGAGCGCGAGAATCCGGTCGAGGCGCTGGTCGCTGCCGCGGTTGAGTTCGTTGAATTGATGGAGAGCCTCGAGTTCGAGAACTTCAAGGTCTCGATCAAGTCGACCAACGTCCCCTACACGATCGCCGCCAACCGGCTGCTCTCGGAGAAGATCCCCTACCCGCTGCACCTCGGGGTCACCGAGGCCGGCACCAAATGGGGCGGCTCGCTGAAATCGGCGGTGGGGCTGGGAACGCTGCTGGCCGACGGGATCGGCGACACGATCCGGATCAGCCTTTCGACCTTCCACGCCGAGGAGGAGGTCAAGGTCGCCTGGGAGATCCTCAAGGCGCTGCAGCTGCGCGAGCGCGGCCCGGTCCTGATCGCCTGCCCAACCTGCGGCCGCTTGCAGTTCGACATGGACTCGGTGGTGGCCGAGATCGAGCAGCGGCTCGAGGCCTACGAGGAGCCGGTCGAGGTGGCGGTGTTGGGCTGCGCGGTGAACGGAATCGGCGAGGCCAGCCACGCCGACTTCGGGATCGCCGGTGCCAAGAACGAGGGCCTGATCTTCGCCGGCGGCAAGCCGCTGCGGAAGGTGCCGCAGGCGGCCCTGGTCGACACCCTGTTCGAGGAGATCGACAAGTCGCTCGACCGCGGCGGGGTCGAGTTCGACGAGGCCGAGTCACGGGAGGGGGCCGAGTGGGTCGCCAACATCGAGCGCGAAAACGCCGGCGACCTGACTCCGGAGAAGATCGCCGCGATGGAGCACGAAGCGGCACAGCGCGGCGAGTCCGACCGCGTCCTCCTCGACGAGTCGGTATCGCCAACGGCGGGCCGCCGCTTCACCCGGGCCTGAGGTGCGATAGCCGGCGCCTGGCGGCGTCCTCGGTCGCTCACGTGCAGAGCACGCTTCGCTCCCTGCGTCCTGGCCAGGCTTGGCTCTCCCACCTCAGTAAATAGACTCGCGCCGCGATGCCCGCCAAGAACGCGATCTCGCCGACCCGCGCCGAGGACTTTCCCGGCTGGTTCCAGGCCGTCGTCAAAGACGCCGAGGTGGCGGAACTGGCGCACGTCCGCGGCTCGATGGTGATCCGGCCCTGGGGCTACGCGATCTGGGAGCTGATGCAGGCCGAGCTCGACCGGATGATCAAGGCAACCGGCGCTCAGAACGCCTACTTCCCGCTCTTCATCCCGCTCAGCTACCTCGAGGCCGAGGCCGGCCACGTCGAGGGCTTTGCCAAGGAGATGGCGGTCGTCACCCACCACCGGCTCGAAGCCGATCCCGGCAACCCCGGCCACCTGGTGCCCGGCGGCGAGCTGGCGGAGCCGCTGATCGTCCGCCCGACCTCGGAGACGGTGATTGGCAAGTCGTTCGCCAAATGGATCAACTCCTACCGCGACCTGCCGCTGATGATCAACCAGTGGGCGAACGTGGTCCGCTGGGAGATGCGGCCGCGGGTGCTGCTGCGCACCACCGAGTTCCTCTGGCAGGAGGGACACACCGCCCACGCCGGCGAGCCCGAGGCACGCGAGGAGATGCTGCGGATGCTTGGCATCTACCGGGACTTCGCCGAATCCTTCTTGGCGATGCCGGTGATCAGCGGCGAGAAGTCGGCTGACGAGCGCTTCCCGGGGGCGGTAACGACGCTCTCGATCGAGGCGATGATGCAGGACGGCAAGGCGCTCCAGTCCGGCACCTCGCACTACCTGGGCCAGAGCTTCGCCGAGGCCGCGGCGATCGAGTTCTCGGACCGCGACGGCGCCCGCCAGCTCGTCCACACCACTTCTTGGGGCGTCTCGACGCGGCTGCTGGGTGCCCTGATCATGTCCCACTCCGACGACGACGGGCTGCGACTGCCGCCCTCGGTAGCCCCCTCGCAGGTGATGATCGTGCCGATCCTGCGCGGCGAGCAGACTGCCGAGGTCGAAGCGGCGGCCGAGGCGCTGGCGGCGGAGCTGCGCGGGCAGAGCTTCGGCGGAGCCCCGGTCCGCGCCACCGTCGACACGCGCGACCGCGGCCCGGCCGACAAGCGCTGGGAGTGGGTGAGGAAGGGGGTGCCGCTGGTGCTCGAGCTGGGGCCGCGCGACCTCGCCGAGGGCGTCGTCACCCTGCGCCGTCGCACCGATCTCGAGGCGAAGCCGGAGGCTGTGGCCCGCGACGAGCTCGTGGCCGACGTCGGCTCGATGCTCGCGGCGATCCAGAGCGAGTACTTCGGGACCGCGGCCGAGCGGCTGGAGTCGCGAACGGCACGAGACGTCGGCGATCTGGGAGGGTTCCGGCGGTGGTTCCAGTTCGACGAGAGCGATTCGAGCCAGGGAGGCTTCGTCAGGGCGCCGTGGAGCGAGGACCTAGCGTCGCTTGGCGTGCTCGAGGAGCTGAAGGCCTCGGTCCGATGCCTGCCGCTCGACCAGGAGCTGCCGGACGGCGCCCGCTGCGTCCTCACCGGCGAGCCGGCCCGGGTCGAAGCGGTCTTCGGCAAGGCCTACTGAGGCCCGGCGCGACGGCGCCGCGGCCGGGCGGGCCCCGACTGGGGCGCCGCGATGGCTAGTCGCAGCCCGTTCGGCCGCGGCCGTGCCCGTCGCCTCATCGGCCTCGACCGCAGCTACGCCAAACCAGTCAGCACCGAGCCGGGCGAGCCGCTCCGCCCCTGGACGCTGCCGAACCTGGTCGGCTACGTGCGCCTGGCGGCGATCCCGGGATTCCTCGTCCTCGCCTACGAAAGCGGCGACGGCACCTCGTTCCTGGCGGCGATGGTCTTCTGGGCAATTGCCTTCGGCGACTACGTCGACGGCTTCCTCGCCCGTGTCACCGGCCAGTACAGCCGCCTCGGCGCCCTGCTCGACCCGGTGATCGACCGGCTGACGATCCTCGCCGGCGCCGTCGTCTGCTGGAGCTTCGAGCTGCTGCCGCGCTGGCTGCTGGTGGTGCTGGGGCTGCGCGAGCTGACGATGCTGCTGCTCGGCCAGTACGGCCTCCGCCACGGCGTCGACGTCAAGATCAACTGGCCCGGGCGGATCTCCGTCTTCCCGATCATGGGCGGGATCTGGCTCGCCCTCTTCGCCCCCGGCTGGGTGGCTACGGCGCTGGTGGTCTGGGGGGTGGCGATGGCGCTCTTCGCGACCTACCTCTACGCCCAGGACGGCCTGCGGGCGGTGCGCGCCGCCAAGCGCCCCGGATAGGCCAGAGGCTCGACCTCCGCGGAGGGTCGAAGCCGCTCCGGACCGGCGATCGGTGCGCAGCCCCGGCTTCAACCTTCAAGCCTAGGTTGAACCTTGGCGAGACGCCTCTATACTTCTCGCGGCGCCCAACCGGGGGCGCCTCGACCCTCGAGTCAGGAGCATCCATGGAGGACACCTTTCCCGATCTCGGCTCGCTCGCCGACAAGGAGCTGAAAGAGCTGATCGACAGCCTCACTGAGGAAGAGAACGAGATCTCCTACAAGCGCCGTGTCCTGCACGGAAAGATCGACATCCTGCGCGCTGAGCTCGTCAACCGGTTGCGGCAGAAACGCGAACACGGCGACTCGCTGATCTCCGGCGACGACGTCGAGCAGCTGACCCAGATCCTCGCCGGCAAGGCCGTCCACCCGAACGAGGAGGGGCCCGCCTAAATCGGGCCGAGTGCGATGGCCGTTCACTGTCCGGAGTGCGGGTTCGCCAACCCCGAGGGCGCCAACTACTGCCAGAAATGCGGCGCCTACCTGGGTGGGCCGAAAGAAGAGGGCGAGGATCCGACGACGATGACCTACCGGGTCGACGAGACCGGCGACATGCAGCCGGTCGACATCGACGAGGTGGTGCAGGCGTCGGGGGCGGCACTGGTGATCCGCGCCGGCGGCGGCCGCGCCGGCGAGAGCTTCTCGATCGACGACGACCGCGTCTCGATCGGCCGCAGCCCCGATGCCGGCGTCTTCCTCGACGACGTCACCGTCTCCCGCAACCACGCCCTCCTGGTGCGCCGCCGCGACGGTCTCTACATCGACGACCTCGGCTCGCTCAACGGCACCTACGTCAACCGCCGCCGGATCGAGTCGCACCGGCTCGCCGACGGCGACGAGATCCAGGTCGGCAAGTACAAGCTGTCCTATCTCGAGCGCTGAGGCGCTGCTCCCCCGATCCCTGACCATGGCCGTATCCGAAACCCCCTCCACCCGCACGCCTGAGGGCGGCAGTCGTCCGCGCAAGGCGCTGACGATCGGCGCCGTCTGCAAGATCCTGCAGAACGAGTTCGACGACGTCTCGATCTCGAAGATCCGCTACCTCGAGGACCAGAAGCTGCTGAATCCGCGCCGCACCTCCGGCGGCTACCGGCTCTACAGCCAGTCCGACGTCGAACGGCTGCGGATGATCCTGCGCCTGCAGCGCGACGAGTTCCTGCCGCTGCGGGTGATCCGCCAGGAGCTCGCCTCCGGCGGCGACCTCGCCTTCGTCGGCGGCGACGGCGATCGCAAGCCGACCGCCGGCGCGGTGCGGCGGGCGATTCTCGTCGACACCTCGCGCGCCTACCTGACGATCGAGGAGATCATCGAGGAGACCGGCGCTCGCGAGGAGCTGATCTCCGAGCTCGAGAACTTCGGCATCGTGCAGCCGGAGAAGCGCGAGGGCAAGGTCGTCTACGACGAGACCGACCGCGAGATCGTCCGCGCCGCCAACGAGCTCTCGCGGGTCGGGGTAGGCGCTCGCAACCTGCGCATCTTCCGCTCCTCCGCCGACCGCGAGGCGCAGCTGTTGGAGGCGCTGCTGGGACCGTCGCTGCGCTCGCGGAACCCCGAGCGCCGCAAAGAGGCGCTGCGGAGCCTGGAAAGCCTGGCGGCGACGGTGAGCCACCTCAAGCATCTGCTGCTGGTCCGCGACCTGCGCCGCCTCGCCGGCGAATAGGCGCGGGCGCCGGGCGGGGGCCCTCCAGCGATGCCGAGCGTGACCCGCCGCCGCGTCGTCGCCGCACCCGCGACCGAGGTCTGGAACCTGGTCGCCGATCCCTACAGCCTGCCCCGCTGGTGGCCGCGGACGGCGCGGGTCGAGAACGTCGAGCAGCGCGGCTCGGGCCGCCGCAGCCAGTGGACCAAGGTCCTGCAGACGGCGGAGGGGAGGGGGGTGCGGGCCGACTTCCGCTGTGTCAGCGCGGCCGAGGGCGAGCGCTACGTCTGGGAGCAGGAGCTGGAGGGAACGCCATTCGAAAAGCACCTGCGCTCGTCGCGGGTCGAGATCGGCCTGCGGACGAAGGGCGAGGGGACCGAGGTCAGCCTCACCTCCGAGCAATCGCTGCGGGGGATGTCGCGGCTCGGCGGCACCCTGATGCGGCGCGGCCAGGGAGCGATCCTGGTGGAGGCGCTGGACGGGATCGAGCGGGCGCTGACGCCGTGACCGCACCGCGGCGGGACTCGAAGTGGTGGGGGTGGGGCGAGCCCGGGAAGCTGCCCGAGCTCGACCCGGCGGCGCGCGCGGTGCTGCGGGGCCGGATCGGCGAGCTCGAGCCGTGGCCGCTGGCCCGGGAGCTGGGGGATTTCGCGCTGCCGGCGGCGCAGGAGCTGCCGCGGGCGGTGGTAGAGGCGGTAGGCGCGGAGAGCGTCTTCGCCGGCCCCGAGGACAGAATCCGCCACGCGACCGGGCGCGGCTACGTCGACCTGGCGCGGTTGCGGCTGGGGGCGCTCGAGGAGGCTCCGGACGCGGTCCTGGTGCCAACCGACGCGGCGGCGCTGCGGCGGGCGATCGACGCCTGCGCTGCGGCGGGCGTCGCGATCGTCCCGTTCGGCGGCGGCACCAGCGTGGTCGGCGGTGTCGAGCCGCTGCGCGGCAAGTACGAGCGCTTGGTCAGCCTCGACCTCACTGCCCTGCGCGACGTCGAGGTCGACGGTCGCTCGCTGACCGCCCGCCTCGGAGCCGGCCTCCGCGGCCCCGAGGCGGAGGCGGCGCTGGCGCGCCGCGGCCTCACCCTCGGCCACTTCCCACAGTCCTTCGAGTACGCGACGATCGGCGGCTTCGCCGCCACCCGCTCCGCCGGCCAGGCCTCGAGCGGATACGGCCGCTTCGACGCCCTGGTCAGCTCGATCCGCATGCTCGCTCCGGCCGGCGACGTCGAGACGCTGGCGACCCCGCACACGGCCGCCGGGCCGGCGCTCCGCGAGCTGATCGTCGGCTCCGAGGGCGCCCTCGGGGTGATCCCGGAGGTCACCGTGCGGGTGCGGCCGGCGCCGCCGGTGCGCCGCTACGAGGGCTGGATGGCGGAGAGCTTCGAGGCCGGGGCGGAGATCGTCCGCGCCCTCGCCCAGGGCCCCGGCCTGCCGACCGTGATCCGGGTCTCCGACGAGGAGGAGACCGAGAGCTCGCTGGCGCTGTCGGGGCCGCGCGGGCTCGCCGGGCGGCTCTTCCACGGCTACCTCGCCGTCCGCAAGCGAGCCGGCGGGGCGCTGATGATCGCCGGCTACGAGGGCGAGGAGGAGGCGGTGGCGCGGCAGCGCTCGCTGACCGTGCGGGCGCTCCGCGACGGCGGCGCCGCCCTGCTCGGCGCCGCCGCCGGGCGCTCCTGGGAGCACGGTCGCTACGAGGGCCCCTACCTGCGCGACGCCCTGCTCGGGATGGGCGCCCTGGTCGAGACGCTGGAGACCTCGCATACCTGGAGCCGCCTGGAAGAGCTCCGCGCCGCGGTCGGCGCCGCGATCCGCGTGGCGCTCGAGCACGGCGGCACGCCGCCGCTCGTCTGGTGCCACCTCTCACACGCCTACGCGGATGGCGCCTCGCTCTACTTCACCTTCGTCAGCCGCGCCCGCCGCGGCGAGGAGGTCGCCCAGTGGCGCGAGGTGAAGACGGCGGCCTGCGAGACGATCGTCGCCCACGGCGGCACCATCACCCACCACCACGCGGTCGGCCGCGACCACGCGCCCTACCTCGGGGCCGAGGTCGGCGCGACCGGCGTCGAGGCGCTGTGGGCGCTGAAGGAACGCCTCGACCCGCTCGGGATCATGAACCCCGGCAAGCTGCTCGACCGCTAGACGGGTGGCTTCACAGCCGGCCCGCCTCGATGGCGAGCCTGCCACGCCTCGCATCGAGCGGGCGCCGGAGCGGTGCGAGCGCGAAGCGCGAGCTCCTCGGCCGCCAGTGAAGGCTGCGCTCTTTGAGGGGGAGGGCCCGGGCGTCAGCCGGGCAGGCGCGGTGCGCTCCCCGACCGTCCCGACCTCCCAAGCCATGGGACGATCCCCAGGAAGACCGGCCCCTACCTTGGCTGCGAGCAGGTGCTCTCCAGCTCCCGGCTCGGCTACTTGCCGCCGGAGCTGCCCTTTTCTTCTTCGAGCCGCTTGGCGGCGCCGATGATCGGTCCGGTGATCGTGCCGCGCATCACCGGGGTGCCGGTGTAGGAGGGCGCCTGCTTGGTTTTCGCCGCCGTTTTCAGCGTCGCGTTCAGCTGCGAGACCGACGCCTTGGTGACCGCGATTTCGTCGAAGGTTTCGTTCGCCAGGTAGGCGAGCAGTTCGGTCGGCACTTCGAACTGGCTCGCGATCTGGCCCTTCTTGTTCACCGGCGAGGCGGCGAGCGGCAGCATCCGAGTCGGGGAGGCGGCGATCCAGATCGCGTAGGACTGCCCCGTCGGCAGCTGTTCAAGGCCTTCGGCGACGATCTGCAGCGCCAGCTTGTTCTTGACCCGGCCGAAGATCGCGATTCCCTGCGCTTCGGAGCCGTCTTCGGCGCTGAGGACGGCCTTCGTCACTTCCTTGTTGGTGGAGCCCTTTTCGGCCGCCTCGGTGGCTTCGCTGACGGCGCTGCCGCTCGGAGCTTCGGCGACGCTGGCCGTGTTCGAGGAGTTCGAGGAGCCGCCGCCGAGGACGAGCAGGAGGACGACGACGACCACGACCGCAGCGGCGACCGCGGCGATCCCAATCCGCGCCCCTTTCGAAGATGGCATTGAGAGGCCGGGGCGGCGCTTCGGCGGCGTCGCACTCAGCTCTGGCGGCTCGCCGGCGACCGGGGGCGGCGCCGGGGCGGCCGCTTTCGGAGGCTCGGGCTCGGCCTTCGGCGCCCCGGGCTCGGGCGGCAGCTGCGGCAGCTCCTGACCTTCCTTCTCCAGCTCGCTCAGCGCCTCTTTGACCCGCCCGCGCAGCTCCTCGACGCTGACGCCCATCAGCGCCGCCATGTCCTCGTAGCCCTGCTCCCGCTGTGCCAGCAGGCGCAGCATCGCTCTCTGGTCGTCGCTGAGCGCCACCCCGGACAGCCTATATAGGGTCCCTCGCATGGCGATCGAGGATGAGATTAAGCAGGTGGCGGCGGAGCCGCCGCATTTCGACGACCTGATCGGCACCGAGTGTATCAGCTTCGACCCTGACGACGCCCGCTCCCGGGCCCCGTTTCGCGAGGAGCT
The DNA here is from genome assembly GCA_036489595.1 of Solirubrobacterales bacterium. Taxonomy (GTDB): domain Bacteria; phylum Actinomycetota; class Thermoleophilia; order Solirubrobacterales; family 70-9; genus VAYN01. The sequence goes on from DASXFL010000104.1 coordinate 11,034, forward strand.
GCGCCAGCCCTATGGGATCCTCCACGGCGGCGTCTACTCGAGCCTGGTCGAGAGCCTCTGCTCGACCGCTACCGCGGTCTCCGTCTACGAGGACGGCAAGATCACCATGGGGCAGTCGATCGAGGTCAGCTTCCTGCGCCCGATCTCCGAGGGCCACGCCGAAGTCCGCGCCGTCGCCCGCCACCGCGGCCGCACCACCTGGGTCTGGCAGGCGGAAGTCCTCGACGCCGAGGAGCGCGTCTGCGCGCTGGCGAAGATGACGATGGCCGTGAGGCCCGCGCCCGACAAAGCCGCCTGAGCCCGCTCAGCCGCCGAAGCGGTTGGTGATCGGCAGCCGGCGGTCCCTGCCGAAGGCCTTCGGCGTGATCCGGATCCCCGGCGCCGCCTGGCGGCGCTTGTACTCGGCTCGGTCGACCATCCGGATCACCTCGTCGATCGTCTCCGCCGGCATCCCCTCGGCGACCATCTCTTCACGGCCGAGGTCGCGCTCGACGTAGGCCTCGAGGATGCGGTCGAGCAGCTCGTAGGGCGGCAGCGAGTCGCTGTCGCGCTGATCGGGGCGGAGCTCGGCCGAGGGGGCTCGGTCGATCACGCTGCCCGGCACCAGCTCCTCGCCGGCGCGCTCGTTGCGGCGGCGGACCAGCGCGTAGACCAGCTCCTTCGGCACGTCCTTGATCACCGCAAAGCCGCCTGCCATGTCGCCGTAGAGGGTCGCGTAGCCGACCGACATCTCGCTCTTGTTGCCGGTCGTGAGGACGAGCCAGCCGTGGCGGTTGGAGAGGGCCATCATCAGGTTGCCGCGGATCCGCGCCTGCAGGTTCTCGGCGGCGAGGCCCTGGGCGGCGTCACCGAGCGCCTCGCCGTAGGTGTCCATGATCGGCGCAATCTCGAGCTCGAGCAGCTCGCAGCCGAGCTTCGCCGCGATCCTTCTCGCGTCCGCCTGGGTTTCATCGCTCGAATGAGGAGAGGGCATGACGACGCAGCTGACCCGCTCGGGGCCGACCGCGTCGACCGCCAGCAGCGCCACCAGGGCCGAGTCGATCCCGCCCGAGAGCGCCAGGCCGACGTGGCGGAACCCGTTCTTCTCGACGTAGTCGTGGAGGCCGAGCACCAGCGCCGCGTAGACCTCGTCGAGGTCGCCGAGCGGCTCCGGCCTGGCGCAGCCGCCGCCGCCCGGGACGTCGCAGACCACCAGCTCCTCCTCGAACTGGGCGGCGCGGGCCAACAGCTCGCCCTCGGGCGAGAGCAGGAAGCTGTGGCCGTCGAAGACCAGCTCGTCCTGGCCGCCGACCAGGTTGCAGAAGGCGAAGAAGGCGCCGTATTCGCGCGCCCGCTCGGCGAACATCCGCTCGCGCTCGCGGCCCTTGCCGCGGTGGTAGGGCGAGCCCGAGGGGTTGGCGATCAGCTGCGCGCCCGCATCGGCCGCCGCCTGCGCCGGCCCGCCCGGCGCCCAGACGTCCTCGCAGACCGTGAGCCCGACCCGGAGCCCGACGTCGATCCCCTCCTCGGAGCCGATCGTCGCCGGCCCCGAGCCGGGGACGAAGTAGCGCTGCTCGTCGAAGACGGCGTAGTTCGGGAGCCGGTTCTTGCGGTAGACCGCCTTGACCTCGCCGCTGCAGAGGACCGCGAGCGAGTTGTGGGCGCGGGGGGAGTCGGCGTGACCGTCCTCGGCGCCGGCCAGCGGCTCCGCGAAGCCGACCAGCGCCGTGATTCCCTCGACGCCGGCGGCGAGCTCCGCGACCGCGTCCCGGTTGGCCTCGAGGAAGTGACGCTTCAGGTAGAGGTCCTCGGCCGGGTAGCCGGGGATGCAGAGCTCGGGGAAGATCACCAGCTCGGCGCCCTCCTCGCGGGCACGGCCGATCCACTCCGCGACCTTGGCCGAGTTGCCGTCGATGTCGCCGACGGTGGGGTCGATCTGGGCGAGGGCTACGCGCATCGTCAGGGACGGACGCATCCCGTCCCTCCCGAAGTATCGCCGAGGTTGCCTTTCGACCCGCCATTCGGGTCGAAAGGCAACCTCGGCGGTAGGCTTTTGCGGATGCGTGGCCGCCGCTTCCTGGTCGGTATCTCAGCGGCGGCGGCGAGCTTGGCCCTCGTCGCGTCCGCGCTGCCCGGCTCGGCCGAGGCCGCCAGCGGCGTCTCGACCGCAATCCCGGCACTGGCCCCCGGCCAGAAGCCGTTCATCGCGCCGGAGCCGCGCCCGGACGAACTGCGCGGCCGCCCCACCGAGGGCAACGACCCCAACCGCAACACCTACACCGTTCCCGAAGCGCCGCAGTCGCCCTACTGCGGGGCCAACTTCTGCGTCCACTGGGTGGCGCAGGGGCTCGACGCGCCGAGCCTGGTCGACAGCAACGGCAACGGCGTCCCCGATTACGTCGAATCGGTGATGCGGGTCGCCGAACACGTGCACGAAGTCGAGAACGAAAAGCTCGGCTGGCGCGAACCGAAAAGCGACGGCCGTCGTGGCGGCGGCGGGGTCGGCAAGACCGACATCTACCTCTCGCAGATCGGCGGCCAGCTGTTCGGCTATGCCGCCCCCGACCGCGGCCAGGGCACCAAGGGCCACCCGCTGCCGCGCCGCCTCTACGGCTATCTCGTCCTCGACAACGACTACAGCGCCTTCGAGTTCCCGGGGACGAAGCCGATCAACGATCTCAAGGTGACCCTCGCCCACGAGTACAACCACATCCTCCAGTTCGGCTACGACGCCTACCAGGACCCCTGGTTCGCCGAGTCGACTGCGGTCTGGATGGAGGACCAGGTCTACAACGACCTCAACGACTACCTGCGTTACGAGCGGCGCTGGGTGAAGCTCTACGCGACGCCGCTGACCGCCAGCTCGATCAAGGAGTACGGCTCGGCGGTCTGGAACGAGTGGCTGGCCAAGCACTACGGCCGGGCGATCATCCGCAAGGCTTGGGCGGGTGCGATCCACGCGCGCCCGGCCGGCTTCTCGGTCGCCGCCTACGAACGGGCGATCCGCGCCGCCGGGCCCTCGACCTTCGGCCGCGACTTCTCCCGCTTCGCCGCCGCCGTCGCCGAGTGGCACACCAACGAGGGGTTTCGCGAGAGCTACCTGTACCCCGAAGTGCCGAGGCGCGGGGCGCTGCCGCTGGACGGGGCGCCGCGGACCCGGCTCCTCAACCACACCACCTTCGAGCTCCTGCGGGTGCGGGCTCCGCGGGGCAGGGCGGTGGTCGTCCAGATGGCGGCGCCAGAGGGCAACGCCGCCGGGCTGGCGCTGGTCGGGCGCGTCGGCGGGGAACGCCACGGCCGCACCGTCACCCGCCTCGACTACAGCGAACGCGGGGGCGTCCTCACCGCCCGGCTCGCCGACCCCGGCCGCTACGCGCGAATCACCGCGGTCGCCGTCAACGCCGACGCCGAGGCCGATGGCTACAGCGCCCGCCGCCTCGACTGGCGCTACCTGACGGACCGCGAGCCGTTCGTCCTCAGCGGACGGCTGGTTCGCTAGGAGTCGTTGAGGGCGACGGCGGCGCGGAAAAGCTCGACCAGCGCCTGCTCGTCGATCTGCTCGCCCTCGTGAATGTCGATCGCCCGCCGCACGTTGCCGTCGAGCGAGGAGTTGAAGAGCCCGGCGGGGTCGTCGAGCGAGGCGCCCTTGGCGAAGGTCAGCTTGACCTTGTCCTTGTAGGTCTCGCCGGTGCAGACGATCCCGCCGTGGTACCAGGTCGGAACGCCGCGCCATTTCCACTCCTCGACCACTTCGGGGTCGGCCGTCTTGACCAGCGCCCGGACCTTGGCCAGGGTCTGGCCGCGCCAGTCGCCGAGCTCCTCGATCCGCTCGTCGATCAGCTGCGACGGGCTCTTCTCGGGCGTCAAGGAGTCGGCTCTCCCGTCAGCGCCGCCGACCCGTTCGCCGAGGCGCCGGCCTTCGTCGCCGCGAGCTTGGGCCCGCCGGTGCCGACCGGGGCGCTGGCGATCGCCTCGGCGGTCGCCTCTTCGAGGTCGAGGGCGAAGCTCTCGAGGTCGGCCATCGCGTCGTAGTCGCCGATCAGGCCGAAGTTGACCTGGCCGTCGTAGGACATGATCCCAATGCAGAGCGCCTGCCGGTGGGCCAGCGGCACCATCGGGAAGATCGACTCCATCTTGCGGCCGAGCACGAAGAGCGGGAACTGCGGCCCGGGGACGTTGGTGACGACGAGGTTGAAGAAGCGCTGCGCCGACTGCAGGCGGGCGGCCTGGGAGGCGATCGTGGTCGGCGCGAAGTCGGTCAGCTTGGTCAGGATTTCGGCCCCGACCGCCTGACCGGAGGCCTTCAGGTCGCCCATCTCGGCGCTGACGATCGCCAGCCGCTCGACCGGGTCCTCGACCCCGACCGGAAGCGGCGCCATCATCGCCGTGATCCGGTTGCCGAGGGCGCCGCGCTCGTCGGCGGCGCGGACGCTGACCGGGACCATCGCCCGCAGCTCGACCCCCTCGGTGTCGTGGCCGCGCGCCCGCAGGTAGCGGCCGATGCCGCCGGCGACGACCGAGAGGATGACGTCGTTGACGGTGCCGCCGTGGGCGTCCTTGACCCGTTTCAGGTCACCGAGATCGGCTTGGGTCATCGCGAAGCGGCGATGCGGGCCGATCTCGACGTTGAAGACCGAGCTGGGGGCGGAGAGGCCGGCGCCGACCATCTTCGTCGTCGCCCCGACGCCGTGCAAGACCTTGCGCGGGCCGCGCAGCGCGTGGCGGACGCCGCGGACGATCTCGCGCGGGCTGGTCAGCCGCTCGCGCACCGCCTCGGACAGCAGCTGGAAGTCGGTCGGTTCGGGACGGGCGAGCCAGGGCGGCGGCGGGGAGGGCGGCCCCTCCGGCTCGCGGTCAAGGTCGAAGAGGACGGTGGTGATGTCGACCCCGGAGATGCCGTCGACGAGGGCATGGTGGCTCTTGCCGATGATCGCGAAGCGGCCGTCGTCGAGGCCCTCGACCAGCCACAGCTCCCAGAGTGGCTTCGAGCGGTCGAGCTGCTGGGAGAAGATCCGCGCCGCCAGGTTGCGGAGCTGCTCGTCGGAGCCCGGCGCCGGCAGCGCGGTCTGGCGCACGTGGTAGTCGAGGTTGAGGTGCGGGTCGTCGACCCAGACTGGGCGGCCCTGCTCGAGCGGCACGAAACGCAGCTTCTGCCGGAAGCGGGGGACGAGGTGCAGCCGCGAGGCGATGTGGTCGCGGAATTCCCCGTGGCCCGGCGCCGGCCCCTCGAAGATGCTGGTCGAGGCGACGTGCATGTGGGCGCCGCTCCGCTCGAGGTGGAGGAACGACGCATCCAGCCCCGTCAGCCTGTCCGCCATCGATCCATCTTCGCACAAGAAACTCCGCCGGTATAGGGCCCCTTTTCCGCCTACAGAGCCAAATGGGCGAGTCCGTGCGAGGAGCAGCGGGTGTGCGCTCGCTCACATTCGCGGTCTGACCGCGTCCGTAGCGTGTTCTCTCCGTACACGCACATCCCACCTGCCGAGTCCCCGCGCCGCTGCGCGCGGGGAGCGGGGGACCCACTTGCCGCGGCTTCCGTCCACTGCCGCCGCGGCCCGGGGCGAATCGAGCGGCTAGCCGCCTGTAGCGCAGCGTCCGGCATCCAGCCGGGCCCCGCGCGAGCCCGTCAGCTAACCCCGTAGGCAGCAGAAAGCGAGTGAGTAACCCAAGATGCGATACGTCGTGCCCGCGGCTGCAGCGCTCGCCGCGCTGGCGGTCGGAGCCTCCGTCGCCCCCGCCGCCCCGCACAACCCCTACAAGGACCAGCGCCCCGAGCGGGCCAGGTCCCACGTCGCCCTGCACCTCTCCCGCCACGACCTGCTCGCCGGTGACGGCATCACGGTCAGCGGCCGGGTGAAGCCAGGCGGCAGCCACCGCGTCCGCGTCGTCTTCAAGGGGCCCGACTCGGGCCACGTCGGCGTCGCGACCAAGGCCAACGGCAGCTTCGCCCTGCGCTGGGCGCCGAGGACGACCGGGTCCTATTCGATCCGTGCCTACGGCCTCCACGACGCCGCCATCAGGGGCGCGGCCAGCAAGGCGCGCCACCTGACCAGCTACCGGATGGCCGGCGCCTCCTGGTACGGCCCCGGCCTCTGGGGCAACGGCGTCGCCTGCGGCGGCACCCTGATGCCGGGCACCCTCGGCGTCGCCAACAAGACGCTGCCCTGCGGGACCGAGGTGAAGCTGCGCTACCACGGCCGCCAGATCACCGTACCGGTGATCGACCGCGGCCCCTACGTGGCCGGCCGCGAGTTCGACCTCACCTACGCGGTCAAGCAGAAGCTCGGCTTCCCCGGCGTGGGGACGGTGCTGGCGAGCCGCTAGCTCTCGACGCCGAGCTGCAGTTGCGGCTCGGCGGCATCGTCCGTGCTCACGGCGTCCGCGTCGTCGCTCTCGAAGGAGGCGACGCGGACGCCGAGCAGCCGCACCGGCCGCGGCGGGTCGTAGGCACGCAGGAGGTCGAGGGCGACGGGGCCGACGGCGGCGGGGTCGTTGGTCGGGCTCTCGACCGTGTGCGAGCGGCTGACGTTGGTCCAGTCGTCGAGCCGCACCTTGATCCCGATCGAGCGACCGGCCAGGTCGCGGCGGGCCAGCCGCCGGCAGAGCTCCTCGGCGAGCTCGCCGAGCTGGCGTTCGAGCTGCCCGAGGTCGCTGACGTCGTAGTCGAAGGTCGTCTCCGCCGACTGCGACTTGGTCTCGCGCGAGGTCGCCACCGGGGTCGAGTCCTCGAGCCGGGCCCGGGCGTGGAGCCAGGCGCCGGAGCGGGGGCCGAAGCGCTCTTCGAGCTGCTCCCGCGACCAGCCCTCGCGCAGCTGCGCCAACGTCGTCACGCCCATCTGCTCCAGCCGCTGCACCGTTTTCGGGCCGATCCCGGGGACAAGGCCGGGGGAGTGGCCGGCGAAGCGGACGAGGGCGTCCTCGCGCGAGAGGACGACGAGGCCGGACGGCTTGCCGAGCTCGCTGGTGATCTTCGCCAGCAGCCGGCTCTCCGAGATCCCGACCGAGCAGGTGAGGCCGCCGGTGACTTCGCGGATCTCGGCGGCGATCCGCCGCATCGTCGCCTTCGGCGAGAAGAGGCCGGTGAGGTCGAGGTAGGCCTCGTCGAGCCCGACCACCTCGACCGTCTCGACGTTCGCCCGCAGCACCTCCATCACCTCGCCCGAGGCCTCGCGGTAGGCGGGGAAGTCAGGGGTGATGTAGACCGCGTCCGGGAGCCGCCGCCGCGCCGTCGCCGCCGGCATCGCCGAGTGGATCCCGGCCAGCTTGCGGGCCTCGTAGCTGGCCGTCGTTACCACCGCCCGCGGCCCGTTGCCGCAGACGACCACCGGCTTCCCCCGCAGCTCTGGCCGCCGCCGCAGCTCGACCGAGGCGTAGAAGGCGTCCATGTCGAGGTGGGCGATCGCCCGCGGCCAGTCCTTCACTTCGCTCGCCACGATCGGGACCATACGCCCCGCATCGGATCGAACAGACGTTCGTAAGAGGAAGGGCGCCTGGCTGAGAGGCCAGAGCCAGGGCTAAACCGGCTCGCGCTCGCGGTCGATACCAGGGAGCGCCGCAGAATCTCTCTCCCTGCGGCCCTTCCTGTGAAATCGGCGACGGTCCCGGACCGCATCCCGGGGCCGTCGCCCCGCCTTTCCGGCTCAGCGCGGCCGGCGCAGGGCAAGCACGATCGAGCCGATCACGAGGATGCCCACGAGCACGAAAACGCCGGCCACGGCGGCGGTTGAGAGGAGGGCCGCGGGCATCACCCGGACCCTAGAGAGCGGTTCTGTGCGCCCGCTAAAGGGCCGCTTCCTCGCCGGGGCCGGAGCTGGCAACCGGGAAGGCGTAATAGGCGCCGAGCCCGGCGCAGATCGCCAGGGTCAGGTAGGGGGTGACGAAGGCGAGGGCGGTGGCGACCAGGTAGGGGAGGACTCCGATCGCGCCCCGGGTCAGGGTCTGCCGGCGGACGTCCTCCTCGAGGCGCTGTTCGAGGAGGTGAGCGCGACGCAGCAGGATGTGGCGGTTCATGCCGACGAAGATCAGCGACATCAGCAGGAAGGAGCCGCTGTAGATCGCCGCCGCCAGCGACTCGCCGGCGCTCTCCTTCAGGTAAGCGGCCATCAGCGCGGTGGTGAAGGGGAGGGCGGAGACCGACATCAGCAGGAATAGGTTCCAGACCAGGATCGACTGGTCGGCGCGAGCGAGGCGACGGACCATCGCGTGGTGGTTGATCCAGATGATCCCGATGGTGACGAAGGAGACGACGAAGGCGGCGTAGCTCGGCCACTGGGCGAGGAGCTCGCGGCCGAGCTGGCCGCTGCCCGGTTCGGGCACATCGATCTCCAGCACCAGCAGGGTGATCGCGATCGCGAAGACGCCGTCGGAGAAGGCCTCGAGGCGGTTGGTGCTCATCGTTGGAGTGATTCGGCGGCAACCTCTAGGCTCCTGGCATGGCGTCCCCGGAGGCGAAGAACCTGGAGGCGATCTCCCGCGCGATCGACCAGCACAACGCCAACTGCCCCTTTCCGGCAGCGGAGGTGCGGATGAACCCGTTCGAGATCGAGCGCCTGGGTTGGGACACGATCCGCGGCCTGCCGCTGGTCCCCGACGCCGAGCTCGGGACCGGCCGCTTCCGCATCGTCTGCTCGCGCGACGCCGACGACAGCGGCCTCGAGATCACCGAGGCGGTCGGCCAGGAGCTGGAGACCGTCGCCCCGGCGACCAACAACTGACAGGCTGCCTATTCCCGCCTATGCGGCGGTAGACGGCAACCTCGCGGGGGCAGCTAGCGGTTCCAGAAGTCGAGGCCGGCGCTTTCGGCCCACGACTGCACTTCGATGTTGAGCTGTTTCATTTCGCCACTGAGGATCAGGAAGCCCATCACGATCAGGATCAGGCCGCCGATCGCGACTATCAGCTGGTAGTGGCGCTTGATCACGGCGAAGGCGGTGGTCATCCGCGAGAAGGCGAGGGCGGTGGCGATGAAGGGGATCGCGAGCCCGGCTGAGTAGACGGCGAGGAGGAAGGCGCCGCGGCCCCAGGAGCCAGCGAGGGCGGCGGCCGAGAGGATGGCGCCGAGGGTGGGTCCGATGCAGGGGGTCCAGGCGATCGCGAAGGCGGCGCCGGCGACGACCGGGCCGCCCTTGCCGGCCCGCGCGAGCAGCGCCTCGACGTGCCACTCGCGGTTGAGGCGGGTGATGAAGAGGGAGGCGACGAAGAGGACGCCCATCGCGATGATCAGCACCCCGGAGATCGTTCTCAGCGTTTCTTCGTGTTCGTGCAGGGCCGAGCCGAGACCGGTGGCGGTGAGGCCGAGGACCACGAAGATCGCCGAGAAGCTGGCGACGAAGAGGAGGCTGGGGCCGAGCACCCGGCGCCAGCCGGCCTGGTCGAGCTCGTTGGCCGAGACCCCAGTGACGGCGGAGAGGTAGCCCGGGACCAGCGGCAGCACGCAGGGAGATAGAAACGAGACAATTCCCGCCGCCAGGGCGGCGAAGATTCCCACCCCAGCCGCGGGATCGGAGCTGATGACTGCGTTGACCAAGACCTCTCAGATTACCCCTACCGAAGCCTCCGCCCGGCCTCGGCAGGCCCTCTTCAACCCGACCGGGATGGCGCGGCGACTGCAGGCCTCGCCGCTGTTCGCGATCGGCCCTGGCGAGCCCAGGCCGGCGCTGCGGCGGGGCGCCCTGCTGGCGGTGCCGGTCGGGTTGACGCTGGTCTTCGAGCTCGGCTTCGGGGCGCCGACCAAAGGCGCGCTCGGGATCGGCGCCTCGATCTGCGGCTTCGCCGGGATGGACGCGCCGGCGCGGCCGCGCGCCGCCTGGCAGGCGGTGACTGCCGTCCTGGTCGGGCTGGCGGCGGCGCTCGGGGTGCTGAGCAGCCAGCATGCGGTCACCGCGGTGCTGGCGATGGGCCTGCTCGGCCTCGCTGCCGGCTACTGCTTCTCGGTCTCGCTGCGGCTCGCCTTCTGCGGGCTCGTCACCGTGCTTGCGCTGCTGATCTCCCAGGGACTCTGGCTGCCCGCCGACGCCGCCGGCAAGGCGCTGATCTGGGGCACCGCTGGCGCCTCCCTGCAGGTGATCTGGTCGCTGCTGGTCTGGGTCTTCGCCGACCGCGCCGCCGACCAACCCGAGAGCGGCTGGAGCACCCAGATCGCGATCGAGCGCCTGCGCTCCAACTTCAACCTCGAATCGCCGGCCGCCCGTCACGCGCTCCGCTTCGGCACCGCCCTCGCCCTCGGGGTCGCGGTCTACCACGCCTTCGACCTCCACGACCACGGCTACTGGGTGCCGTTGACGATCCTCTTCGTGATGCGGCCCGAACGCGACGAGAGCTACCACCGAATCGTCCTCCGCGCGGTCGGCACCGCGGCCGGACTGGTGATCGCCACCGGCCTGGCCGAATTGATCGACTCCGACTTGGTCGACGGGCTCCTGCTGGCGGTGTCGATCGGCTTTGCCTACGGACTGCTGACCGTCCAGTACGCCCTCTTCACGCTGGCGGTGACGATCTTCGTCGTCCTCTCCGTCGACATTCTCGGCGAGCCGGCGCTCGAGGCCGCCGGCCAGCGGGCGATCGGGACCGCGATCGGGCTCCTGATCATCTACCTCGCCTTCGTGCTCTGGCCGAACCCGCCGCAGGTCGAAGCCGAGGAGCCGACGGGAGCGCCTGCCACCAGCGCCACCTAGCTAGAGGAGGCTAGGCGGGCGGCGTGATCAGGGCGACCGGCAGCGAGAGGCCGGCCGAGCGGCGCAGGCTGGCGATGCGGCGGCCCGGCTGCACGGCGGGGCGGATCTCGCTGACCCGGTCGCCGAGCCCGGCGACGGAAGCCTCGAGGTCGGGGACGCGGAAGGCAAGGCCCCAGAAGAAGGCCGGCCGCTCGGCGCCCTCGCGCGCCACCACTTGATCGGGCTTCTGCACGACCTCGAGGATCGTCGCTCCGAGCCGGAAGAAGGCCTGCCGCGGCGCCCCCGCCGGGGTCGGCTCCTCGCGCATCCGGCGCAGGTCGAGGCCGGCGGCCTGGAGCGCCGCCACCGTCCGCTCCAGCGCCGGCGTGATCGCCACCACGTGGTCGACGGCGGCGACGCCGTTGGGGTGGGAGGGCGCCTCGCGGGGCGCCGGCCGGTCGGAGCTCCAGGTCGGCAAGCCGTCGAGCTCCGTCGAGGCGACCTCCCGCAAGGACCACTCGCGGAGGCCGCGGCCCGCTCCCGCCATCCGGATTCGCACCTCGCCGGCGACGACGGAGTCGCCCTGCACCGCGAACCCGACCCGAGCCCAGGCGGCGGGGACGTCGGCGACCGTCAGCTGGTCGATCGTCACGCTCATGCCGGGAAGTTAACTCGGATACGCGCTAGATTTGGCCAGGCAGCCAAACGCGGTGCGCGAGGACGCCGCAGCGAGGAGGAGAGATGGCGAAGGAGCGCAGGTCACTGAACGGCAGGGTCGTCGCGATCACCGGCGGAGCCCGCGGAATCGGCAGGGCGACGGCCGCCGCTCTGGTGGCGAAGGGCTGCCGGGTGGCAATCGGCGACCTCGACCTCGAGCTGGCCGAGCGGAGCGCCGGCGAGCTCGGCGGCGGCACTCTGGCGCTGCCGCTCGACGTCACCGACCGCAGCTCCTTCGAGCGCTTCCTCGAGGAGGCCGATCGCCAGCTGGGGCCGCTCGACGTCGTCATCAACAACGCCGGGATCATGCCGGTGACGCCGCTGGTCGAGGAGTCGCCGCAGTCGGTCCGCCGCCAGATCGAGATCAACCTGATCGGCGTCATCACCGGCACCCAGCTGGCGATCGAGCGCTTCCGCCCGCGCGGCGAGGGCCACATCGTCAACATTGCCTCGCTGGCGGGCAAGCTCGGGACCTCCGGGATCGCCACCTACTCGGCGACCAAGCACGGCGTCGTCGGCCTGAGCGAGGCGGTGCGGGCGGAGCTGCACGGGACCGGGGTCGAGATCGCCTGCGTGATGCCGACCGTGGTCAACACCGAGCTGACCAGCGGCGTCGGCCAGCGGTGGGTGAAACCGGTGGAGGCCGCCGACGTCGCCGCGGCAATCGCCGAGGTGCTGGAAGCGCCCCGCTTCGACGTCTTCGTCCCGCGCGCCAACGCTGCCCTGTTGAGGGCCGGAATGCTGCTGCCGCGCGCGGCCCGCGAGTCGGTCGGCCGGGCGATGGGCACCGACAAGTTGATGACTGAGGTCGACCACGAGGCGCGCCGCGCCTACGAGGAGCGCGCCGCCCGCAGCGAGGGCGAGCGAAGCGCCACCGACCTGAGCCGCGGCTGAGCTAGCCGCGGTCGAGAAGGCGCCCGGCGAGCTCGGCCGCGCTGACGCCGAGGAACGCCCCGGCGACCACATCTGCGGGATAGTGGACGCCGGTATGGACGCGCGAGTAGCCGACCAGCGTCGCCAGCGCCCGCAGCGGCGGCGAGAGGACCGGCCAAGCAGCGCCGGCACCGAACGCGAAGCCGAAGGCCGAGGCGGTGTGGCCGGAGGGAAAGGAGCTGCTGCGGGGCATCGGCACCTGCCGCGCCGCCAGCTCCTCGAGCTCCTCGCGCTCAGGCCGGCGCCGCGTCGTCAGCGGCTTCCCGACCAGATTGGCGATTGCCGAGGCCGTCCCCAGCGAGACCAGGCCGCGGCGGGCGGCGGCGCGGCCGCGATCGCCGCCGAGCAGCGCCAGGGCGCTGGCGGCGCCGAACCAGAGCTTGCCGTGGTCGGCGGCGCGGCTGAGGGCGCGCATGCCGCGATCGAGGCGCGGCGTCTCGGCGGCGGCGACGGCGCCGTAGACGGCGCCGTCGACCAGCTTCGCCTCGCTCAGCAGCTCTCGCGCCAGGCCCACGGGGCGATCATATGAGTCGCCGCCTGGCCGCCCTCGCTGCGCTCCTCTGCGCGCTGGTCGCGGTCGGGACCGCCGCCTACGCCTTCGTCTCCGACTTCCCGCGCGGCCTCGTCGTCTTCGCCTGCGTCGTGCTGGCGCTGGTAGCGGCCTGGATGGGGATGCTGCGCAAGGGCCCGCCGCGCCTGCTCTGGCTCGGCCTCGGCGCCCTGCTGCTGGTCGCCTCGGTGCTCGTCACCCTCGGCGGCGGCAGCGGCTGGCTGCTGGCGGTCTCGATCGCGGCCGTACTGGCCTCGCTGGCGGCGGCGCGGCGCGCCTTCCGGCCCGAAGGCCGGCTGCCGGAGGCGCCGGCGCCGGAGCGGCCGGTGCTGTTCGTCAACCCGCGCTCGGGCGACGGGCGTGCCGCCCGGGTCGGTTTGGTCGCGGCGGCGCGCGAGCGCGGGATCGAGGTGATCGAGCTCGAGCCCGGCAAGGACCTCGAGCAGCTCGCCGAGGAGGCGGTGGGGAGGGAGGCAGACGCGCTGGCGATGGCCGGCGGCGACGGCTCGCAGGCGGTGGTGGCGACGGTCGCGGCCGCCCACGACCTGCCCTACGCCTGCATCCCCTCGGGGACCCGCAACCACTTCGCCCTCGACCTCGGCGTCGACCGCGAAGACGTCCTCGGCGCGCTCGCCGCCCTCCTCCCGGGGGCGGGCGAGCGTTATGTAGACCTGGGGGAGGTGAACGGGCGGGTCTTCGTCAACAACGTCTCGCTCGGCGTCTACGCGACGGCGGTCAGCCAGCGGGGATACCGCGAGGCGAAGCTGCGGACGCTGCTCGACACCCTGGCCGAGTCGCTCGGGCCCGACGGCGAGCCGCGGCAGCTGCGCTGGCGCGGCGACGGCGGCGAGCCGCAGACCAGCGAAGCGCTGGTGCTGGTCTCCAACAACCCGTACCGCCTGGGAGCGCAGCTGGGAGCCGGTACCAGGCCGCGACTCGACACCGGCACCCTGGGAATCCTCGACTTCGCGCCGCCGATCGCGGCGGAGACGGCCTCCGTGGGCCGCTACCGCGAGCTGACGGCGCGAGAGCTGGTCGTCGAGGCCGCGGGGCCGATCGCCGCCGGCGTCGACGGCGAGGCGCTGAGCTTCGAGTCGCCGCTGCGGTTCCGGGTGCGGCCGCGGGCGTTGCGGGTCCTGATCGCGCCCGAGCACCCCGGAGAGTCTCCCTCAGCGGCCGCTCCGGCGGGCCCACTGGCGGGGGTGCGGGAGCTGGCGCGCCTCGCCTTCGCCCCCTGATCCGTGCCACCTACGCACGATAATGATAGTTATGTCAACTAGGCCCGAGGGGGCCTAGCTCAGGAGGCCTTTTCGATCGCTTCTTCGAATTCCCCAACCGTCTGCGGCGTGTTGAGGAGTTCGATCCCGTTGGTGCTCGGGCCCTTGATCGCGAACGACGGCGTCCCGTCGAAGCCGAAAGTCTGCGCCTGCTGGTAGGTCCGCGTGACCTCTTCTTCGGTCGCCTTGTTCTTTCGTTCCTTGTTGAACTTGGCCATGTCCTTGACGCCCGCGCCCCTTGCGATCGATTCCATGAATTTTTCGGTCACGTAGCCCGAGCGCTCCTCGCCCTGGTTGCGGTACCAGAGCTCGATGTAGTTCCAGCCGCGCCCCTGAGAGCCGGCGGCGATCGCCGCCTGCCCGGCCGGGATCGATTCTTCGCTGATGATCGTGAAGTTGCGGAAGATGATCTTCGCTTCGCCGTTCTTCACCTGCTTTTCGATGATCGAGGGCAGGAATTCTTCCGAATACTCTTTGCAGATCGGGCACTGCAGGTCGCCGTACTCGATCAGTTCGACCGGCGCGCTGGCCTGGCCGAGGACCAGCTTCTGTTGCGGAATCCCGCTGAGCAGTGAGTCGACCTGGCTGATTTCGGAGAGGTTTTCGGCGTCGCCGCCGCTGCTCGAGCCGGAGCTTGCAACGACGATCACGACGACGATGGCGATGATCGCAACGAAGACGGCCCCGGCGCCGGTCTGCAGCAGCCGTTTGCGGCGGTCGCCGCTGTCGACCTTTGCTTCTTCGGCGAGCCGTTCTTCACGCCGTTTCTCCCGCTCTCGCTTGTTGCTCATCTATCCCCCTACCGCGCTTGCTTCCGGATTCCTCTTTCCGCGCCCCGAGGCGGCGCCGGCGTCGGTACCGGCATAGCCGATCAGCCTCGTCGCATTGAGCAGGAACTGAATCGTCATCAGCACCGCGCTTGCCACGCACCATTGGCAGATCGCTTCGATCTTAAATATCTCGAGGTAAGTCAAATAAACGCTAAATCCAAAGCCGCCGAGGGCGACGGCGAAGCCGCCCAGGCGCCCGTAGTCGCTGGCGACGAAGGCGCTCAGGAGCAGCAGGATATAGCCGGCGATGCCGAAGATCGCGATATTGATGCCGGCGATGTGCGAATAGGAGCTCTTGGCGACGGTCTCGCACCCGGTGCCACCGGCGAGGCAGGTCGGGGCGCCGCTGTTGGCGTCGGCGATCGCAATGTAGGTGGCGACGCCGATCCCCAGCGCCGCGACGAAGGCGATGATTCGCCGCAGGTTTGCCTCGCTCGGAAGCCTCATCGTTCGGTCGGAACTTTCATAGCAATGGCGACGAAGATACCGACTCGTGGAAGAAGGCGATCTGACGGGAAAGCCTTCCCCCCTGCCAGGCGAGCGGCGATTCGCCTTCGCCCTCGCTGACCAGAGTCGCCCGCGGCATCGCCTCGGCATAGGCGACGGCGCTCTTGTACGGGTGGCCGGGGTCGGCCTCGTCGCGACTGGCGACGACCAGCGCCGGAACCTCGATCCCTTCGAGCTCGGTGATCTCCTCGAAGGGCCGCGAGCGCGGCGTCTCGCGCAGCGCCGCGAGGACGGCGTCCAGATGCTCGTGCGCCAACATCCGCTCGCGGGTGAAACGCAGGACCGAGTCGCGGAAGGCGGGGTCGATCCCCTGCTCGCGGCCGATGAACTCGACGAAGCCGTCGACGCCGCCGCGCTCCAGCGCCTCCGCCAGCCCGTCCCAGTAGTCATAGGCGCTGTCGGGAATCCGGCCGCCGCGGAAGACCGGGCCGATCACGACCAGGCCGGCGAGCCGCTCGGCCAGCCGCTCGCGGTGGCGGAGCGCGTAAGCAACGACGGTGTGAGCGCCCATCGAGTGGCCGCCCAGCAGGAAGCGCTCGGAGCCGACCTCGGCCTCGATTACCCGCTCCAGGTCGTCGACCAGCCGCGGGTATCCATAACCCTCCTCCGGGGCGGGGTCCGACTCGCCGTGGCCGCGGGCGTCGTAGGTGACGACCCGGAAGCCGCCGCGCTCCAGCACCCGCGAGCCGTGGACGACGTAGCGCCGCGTCGCCGTGATTCCGTGGCAGAGGACGATCGGGACCCCCTCCCCCGCCGTTTCGCCGCGCAGCACCGGCCCCGGCCCGACCTCGAACTGGGCGCCGGTCAGGCCCGCCATCAGGCGACCGCCGCGACCGCGCGCTGGAGGTCGTCGACCGACTCGTAGGTGAGCCCGGCCAGGGTCACCTTGCGGTGGCGGACGATCCCCTCCTCGTCGATCACGAAGATCGAGCGCCGCACCATCGGCCCGGCGAGGACTCCATAGGCGCGCGCCACCGACTTGTCCTCGTCGGCCAGCAGCGGCACGTTGAGCCGCTTCTCCTCGGTGAAGCGCTCGTGCGACTCCACCGACTGCGGTGAGATCCCGAGCACCTCGGCGCCGATCTCGTCGAGCTGCTCGGCGTTGTCGCGGTAAGAGCAGAACTGCTTCGTGCAGACAGCGGTGAAGTCGCCGGGATAGAAGGCGAGGACGAGCTTGCGGCCACGGTACTCGGCCAGGCGGTAGGTCTTGCCCCCGGTGCCCGGGAGCTCGAAGTCCGGCGCCGTGTCCCCTACGTCGACCTTGGCCACTGAACCAGCTTACGGAGCGGCGCCTACCCGCGTTCGATCGTGATGTTCTTGATCAGCACGACCTGCTTCGGTTTTTCTTCGGACGTGCCGAGGCTGCCGATCGTTTCGACCACCTTCATCCCCGAGCTGACCTTGCCGATCAACGCGTATTCGGGCGGCAGCTTGACCTTGGCGCCGAGGACGACGAAGAACTGGCTGCCGGAGAAGCCGGGCGGGTCGGTCGCGCCCTTCGCCATCGCTACCACGCCTTTGGTGTAGGCGAGGTTCGCGGGCGGCGCCTCTTCGATGTTGTAACCGGGGCCGCCGGCTCCGGTCTCTTCGGGGTCGCCGCCCTGGATCACGAATCCCGGCACCACCCGCCCGAACTGGGTGCCTTCGTAGACCCCTTCATCGGCCAGGTAGGCGAAGGAGTTCGTGGTCTTCGGGGCGCGCGTGGTGTCGAGGGCGATATCGAAATCACCACAGCTGGTTTCGACCACCGCGGTCACCGTTTCGCCTTTCTCGACGTTCTGCTTCGGTTCCGGCAGTGACACTTTGCGCGGCTTCGGCGCCGCAACCTTTTCGCAGCCGTTCTTGCCGACCTTGCCGGTGGTGGTGCTCTCGCTGCTGCTACTGCTGCTGCCACCGCCGCGGGAGACCAGGATCACGACGACGATCGCCGCCGCGACCACGGCGAAAAAGCCGAGGATGATCCACCGCCTGTCGACCTGCTCCCCCATGCGGTCGGGAAGAGTAGACCATTGGGCCGAGCGGCGCGTACGATCGGGCGCCATGAACGAGGTCCCTCCGCTCATCCCGCTCGCCACCGCAGCGCTCCACGTCGGCGAGCCGGAGCGGATCCTCGAGGTCGAGTGCGGCGAGGGCGACGGCACCCTCTTTCTCGCTCGCGAGTTCCCGCGTGCCAGCGTGCGCGGGGTCGACGCCGACGAAGCGACGGTCCGCCGCGCCGCCGGACGGATCGGGCTCGACCCCGAGGGCCGGGTCGCCTTCAAGGCCGGCGGCCCGCGCAGGCTGCCCTTTCCCGACGACCACTTCGACCTCGTCGCCCTGCTCGACGCGGCGCCGGCCCCGCGAGAGCTGGCTCGGGTGCTGCGACCCGGCGGCTACCTGCTGGTGGCGCGGAGCGCCGGCGACGCCGACCAGGGGCTCGGCGCCCGCCTCCGCGGCTGGCGCCTGCGCCGCGCCGGGTTCGAGCCGATCTGGTCGGAAGCTGCTGGCGCCGGCGGCTACGCGGTCGCCCGCCTGCGGGCCGCCTGACCTGCGCATGCCGGCGTCCTCGGTCACTGGTGTGCAGAGCACACGGCGCTCCCTGTGTCCTTGACCTGCTTGGTCAGGCACCCGCAGGAATAGGCTGCCTTTGCAGGGATGGAACCGCTTGCTCTACTCGTCAACCCGCACTCGGCCGGCGGCCGGGCGCTGAAGCTGCTGCCCCGGGTCGAGACCCACCTCGACGAGCGCCGGGTCGACTTCCGCGTCGTCCGTACCCGCGGCATCGAGCACGGCGTCGAGCAGGCGCTGATCGCGGTCGAGGCCGGCGAGCTGCCGGTGGTGATCAGCGGCGACGGCCTGCTCGGGGCGATCGGCGGCGCCCTCGCCGACACCGAGGCTGCGCTCGGGATCGTTCCCGGCGGCCGCGGCAACGACCTCGCCCGCGGGCTCGGGATCCCCACCGACCCCGAGCAGGCGATCGCCGTCGTCCTCGCCGGCCACAGCCGCCAGATTGACGTCGGCGAGGCCAACGGCCGCCGCTTCCTCGGGATCGTCAGCGTCGGCTTCGACTCCGAATGCAACCGGCTCGCCAACGAAACCCGCTTCCTCCGCGGCAACCTCGTCTACGCCTACTCCTCGCTGATCACCCTGGCGCGCTGGAAGCCGGCCGGCTTCACGATCTCCGTCGGCGAGGAACGGGTCCGCGTCCGCGGCTACTTCGTCGCTGTCGCCAACAACCGCGCCTACGGCGGCGGCATGTACATCGCGCCGGATGCGGAGATCGACGATGGCCAGTTCGACGTCGTCGCAGCCGGCGAGTCGAGCAAGCTGCACTTCGTCCGTATGCTGCCGAAGGTGTTCAAGGGCGAGCACCTGTCCTCGCCCGAGATCCAGGTATTCCGCGCCCCGCACCTCGAGTTGAGCTCCAGCCGACCCTTCCCCGTCTACGCCGACGGCGAGCACCTGACCGACACCCCGGTCTCCCTGCGGGTGCTGCCGCGGGCCCTTAGCGTCCTCGTCCCGCAGGCTTCAGGTTGAGCGCGCTGTTCGGGGCCAAGGTCGCCGCGGCGCGGGCGATCGGCGCCGCCAGCCGGGCCAGCGGTCGTGGTGGCGGCACGACGCTGCCGGGGCGGGTGCTGCTGCGGCTCGAGCCGGAGGCGATCGCCCGCCTCGGGACGCGCCTGGATGGGGGCACGACCCTGGTCAGCGCCACCAACGGCAAGACCACGACGGCCGGGATGATCGCCGCCGTCCTCGCCACCGAGGGCCGGCCGCTGATCCACAACCGCGCCGGCTCGAACATGACCTGGGGCGTGGCGACGGCGCTGCTCGAGCAGCGCGGCAGCGAGGGCCTGTTCGAGGTCGACGAGGCCTGGCTGCCGCGCGTGGCGGAGCAGCTGCACCCCTCGTTGATCGTCCTCGGCAACCTCTTCCGCGACCAGCTCGACCGCTACGGCGAGGTCGAGGCGCTGGCCGACGAGTGGGCGGTGACGGTCGCGGCCTGCGAGGGTGAGAGTGCCTTCGCGCTCAATGCCGACGACCCGCTGATCGCCGACCTCGGCCGCGACCGCGAGGAGCGCCCGCGCGCCGGCGTCACCTACTTCGGGATCGAGGACGCCTCGCAGGCGCTGCCCGAGCTCCAGCACGCCTTCGACGCCAAGCACTGCCGCCGCTGCGGCCACCCCTATGAATACGAGCGGGCATTCGTCGGCCACCTCGGCCACTACCGCTGCCCTCACTGCGGGGCCGAGAGACCGCGGCCCGACGTGGCGGCGACGCGGATCGAGCTGCGCGGGATGGAGGGCTCGCGGGCGACCGTGCGGACCCCGGCAGGCGAGGTCGAGCTCTCGCTGCCCCTGCCGGGCCTCTACAACGTCTACAACGCGCTCGCTGCGGCCGCACTGGCAATTTCCCTCGAGGTCCCGCTGAGCGACATCAAGGCCGGGCTGGAAGGAGCGCGCGCCGCCTTCGGACGTGCCGAGACCGTCAGCCTGCAGATCCCGGGCGCCACCCCACGAGAGATGCGCATCCTGCTCGTCAAGAACCCGGCGGGTGCAAACGAGGTCCTGCGCACGCTTG